>JBNAWJ010000089.1:0-6318 GCA_049699795.1 Nitrososphaerales archaeon | reverse complement strand
TGGTTACGTCGCCGCCATATTTTAATGCACCTTTTGATTATCCAGGCTTGTTTAAAGATTATGATGAATTCTTAGATTTAATGAGGGGTGTTGCAAAGGAGCTTCGGAGGGTCTTAGCGCCAGGTCGTATTGCTTGTTTTGTTACTCAAGATGTCAGAATAAAGGGTGGGCTTTACCCGGTTGTTGCGGATATAAACAGGATAATGATGGAGGAAGGCTTTACTTATTATGATAGAATAATTTGGAGGAAGCCTGAAGGTTATATTAGGATAAGCTGTCGAAGCGGTGTTCAGATACAGCATCCGTATCCCATGTATTTTTATCCAGATAATATATTTTGAGGAAAATTTAATTCTTCAAAATGGCAAGTATCGTTATCCAAAGATTAATCCTGAATTTAAATCTTTCAAAATAGATATGCACGAATTTAATGAAGGGAAATGGTATCTTTCAGTGTGGGATATAACTAACGTCTTGCCTTTAAAAGGGAGGATGGTATTGCTGCTTTTCCAGAAGAGATTCAAAGAAGATTAATAAAGTTATTTACGTTCGTTGGCGAAACAGTGTTAGATCCATTTCTCGGCTCTGGGACAACCAATCGATGAACCTAGCAAGTTTATCCTCTATATGAGAAATGCTCCAATAATCCTATCATTCCATTAACCTTCATAGCATTATTCTCAAGTATTTGAATTGTATCTTTTACCAATTTCTCCTTTGCTGATAGCATCTGTCTTTGGATAGTTGGTGAACGATGCCTCGTTTAGATGGCTCAGACGAATATTTGAAGATATAGCGCCTCAAAGTATAAGCACATCGATAATCTGGATGTAAAAGAGTGCAATCTGATCATGCTTTAGCTTCAATAACTAAATTTAAGATCAAGCATACAAAAAGATCACCATTCATTTTCGCCCAAAGACTTGAATAGGTTTACTGCTCTACGCCTTTAGAAAATAATTCGATAGATTTCTGCTCTATTTCTTTCCATCATAAATCTTTTTATTATGAAATTGAGATTGAAGAGAAATAGAATTGCACAAAGACAACTTATAATAAAGGCGATGAACAAATAATGAGCGAAAGAATGGAAAGAAATCTAATCATACCTTCCTTTGCCATATCTTCTCTAAATAGAAAGCCTATTGATGAGGAGCTTGAGATGGCATTTATTTACTATATGGTTGAGAAAGAGAAAAAGAGATCTTTCATAAGGAAGGAGCAAGAGATCGTATCCTTTGTCGTGAAGGCTTATTATGGAATTTGGGCTTATCCAGTAAACAATAGGTGGATATTCATCGATCCTATTAATCTTCATTCCTTTTCTTTATCGGCAGTTGAGTTACCTCCAGTAGACGAATTCATAAGTCAGTTGAAGGATGCTCATAATAGTAGAAATCTTTTCAATAGCCTACTCATTAGGCATGATAAGACATTTTCTCAATTTAGAAAAAAGGATTATACTGTAATGGGTTTAATAGACAAACCTCTTGCATTAGCCATTACTAGCTACATAAACGATTTTGGTGTTATTGGTGCTTTATATCCAAACTCCCTCATGCTACCCTTACACTTAGATGAGAGAAAGATGTTGGAAGTTGTCTACGAGCTGAATAAAGTGAAACGGGAGCTGGAAAACGACATAGCTAAGCTTGAGGAGGCAACAAAAGTTTTAGATGAGGAAACTAGCTTTCATATGGCTCAAATAGATGAAGAAATAATAGGCATAAACAATGAATATAGGAATCAAATGGAGGTTACAGCGGAAATCGTCAACAGGTCTGTAGAGCAACTCAAGATGAAGAAAGAGTTAGAGATGAAGATGGTTTTATCAAGATTTGAGGAACGTAAGGAACTCTTCAACTCTCAGATAGGAGAATACAGGAAATTATCCATGTATCTAAAGAAAGATTATGAGACTTTGAAGGAGATGATAAATTCATCTTCAAAAAAAGATAAGATTTACATCGATCTCTGGAGTAGAATATTAAAGGATATATCCTCAAGAATGGAAGGAATTGAAAAAGAGATAGAAGAGATTCAATCAGTGATAAAAGCGTTAGATGATGAGAGAGGAAAAGAGGTATTTTCTATCGAGCGTGCATACAAACAACTCATAGAATCTAAGATGAAATCACTTAACGACATGGAGATAGAAAGAGAATTGGAAGTAAGAAAGAGAAGGGAAGAAGCAAAAGACCTTTCTAACAAAGTCATGACTCTAAGACGCCAAATATTAGACATGCACAAGCATGCAAGAATTAGCTTAGAGCAGATAGAGCAACTGCCATTGCAAGAGTTTAAGGGCGATGAGACAAAATTCTTGTGCATACCTTTTTACCTTGTCTGCTATGAAGACATAAAAGGGAGGAAAAGATACAAGACATATCCTCCTAGCTTGGTTCAATTTCCTGCTCATCCTCCATTAAAATGGATGCATGGTATATCCTCTCCACTTCTTAGACCTTATTCTGGTCAAATCATGACTATCTTCGAAGTTAAATTCATTGAATATCTTAAGGCAGATCCTATCTTCGAGGGAGAGATCTATAAGATGGGTAAAAAGTTAGATTTGTTAACTTCCTTTGAAGCTAAAAAGCAGATATTTAATGCTATAGATTCCCTAATAAAGCAAGGTTGGATTCCTCACAGGCAAGCTTCTTTGCTTAAGAGAAGCCTAAAAGTGATGTCTTCCTCTTAAATAAGTAATTGACGAAAAGAACTCATTGCAAAAATCTATTATGATGAAATTAAAGCATCATGGTCAGATAACGTTAATTTAAAGCATAGGAAAACATAAAGGAAGATAACAATGAGAGATTTTTGCAATGAGTTCGAAAATAGGAAAAAATTTATTAAAGAGTCTTTCGTTTTTATTTTCGGTTTGAAGATAATTCGAAGATCCAAGCTTGAGAGGTTAATCGATATTTTAAGAGTTATAGCAAGCATGGGTCTCATAAAACAAACGCATATAATGTATAAGGCAAATCTAACTTGGGATGAATTGAAGAAAGACCTTCAATGGCTTATGGATTTAGGTCTTATTGAGAGAACAATGGTAAGCGAAGGCATATTCTATAAAATAACTAATCTTGGTTCAGACGCACTTTCCCATTTCGAGAAAATTGAGTCAATACTTAAATTAGATCATGAAAAGAAACTCTACAGTGAAAAAGGCTTAGTCATTCTATAAAAAGGATGGTTAATAAGTCTCATAAACAAAAGTTAGGACACTAAGAGTAACGAATAGGGCAAAAAAGAGTAAAATCATTAAAATTGCTACCATGAAAGGTGGTATAAAAGGCTCCAAATAGGTCTGAGTAAAGACAAAAAATACCCATCCCAATGCAACAGATGCTAAGAAAGAGAGAATTACTGTTGCAACAAAACGAGTCCATGATACCACTTTAATATCAGCCCAAAACCTACTATCAAGGCTTTAAATGAATCATGATCTTTACAGGGATATTATCGCTCATGACTGTTGCTATGGTTACTATGCCTTCCTCAAAGCTTGCAAGAGGATCTAAAGCCTTTCTTATCTTCTGAATTATATTTAGCTTATCCTGTAAACTTTTGACTATGTCTTCAAGAACCTCAGTTTCCTGCCTTAAACTTGGATTTACGAGGACTTTTAAACCTGATAGATCTATTTCCCTTGCTTCAAAAGAAGCCACTTGCTTTTCTCCTGCAAGCTTCACTATGGCTTCTTGAGCCTTCTTTAACCTCTCTGTTTTAATACGATTCTCTTCTAAACGGCGGAGATAATCACCTAATAGTGTTCTAATCCTACCTATCTCATCATCCAGGAACTTTTTAAGCTCATCAGGTGTATTAAACGTTTTAAACTCTAAAGAGGCTTGCAAGCCAATCAGAAAACAAAGTGAAGAACATATATTTAACGCTTGTGATTATTCATCGATTATGCTAAAATAATCCTAAAAACATGTTTTGCTTCATTATAAGCCAGATGTAATCATTCATCTATATTTTAAAAATCCTATAAATAAACCTCCAATTAATCCCATTAACGCATTCACCAAGCTTTGAGAATAAAGGAATGCTTCACTTGTTGCATAGTTCAAGAAATCCATAGTTGCATTTAGAATAAAACTAGGCAAGGAAAGTGATAAGAAATCCTTTAATCCTATAGGGATTAATAAGTGAAGAATTATCGTTATTATCAATGTACCGAGAAAACCGCTTAGAATGCCTGCTATAGCTCCTCTTTTCCATTCTTTAGTTAGGTATCCTGCCACTCCTCCAGAAAATAGAGCACCAATATATGGAAAAAGGCCAATAAAGATCATAAGAAGAGTGCCAATAAAAGTTCCATAGGAAAAACTCTCCAACCCTGTTTGAGATAGACCTAGAAATTCTCTTTCTTGTATGCTTGAAGGATAAGGCTTCTTTGCTATGACTTTAGAATAATCTTCTATGTGCTTTGGTTCTTCCGTCTTCGATTCCTCTACAAAAACTTCTGGTAGAGTCTTGTTTAATAGTACAACATCACCTATCTTCTTTATCTGATGCCAAGGTACAGAGGATTTATACAAAAAGACAGTCTTGCTGGACACTAGGTTTGTTGGTATCTCATAACCTTTCATTTTGGCATATGTCACTATCTTATCATCATTCAAATCTTGAGGCTGTTCAAAACCCAAGGATTCCATATGTTTAATAAGCTCTTTTGGCTTTTTTTCAGAGAAAATTCTTTTCTTCAATCGGTTCTATCTGGAACCAATCTCGTCACCATAATTTCTTTGCATACCTGAATGCTTAGACCCTCTGGACTCATTAAAATGCTATGAAGTTTGCCCAAAATCTTAGCCGAGTTATCTATGACAAGCTTACCCCTTAAGCTCTCTTCCTTTTGGTAAGGTAAACCTTTTTGTGGCTCTATGCCTCTCATCATACTTTCTATTGGATTCTTAACTAAAATACAGCTACCCAAATCACTTTTGTTCATAACTTCTGCATCACTCAATTGAATGTCTGGCTTCTCCTCTTCTACTTCTCTTGAAACTTCTTTCATGGGTATCTTTGCTTCTTTGAGTTTTGCATAGTTTACTAAATCATTTTCTGTGATTGACTGTATCTTGAGTTCGCTTGCTATAAATTTGTACAGCTCTTGAATGCTAGATATGTTATACTTTTCTTTGTGATCTCTTAGAAGGATTTGTTTTAAGGCTTCAACATCAGGTACTTGCTCCTGAACACTCTTTAAAGATTTAACCTTAAAAAATGGTCCCTCTGGTTTAATATCAACTTTTACCACATGACCATAAATGTAACCTTCAGAGTCTACTACCAAAGCACCAACCAATTCTGAAGGTCTAAATTCCAACCTGATCCCTATCCACGACTGATTTATTTAAAGAGTGAGAATTTTTAAACCTTTATATTTAAAGACAAACATCCTAATTCTCTGGGAGATGCAATTTGATTAGTAGAGTCCCGAGTGGCATTGAAGGATTAGATGAGTTGATGGAAGGCGGCTTCCCAAGAGGTAAAACAATAGTCATATCAGGGGTTCCAGGGTCTGGAAAGACGACTTTTTGCATGGAATTTCTTTGTAAGGGCATCTTAGATCATAACGAACCAGGCGTTTATGTAACTCTTGAAGAAAGCCCAGATAGCATAATCAGAAACATGATGAATTTTGGAATGGATTTGAGGAGCTTAGTATCCAAAGGGAAATTGATTCTTGTAGATGCCAACCCGTTAAGAGGAGAAACGATGCTGACTGTATCAGGCGTTCATACTGGCTTTATTGAATTCAAGGCTTATGGGCTTTCTGAATTGATAAGGCAAAAAGTGAGGGAGATAGGCGCAAAGAGGGTTGCTATCGATGCACTAACAGCTTTGCTCATGCATTACAGGGATGATTTTGAGAGAAGGCTAGAGATAGTGCGCTTACTCATAGGTATATCTGGTTTAGATTGTACGACATTGATCACAACAGAGCACCGCTCTTATGAATTAGGCAGGAGTTTTATGATGGAGCATTTTATCGCTGATGGCGTAATCTTTCTCGATATGTTACAGGTAGGGGGAGGGTTTGTTCGAGGGATTCAGATTCAGAAAATTAGAGGTGTAAAACATGATTTCGACTTTCATTTATATCGCATTACTGACAAAGGCATAGTTGTCTTTCCGAAGGAGAAAATTTTCGCTCCCGCAAAAGAGGGAATGTAACCTTCAAGATGCAATTCAAGCATCTTAAAAATCCTTAAGAATTGATCCTTGCATGGACGTATCGATGTTACTGCTGAAGTTAACCACTTGCTTTATCATGTTAAGTTATGCTTCCTTTAG
>JBNAWJ010000088.1:0-6370 GCA_049699795.1 Nitrososphaerales archaeon | reverse complement strand
ACGCATGAAAAATATATCCTAAAAGATAACAGTTAAATTTGCCAAAGTTTAGTTAAGAAGTGAATGGCTACGAATTCTATATCGCGCCTAGTGTTTGCTCTTGTTTCGGTTTTATAGGCGAATATCTCTTCGCTATAAGGTATGCAAATAATGCAACGATAATGGTCATAGCGAATAGAATCCCCTCAACAAGCCAAACCTCTCCAACGAATACGTAATGGTAAATCCACAAGGCTATTATGTCCACTGCTGCATGAATTCCTATTGCTAATATGAGAAATCTTCTCATATTTAGTGCACAGAGGACCAGGAAGGATAGAGCAATATGTAGAAGAATAGTAGTATTCCTTTCTATGGCTCCAGGTAATAGATTCATAAAGGTATGTTCAGGCATCAGAAAAAGGATGGCAAGAACGTTTAACGCATAGATGAGCACTACTTCTAAGAACCCCCATCCAAGACCAAGGGATAGAACATGCTTATGATCTTCTCTGGCAAATGATGCCTTACTTATGCAAATATATCGAATGCCTTCCTCAAAGAGACCTGCAAGGAAAGATGCATAGCCAAAGTAGATCAAACTCGATGCAAAATCCTGTCCATAAATCAACAATGGAAGCTGTAGAGGTAGAACTCTTAGAAGCAATGCACCGAACCAGCCTGCTCCTCCAAGTACGAAGGCAAGCCACATAGAGCCCTTAGTTTTAGCGAAGTATACGAATACAGCAAAAGCTGGGACTAGAGCTATTAGAATGGCAATCCAACTAGGGATTTGAAGTTCGAAAGCCAAAAGCTCTTCACTTTAAGAAGATTAAATCACTCTATAGTCTTAGGAGTGAATCTGTTATAGAAGTAGCCTAGAAGAAGACCGAAGATAAGAGACGTGATCAAACCCTCTACTAGACTGTATAGATAGTAAGTAACACCATATCCCAAATTACCAAAGCCAAGTATTACAGAGAAGATCAACCATAGAATTATGCCAAAGACGGTGCCCTTGATTGTAGCTGTTCTGCCAGGAATCTTCTCATAGGCCCAGCCGTATATTAGCCCAAATATTACTCCTAGAATGATTCCTGCGATAAAGACAGTGATGATACCAATGAGCAATGCGAAACTGAAAATCTCTTCTGCCGTCAATGAATAACCTTCAGGTAGACTAGCCATAATCATGGATATTATATCGTCCTTCAAAAGGACCAATGTGAAATATGTAAATGGAGCGAGAATGATGCTGTAAATAACTCCTGCAACGACTCCAGCCTTGATACCTGTCACAACTTTACCCAATTAAATCATCGTTTTACTGCATATTATGATATAAAACTCTATCGGATAGTGAAATTTAATCTGATTAATATTTTTGTAATGGGCCGGACCGGATTTGAACCGGCGACCTTTGAGTGTCTGCATTTTTATCAGCTCAACGCTCTAACCATGCTGAGCTACCGGCCCACTTTATGAGTTAAAGTTGTTAAGAGTTTTTATGCTTTTTTATGTGATAAAGACCATTTTGGATAAGAGCCCAGTATCTTTACGAACAATGCCTTCTTCTTCAATCCTTCTAATGCTTTTTTGCATTTATCTTCATTTCTATGCCCCTCAAAGTCTAGGTAGAAGTTATACTCCCAAGGAGTGATCCTTGTAGGTCTTGACTCTATCTTTGTCAAGTTTATTCTTCTTATTGCAAACTCTCTTAGAGCTGAGTATAAAGCCCCAGGGATATTTTTTGTAGAAAATATTATTGAAGTTTTATCCTTTCCTGTGTATGGTGAATCATTTTTTGACAATATAAAGAACCTAGTGAAGTTGTTCTTATCATCTTCTATGCCTTTGGCTAATATCTTCATTTTATAGATCTTGGCAGCTCTCTCACTTGCTATGGCGCAAGAGTCCATCAATTTCTTTTCTTTTATTAGCTTAACACTGCCAGCTGTGTCATAAGTTGGTATCACTTCACATTTTAAACTATTTAAGAAGTTTCTACACTGAGCTAGAGCCTGAGGATGTGAATATACTGTCTTGATAGATTCTAAACTCATCTTCTTATTGGCTATAAGGCAGTGATTAACCCTAAGAATTACTTCTCCACTTACTTTTAGCTCAGAACTTAAGAGTAGATCATAAGTTTGATTTACGCTACCTTCAAGGGAATTCTCTGCTGGGACGATGCCAGTATCTACTTGTCCTTCTTCTACAGCTTTAAAGACTTCAAGGAGAGATCTACAAGGCTCTGCCTTTATGGATGGGCCAAAGAATAGAATAGCTGCTTCTTCGCTATATGCTCCTTTTTCGCCTTGAAATGCCAATGTCTTTATTTTTTTGCTCAAATCATCACTATTTGAAATTATTTAACATTCCAAGATGATCCTTTATGAACATTTTGTTAAGCCAAAAATTCGCTCTTTTTTCTTACCTTTTTAACAAGGCTATTATTCCAATTATTTTATTTTTTTATCAGAAAATCATCTATCTTTAACTCAATTGAGAAACGTGGTTGCTATAAATTTATATATATCGGGCTGATAATTAAAATTCCGAAATAGGCTGGGAAGTTGTGTATGGCCAAGAAAGCTAAGAAAAAAGCCAAGAAGAAGGAAGCATAAACTAAATGTAAACAGTCGGAGTAGGGGGGAAGCATGCTTATGGTAAATTCCCCCTATATTTTTAGATTGATTTCGAACAAAAATTATTTACAAGATAGGTTTTGATGAGACAGTGAAAATGCTACTTATGCAAAGAAAGATTTTTTCTGATCTTATTTTTGCTTACTACCACAAGAACTAGAATAGTTGGTAGTGAAGATTTACCAAATCAAACACAATATTTTATAACACTATAAAAGGAGTCTGTATAATGAATTCTATGAATAAAGAGCAGACATTGGAAAAGGTAAAGGTCATGATAATGAATGTTAAGGGAGTTGTTGGAGTTGCTGAGCTAAACAAGGAACAGTGTAAGACTGTTGCACAATTGGAAGAGATGGCTATGAAGAACGTCTTTGGCGGTTTGGGGCGTGGTAAGAATGAGGGAGTCAAAGAGTCCATTTCCCGCGAGGTTACTATGGTTCTTTTCACCAATGTTAACTTTGAAATACCAAGAGGTAGCAATGTGATACAACTGATAAACAAAGGCGAAGTTGTAGGGATGACCTTAGATCCCAACAAAATTGAGGAATTCAAAAAGGGCAAAAAATATGTGGTCATTAGTGATTTTTTGCAATAAAGATGGATGCAAAGATCAACTCTGCTACGTTTGCCAGCGGGGACACTTACTTTCTTTTCAACGGGATCCAGATCGATCACTTTTCAAAGATTAAAGAGATAAAGGATCATGTTCTTTCATTTCCCTCGCCACCAGCCTTTGGCTTTTTGAGGAGCCAGTTCAAGGATAGGATGGACCTTTCAGACCCTCAACTTGCAGGTTTCCTAGTCGGTTTTAATCTAAGTTAAAGGAGTATGGAACTTGAAACCTTACCTAATTTCTTGTAGCATGTTAAAGAGAGAAATAGAAAAACTGATGGAACAAGGTCTTTTACAAGTTGAACCATGCTTCCTAAATGCAGACCTTCATGTAGATTACGATGAGTTGGAAAGAGAATTAAAGTTGTCCTTGGAAAAATATTCAAAAGATAAATCGAAAGTAGTTGTTGTTTATGGCGATCTTTGTCATCCTAACATGAAAGGTATTATTGGGAAATTTGATAACGTCGTCAAAGTTGATGCTTTGAATTGCATAGATTGTCTGCTGGGCGGTCATGGAAGACTTTTAGAAATAGATCTGAATCACGATTATTTTTATCTATCACCTGGCTGGATGCCTTCAAGCCTAAAGACGAGCCCAAGACTCAACAGTATCTTTAACCTCAGTAAGAAAGAAGCAAAAAAGCGGTTCGGAAATCTTAAAGGAATAATTCTAATAGACTCTCTTGGAAATTTGAATGAGTTTAAAGATGAAGTAAAGGAGTTCAGCAATCACACCGGGCTTTCAGTCCTAGGTGAAGAAACAGTGGGGCTTGACAGGCTTAAAGATGTTATTCTTGAAGCTATTAAGAAGATTAGAGAAGTCCATAAGTGATGACAAAAAACATTAAAATCCTTATTTGTTAGTGTATCTTCTTGATTGATATGCCAGAGGCAATCTTAGTAATAGACATGGCAAAAGACTTCGTGTATGGGAAACTAAAGTGTGACAGAGCCCAAAGGATAATACCGAACATGAAGAAGCTCTTAGAATCTGCTAGAGAGAAATCAAAGCCAGTAATCTACGTAACAGATACACATCTTCCAGTGGATAGAGAAATGGCACTCTGGGGGGAGCATTCTATGAAAGGAGAAGAAGGAGCTCAAGTAATAGAAGAGTTAAAGCCTGACAAGAAAGATTACTTAATCGAAAAAAGAACCTATAGCGCCTTTTATGAGACAGGTCTAGACCCATTGCTTAGAGATTTAAAGGTTGATACTGTTGTAATAACAGGTCTGCATACCAATATATGTGATAGGCATACGGCTGCAGATGCCTTCTTCAGAGGATACAAAATAATAGTCCCAGAAGACTGTGTCGATGCCTTCACAGAGAAAGATCATTTAGAAGGATTAGATTATATCAAGAGAATATACGGTGCAGAAATTATTAATAGCGAAGAATTGATGAAGAGGTGGAAAAGCAAATAATATTTTTCAGGCTTTTGGCAACTCATAATTTAACTTAAATTCATCAACATATTTTTGAGTTAAATCATAAAAAGCGTCTCTAACCCTCTTCACTTCTTCCCAACTCAATCCATATAATGAAATCTTCATGTGCTTGCTCAATCCACGATGAAGCCCAACTATTCCTCTCTTTATCATTTCTTCAGCAAGAAAGAATCCTTTCCTCTTATGATGCTTTGATATTTCCCAAAAGATCGGAGTTTCAAAATGCATTAGATGATGGTTATGAGGTCTCTCTCCTACCAACTTTATACCATCCATCTTCTCCATTTCTGATATGAACCATCTTGCCTTATCTAATTCTTCTTCCCATTTCTTTACTCTCTCTACAACATGAGGAAAGGAATACATGGCTGAGATCAAAGGTAATCCTCCAATGCTACAACCAAAGATATTGACAATTTTCTTACCAAAGGTCCTTCCAGTCCAGTCAGGCTTTATCGTCGATTTCTTGAAGGCTTTATCCGACCATTCATAGTTTGTAACTAAGAAGCCTAAAGGACCTATTGATGCCATAGATTTGTGGGCAGATACTGTAAGAAAGTCTGCTTTTAATTCTTTCATACTAACAGGAAATATGCCTGCAGTGTAGGCAGCATTGACCATGTATGGTATACCATAATCTTTTGCTATCTTGCCTATCTCTTTAACAGGGTTCAAATTTCCATAATATGGTTCAACGTGAGTCACTGCTATCAATCCAGGCAATTTCCCAGTCTCTTTTTTTATGCTCTCAATCTTATTTACAAAATCCTCTGCATTAACTTTGTAATCTGGATAATTAGAATGCTGTGCTTCTAAAAGCCTAAGATTGTTCATCTCTGCTGCAATGGCTGTTGTATAATGGCATAATGGGTCTGTTAGAACTATTTTTGCAAAATCTTCTGAAATGTTATCTGCTATAGTCTTCATAACAGAGAATTGGGCAGCCCTTGACCCAAAGGTATGCTCAGCCATATCGCCATCAAAGAATTCTGCTACAGTTGAGAGAAATTCATTGATAGGAGGCTTTGATACCAAGCCTGATCTTCCTTCAATACAATCATAGCAAACAGCATAGCCAACTTTCATCCATCCTTCATCTATTATCATCTTTTGAACTTCATCAGGAATTATTCCCCCTCTCATGATAGGATGAATTATTACATCATGCTTGTATGGGTTATTGATTGATCTAAACTTGGCTATTTTCTCATCAAATTTATAACCCACTTTCTTATACCCTCTTCTAATCTACTTGCTCTTTATTCGGTAATCTTCTAACCTTTAATCGTTTCTCTTTGAAATCCATTGTCAAAATGTAGCTTTACCTTATGATTTAAACATAAATATTTTGGGTGGAATAAATTCATTGAGGTGAGATTTTGGCAAAAGACCCTATATGTAATATGACTGTGGATGAAAAGACGGCAAAATTCAAATCAGACTACAAAGGCAAGACTTATTACTTCTGCTCTAGTGCCTGCAAATCGACCTTCGATAAGAACCCTGGAAAGTATGCCAAATGACTTTTATTAGTTAATCATTCTAAAGTACTATGATTTGAAGGTCATAGTCTGCGGTGCCATAGCCGATAAAGGAATATCGAAGATAAGAAAGATTCGGTAGTGTCCCATTTTAGTTAATTGTCTAGAATATTTGTCATTCGGCCAGAAGGC
>JBNAWJ010000087.1:0-6538 GCA_049699795.1 Nitrososphaerales archaeon | reverse complement strand
TAATTCTTGACAGTATCCCTCAAATAAAACGGAATGCTTAAATCTAACAATTACAAATCTTTTGAAGATAGTTGAATAAGCATAGGTTCAAAGAAGACTCGATTAAAAGAAGGGCTGAGCAAATTCTTGGAGTAGATAGTGATGCAAGTGAAGATGAAATAAAGAGGGCTTATCGAAGACTCATATTGAGATATCATCCTGATAGAAATCCTAAAAATCATAATTCGATGAAGAAGATGCAGCTAATAGCCCAAGCCTATGATCTTCTTCTAAAAGGGATTGTTTATGATGATCCAAAGCAGTATGAGTTGCTTGAAGATGAAGAGCTAATCAGATCCATATTACCTAAGGGAGTGGAACCTGAACCTCTTGGCGAATCTTACAAGGATTGGCATAGAAAGCGATTTTATGAAGGCTGGATATGATGGCAGAACCTAGTTATGATAAAGCACTTCGTAATGTCTTCGAGGATTATGCAAAAGAATACGATTCTTGGTACTTTAAGCATCCTGCCATCTATGAGTCAGAGGTTCAAGTTGTAAAAGAATTCAACTTAAGAGGTCTTGGCTTAGAAATAGGAATAGGTACAGGAGTATTTGCAAGAAGGATAGGCGTTGATGTAGGTATTGATGCCAGTCTCGCTATGCTTCACATAGCCAAGGAGAGGGGTGTAGATGTAATTCAAGCCATAGGGGAGCGTCTTCCCTTCATCGATAAAATCTTTGATTACGTGCTTATGGTTTGCACCCTCTGCTTCCTCGATAAACCTAGTTTAGTCATCAAAGAGTCTTTTAGAGTTCTAAAGAAGGATGGGAGCTTGATAGTTTGTGTAGTTTTAAGGGATTCACCTTGGGGAAGATTATATGAGGAAAAGAAGAAGGCTGGGCATAAATTTTACACATATGCAAAGTTCTATACTATTCAAGGACTTAAGAAGCTCATTGCTGATCAGGGCCTATATATAGTAGAAGTCGTGAGCGCCTTGAGCTATGGTCCATCTGAGGATGAGAGGTTTGAGGAGCCTTTAAGAGGCTATAAAGGTAGTTTTGTATGTTTAAGAGCAAAGAGAAATAATTGAAAGTTGGATTCATTCTTTGATCCTAGTCTTTTTGAATAATATTCGCGTCCTAAGCATCAAAGGCATCATATATGCCCATATTAGTCTACATGGGATTTTAACCCACGATTAATATACTAACTTTGGTATAGTATATTATGGCGCCCAAACTTTCTTAATCGAATCACTTACTAAGAGCTTCTCTATACGTCATTTCCATGCTTCTTCCTAGTTAAATCCTTCAGTTAAGCTTATAGTGCGCCTGAATATACTTATTGTGATAAATATGGTTAAAGGGTTGATGCTTACCGTGGTGGTCGAGAACTCCGCCTCTATTAAGAAGCCAAACCTCTTGGCTCAGCATGGGTTAAGCCTTCTCTTAGAGATAAATCTGACCGACTCTAAAAGGGTGAATATATTGATGGATACGGGTCCTTCCCCTGATACTGTGCTACATAACGTTGATGCTCTGAATATCGACCTGAGGATAGTTGACATAATTTTTCTCAGTCATGGACATTATGATCATACTAGTGGTCTAATAGGCATATTGGGGCGAATAGGAAAGAAAGTTCTTTTGATGGCCCACCCAAGCGTCTTTGAGCCAAAGCTTAAGATCGAACCATATCTAAAGTACATTGGCTCGCCCTTTACACCTTCCACAGTGGAATTGGCTGGTGGAATAATTCTCTGCGCAAAGAATAGCATTGATCTGGCTAAAAGAGTCCTGACAAGTGGACAAGTTGAACGCAGCACGACTTTCGAAAAAACTGAAGGTTTTCACACCATCAAGGAAGAACAGTTTATTGAAGACCATCTTCCAGACGATCAGGCACTCATAATTGACGTTGAGAACAAAGGACTGGTTATAGTTTCAGGTTGCGCCCATTCTGGGATAATCAATATAATTAAGCAAGCACAAAAGATGACCAGTATCCAAGATATCTATGCAATTGTGGGAGGGTTGCATCTCGAAAAGGCAGACGATGAGAGAATAAAGTCAACTATAGAGGCACTCCTTAAGCTCAATCCCAAAGTTGTGGCACCATGCCACTGCACTGGTCTTAAAGCAGTCAACAAGCTCACTGAAGCCTTCGGAAAACGATGCTCACCCCTTAGAACAGGCGATACGCTCAAGCTTTGATGGTAACCGATAAGGTGAGGAACTATCAAATTTCACCGTCCTGATGGTTAAACCTGTGTAATAGCGACACTAACACTATTTCTTCCTAAGGAACTCCTCAATCTTGTCAACTATTGCCATGAACGCTGTTGCCGCGGGAGAGTCTGAATGCTTGATTATAAATGGTAATCCTTGGTCAGAGTCTTCGCATATCCGCGGGTCTAATGGTATTCTTCCGAGAAATGGAAGGTGTAAGTCGTTCGATATCATTTCCCCTCCGCCTGCCATAAAGATGTCTGTTTTAGTTCCGCACTTTGGGCAGACGAAGCCACTCATGTTCTCCAGCGCCAACCGCATCTTGGCATATTCTCGATATTTTTGTTCATAAGCACAAATATATATGTTGGCCTATCCCAAGTATACTTGGTATGCCTTTTGTATATGGCCCTGTTCCTTCTTGGCGCCTTGGTCGCTCGCTAGGAATTGATGTTCTGCTACCACCAAAGACCTGCACATTCGACTGCGTCTACTGCCAGCTCGGTCGAACCGTAAAAATGGTTTCTGCGCCTGAAGATTTGAAGGACCGTGCAGAAGTAGATGTAGTCCTACAGAGTCTTAGAGTAGCGTTGGAGGACATTCCTTTACGATCAATAGACTATGTTACCTTCTCAGGATTTGGTGAGCCTACCCTAAATCTGATGTTGGGCAGGATGATTGATGGGGTGAGAAAATTGATTAAGGATATACCCATAGCCGTTTTGACGAATGCCTCACTTGTCAGCCGTAAAGATGTTAGAATGAACTTGAGCAGAGCGGACTTGGTTGTGGCTAAGTTGGATGCACCAAATCAAGAGGTCTTTGAAGCTGTAAACCGTCCAGCAAAGGATCTGACATTATCATCCATTGTGAAGGGATTGAGACTTCTAAGACAAGAGATGAACGGGCTTTTGGCTCTCCAGATCATGCTCTTCCATTCCTCTTGTGGTCTTGACAATTTAGGTGAGAGTTCTATTGAAGGGTTGGCTCGGCTGTCTTCGACGATAAAGCCTGACGAAGTTCAAATAAATACACCGACAAGACCGCCTTCTGAGAAGTTTGTGCTTCCTTTAAGAGCAGGAGAGTTAAAGCGAGTATCACAGAGGTTCAGAGAGGTTTTCCCAGGTGTACATGTAGTTGTGAGGAGTAGCCCAAGGCAGTCTAGACCAGTGAAAGAAAGGAAAGTTAATGAAGAAGAAATTCTGGAATTGCTGAAGCGCAGACCTTGCCGCCTAATTGATTTGGCCAAGGCGTTTGGAACAGACGAGAGTACAGTAGCTTCGCTCATTGACAGGCTGATCGCGTCACACAAGATAATCGCAGTAGGATTGCGTTACGGTATTTACTATAAGGCTACCTAATGATGATCGATGTGAAGATGTCCCAAAATAATCCTACTACGTACAAATATGATCTATAGTTAAACTGCATTACTTAGAACATAAATGTCCTAAAGGGCATCTCATATCTTTACATGCACCCAAAGATCTGAATGGAAACCTATTGGGTAATTATTGACACAGCGTTGGGTTAACCTACTAGTAGTGATCTGGCCTACCTGTTGAATCATAAGTTCTGAGCTAGTCGATAGGCAAGCTCGTGTACTTTTGACGTGTAGGGTATATGATCCCACAATCGATGTTATGGCGCCTATTCCAGAATTTCTTAATGATGGGGAATGCGCTCAATGGATGGCGATGATAATCTTAGAGGACGATTTAGACAGAACATACGAAGTTTACATGGAGATGAACTCAACCATAAATCAAGGTGAACTGATGGGGTATTTCAAAGAGATCGGGGAGCAGGAACCAGAGCCCTGCATAGTGGATGTTGATGGAAATTCGTTGATCATATATGTAGCATTAGATGGGTTGCAAAGTGCAAAAGAGATTCAATGGTTTATTCAAACATCGTTCGAGAAATGGTTGGATTTTGAACCTGTGACTATTGGATTCGATTTTGCTCCAGACGAAAACTTTTAAAGAACGATCCTTTGAGGTTAAATATTCTTTGATTTTCCTTACTTTCTTGCGGAGCAATGAGCAGGAGGTACACTTAGAGTAGTCTGTTAAAATCTCTTGCAGATTCTGCTGGCTTATTGAGCTAGTTGGAGTAAGGCAACATTAAAAACCGACTTTTATAGATGAACTTTCATGATTTACTAGCTCATGGTTACTGATATTTATAATGTCATATTGAATAGTTAAGCGATCTCTCGAATTATGACCCAGAAACCGAAAATACTTCATACTCTTAATTAACAACTAAAGACTTCAAATATTTCCTTAAGGATTCATAGAAACATGGTGTTTGATGTAGTGAATAAAGTTGAGCCGGTTCATGCCCATGGATTCTTTTGGGTCTCTGGAGAAGGCATAGTGAATCAGACTATTATTTTTGATTACTATGATGATAAAGGATACTATTATTCCCTTCTGCATAAGCCTGATGAGTATGAGAAAGAGATGACTAAGCTCTTTTACTCAATGCAAAGCTTTCTTCATCAAGAGAAGATATTGGTGAATAATGTAAAAAGCAAACCTAAAGTTCTTACTGTAAGCCTTGACCATAGAGGCTTTGAAAGTCTTCCTTGTATCACTTTTTTCATAGTCTTCAAAAGCAAAATAAAAGTTGGGTCAAACAGATATGAGAATTTTTATGAAAAAGGCATAGTTGAATACGATTATGAAGCATATTGGGTCTTTCCAAAAAGAGCAAAAATTCTAGAGGTTGAGTCTTCAATAGAGTATGAGATTGTTGCTAAGAACATTCTTATTATGAGGGGGAGAAAAGGGGATAAATACTCTGGTTATGAGAGGATTATATTCGACATAAAGTAGAAACTATTCGAAGCAATATTCTCATCCTATCAAACGAATTATTATTAATGAAGATATTATGTAAAGGGATACGCCTAATGCCATAGCTTGGGCAAATCCTATCTTTGGTAAGAAGAAGATGAAGATAAGAAGGTAAATTATCCACGCTGGAGTTAAAAGGGCTAAACCCTTTGCATAAGAAAGAGTGGCATCTAAACCAGATTCTAAGTATATTATCAAGAAGGTGGTAAAGGTTACTGAAGGGAAAAGAGCTATAAAAGCTGCCAATAAACCCTTTCCTTCGCTACCAACAAATACAGTGGCACTGACTACGATTCCTCCTGCAATGAAATAAAGTAAGAGAAAATTGGTATGCAATTTCTTGCCCCTCATGACCCTTAAGATACCTCCAATAAATATTATCAGTTAGAATCGGATTTCTGATTTACTTTAACCTTTTATCTTGACCAGTCTTGTAGCTAACGCTATCATTATTATGGCCGCACTTACACTTGCGGTTATGAAGATACTTTGATTTTCTATTTGCTTGACAATAATGCCGATCAGAGCCCAAACAATAACAAGACTAAACGCGATATCTTTTCGTTTAACGATGACTGCTAGGGTAATGATCATGGCTATGATGATTACCAAAATAGTCCAAGCAACATCACCAATTCCCCAACCATCCCAATTGATCGCTGTTAGAGCAGCAGCAACATTGGCTATGGGTGCAACTGTAATCCAACCCAAGTAGACGCTAAACGGCAGATGCACATACAATCTTTCTTTCAAAGGAGCATCAGATCGACCGATATTGAGGCACAAATAGATCACGATCAAGGTAATCAGAAGCGCAAATATAGGTACGAGAGAAAGGATGATTTGCTCATAATACCAAAGAAAAATCCATGAAATATTTGCAATGCAACTCAACACGAAAAAGAAACCAATTTTATGCAAGAAGGTTTTTTCCCTTTGACTAGGTAAAGCTTGATAGACAGCAAAAATCAACAATAACGCATAAATGAGACCCCATATTGAGAAAGCGTATCCTGAAGGAGTAAACAGATTCAGGTATGAGTCCGATATCTCGGCCGTAGTTTTTCCATTTAACGGCAATATATTAGCTAGTGCATTGACTACTATCATCATAAGTAAGGCGCCTAAATTTGCACCCTGTAAGAAAACAGATCTTTTTGAGATTACCATGAATATATTCGCCTCATTTAACCTATGATTACTAAATAAGCTTTTTTGATTTTATAGATTCGGTTTATTCAAATCCAGAGCGTAACTTAGCAGGGAAAATTACTGTCTAATAAAAGTCTTATCTCTTATGCTTGAAGCAGGCGAAAACCCTACTATCCCCCAATCTTCAATTTGACTGTTCCCGCCCGCTTTTAAGACCTATTATTTCTTTGACACCCACAAGCTTCCATATAAGGATCCTTTCTGACATTTTAATAGTCTCGATGGCTTCTTCTGGCGAGTGGCCAA
>JBNAWJ010000086.1:0-6592 GCA_049699795.1 Nitrososphaerales archaeon | reverse complement strand
GGCCTAAAAACCCTATACCAGATGGAGATAACCTAAAATTTGCCAAAGTTTAGTTTCTTAGTTACTTTCTCCCCAAAATTCCAGCAAGTCTAGGCGACATAGTCTCGAGCTGCTCTTTTACCAATATTTGGTAGTACTGCATGATTATGCCTATCATCAATAATATTCCTGTTCCAGAGCCAAAAACTCCTAAAAGATCTGATAGAGATGCAAGGAGACCTATGATAAGACCACCTAGTATAGTGATGGGCGGTATATATTTGGCTAGAACTGCTCCTATAGATGCTTCTGCCCTTCTGAAGCCTGGTACTTGAACCTCCGAATCTATAAGACTTTTTGCCACTTCTTTGGGCGCCAATCCTCCTATCTCCACCCAAAGCTTAGAGAAGATAACAACCAAGGTTACCATGAAAACTACGTACGAGATGGCTCTCAAAGGATCTGCCATAGCTACACTTAAGCTGTGTGGCGGATTTATGTAATAGACAAAACCGCCTGTTGGATAAGTTACACTGCCTGTTAATTGATCGACGGTTCCTACTCCTATCCAGTTAAGCCATGGATTGGTATTATCGATATTATAATTGGACCAAATGAACTGTGAGAAGAATATTATATTTGTCAGTAGCACTGAAGTCAATATCACAGGAACTACTGATACGTAAAGTAGTTTGATAGGATAGACCCCAGAGAATCCTTTATACTTCGATGATGTTATGGGAACCTCAACTCTTACTCCTTCAGCATAAATTAGTAAAAGAATCACTACTATAGTCATGATGAATCCTATCAAGCTTGGAAGAGCTCCAGGCCTCATTATAACTTCATTAAACGATCCTCTGAGCAAAGCATCGATAAGAAAAGGAAAGAAGCCAAAAGGTTCAATCTTTGGAACTTGCTGAGTTCCAACGTTTACTGTTAAAGGATTAAAAAGGTCCCATACTATTCTTTGGGCTACGCCTGCCATTATGAATAGGCTTATACCACTACCAAGGCCCCAGCCTTTTTGAACGAGCTCATCGAAGAGCATAACCATAACGCTAGCACTGAAAAGTTGTATCACTATTATGCTCATAGCCATGAAAGATAGATTTCTACCATAGATGCCTCCTATCACATATCCAAGAGCTTCTATAAGTATGACAATTATAGTCAAGAGCTTAGTAGCAGCTGTGAATGTTTCTCTATCCTCGGGCTTCTTGAAATCCAGCTTTATTATGTCAGCTCCTTTGAGGAGTTGTGTGATCAAGCCTGCTGTTACTATAGGACCTATACCAAGTTCCATAAGAGTGCCTTGGTTGGATGCAAAGATTATTCTTGAGTAAGCTAAAGGATCTGTGCCCGGTTTTCCAACTCCATAAAGTGGAATTTCAGCCATGACAAGGTAGATGGTTAAGGCTAGAGCCGTCCAGACCAGCCTCATAGTTAAAGACAATTTTCTTTGAGGCTTCGGGACCTCTGGCAATATTGAAGAAACATTTCTTATGAAAGAAGAGAAACTACTCATCTTCTTTACCTTGTTTCTAATACTCCTCCAGCTTTTTCTATTTTATCCTTTGCACTTTTTGTGAAGGATTTTGCCATAACATAGTAGGGATGTTTAACTTCACCTTCTCCAAGAAGCTTGTCATAACCTAGATCGGTAAGGTCTATCAAGGCTTTACCATCCTTTTTCTTGATCTTACCACTTTTCGATAACCCTTCGTATATCTCATTTAATTGACCAACATTGATCCATTTCTTTGCTACGATTCTGCTAGGTGGCTTGAACTCGTCCCTTCCAAAGTGATTTGGTGCGTACTTGACAGTCCAGCTCCATTTAT
The DNA here is from genome assembly GCA_049699795.1 of Nitrososphaerales archaeon. GTDB lineage: Archaea > Thermoproteota > Nitrososphaeria > Nitrososphaerales > JACAEJ01 > JAVZMU01. The sequence continues at coordinate 4,769 of JBNAWJ010000086.1, read as the reverse complement.
GCTTATGAAGACCAGCTTTGCCTTTTCCTCCCCTGCTGCCGCTCTTCCTATGCTGACCTACCTGTCCATAGCCAACAGTCCTCGACCCTCTTAATTTCCTAGTTTTTCTCAACCGAGTCGGCATCTTTAGCACCTAATACTAAATTGATAATAAATTAAAGGATTATCAATTTTACATCATCTTTTCAACAATAGAGATTAGTTCAGGGTTTTCGCCCAATACTCCTCCTTGGGCATACATGCGCCTAGTTGAACGCTTGAATCCTCCTTTCGGTGGTGATAAAGCGAAAAAGGGCTTTATCTTTTTGACTTCTTTTAAAACAACTTCTCCCTTCTCTAAGGACTTTGCAAGGTCACTAAAACTCTTAAAATTCATCTCTTTAATCTCTTTTAGGCTCAAAGGCTTCCACCCTTCCTTTCGACCTCTCTTCTTGATCAATTTTGAAATAAAAGAGGCTTTTACATGGCACCATGCAACATGGTCTTTAGCGGCTATGAGCATGCCTTTATAGTCGGGTGTGTCTGGTATTATCGTTGCTCTAAATCTTTTTGACAGATGAAGTTCCTCAAGAATCCTTTTTACAGGCTTTCGGACATTTACACTGCCACGAAGTCTTACAACAAGAAGGCTCTTAACCAAATTTTATCCCTGCCCAATGCTGAGGCTGTGAGTCTTCTTTAAAGCATCGTAAACTGCGTAAGCTATTGAAGAAACAGTGCTAGTAGAACCGTAGGTTCTTGTCCAAGCATCTTTTATTCCAGCCAAAGATAGCAAATTTCTTACTTTTTCTCCAGCCACGAGCCCAAGCCCCCTTGGGCCTGGTATTATCACTATCTTTACACTGCCACATTTGCCTATAGTCCTAAAAGGAAGTGAATGGGGTGCCATACATCTACACTCCCAACTACCACAACCAAGTTTCACAGGAATTATATTCAATAGAGCGATACTGGTAGCCTTATCTATGGCTAGCCTCATCTGGCTAGCTTTTCCTTTGCCAACGCCGAACCACCCTCCTTCATTCCCTAAAGCGATTACTGCGCTGAACCTAGTTAATTCGCCTGCGTCTGTCTGCTTTTGAACTATCCCTGCTCCAATCAGAATCGTCTTTAAATCTGGTAAAAGTTTCTTGACTATCTCAGGCTCCTTTATCTTCATGCCGCTCTCAAAAATCTCTTCTAAAGATGTGATCTTTCCCTCTGCCACAAGACTCCCTAGCCTTGTTTTGGGGGTCCAAGGTTGAACAGCTCGTTCACTCATGCCTTGCCCACCTTAAAGCTTTCTATTATCTTTTTGCGAACATCTTCAAAACGCTCTGGAATCGATTCTGGGTTGAAGGTCTTGCTGATGAGATTTGAGAACCTCTTACTATAAAGTGCTTTATCCTTCTCTAGTAAGTTTTTGGCATAATCAGCAATGTGCTTGCCCTTGATATTCTCTTCAGAAGGCAGAGATTCATGATTTATAGGTATGGATAAACCTGCATCCAATAACCCCTTCACTACAGCTGTGATGCGCGAGTTGGACACAAACCTTCTCAATCCTGTGTATAAGATAGCCTCTTTTACCTTGTCCTTAGCTTTGAGTCCAGCCAACAATCCTGTGAGGTATGCTGCTGGCATGTCCTTTCTTGAGCCAAACCATCCAAACTTTATCAACTCTCTTGAGTGAGCTGATGCTAGAACCATATCACCTTCTTTTCGGGGTGATATTATCTGGACTAGAATATTCTTTCCACTTATAAATGTAGATACAAAGGGCAATCTGCCCATGACAATTGCTTTTCTCTTTCTATAATTCGTCTTTCCCTCTCTTCTTCTACGCATGATTGGAACGTAACTATGGTTCATGATTTCACTATCTACTCCTGCCCAGTAGGCTCATCTGCTCCTTAAGATGCTTAATCGATCTTATCTGACCACCTTTTATTTGTAAATAAAGCTTGTCAAATACATCGCCTGTTATATCTCCTCTTTCTCTTGCTTTCTTCAGATGGTTTCTCATAGCTCGAACCTTTATGACCCAAAGCCTCTTTCTTGGCAATCTAGCACCCCTAGAGCCTTTTTTCGAACCACTACCCCTACCGCGCTTCTTCTTTAGAGCCATTTTTCTCCTAATTCTGCCTCTGGATATGCCTTTAACAGGCTCAGCCCAGATTATGCCTTCTCTGATAAGGGCTCTTATGTCATCTCTTGTAATGGCGTCAGATATTCTCTCAAGGTTATCAGGATCTATCCTAACCCTGTTTACTCCTACATTAAGGACCTTTGCAGCCATTGCCTTCTTATTGCTTATGTTCAAACTCTAATGGCACCTCTTGGCTTTCTAGCATTGTCCTGATTGTCCAATAACTTCACTTCTTTAAATATTTCTGAAGTTCATTGCAAAATCTTCAATATGAATCATTCCAATTCCTCTTTATTTTGGGCTCTCAGCCTCTTTAGTCTTCTCTATTCCTGTTGGGTTTAAGACTTTTATGCCCAGTTCTTTTGCCTTTTCTATCAGTTCTTTGCGTTTCTTAGCTCCCAGTCCCGATGCCAATCGAGCAGCGTCTTGTTTAGGGTTAAGGCCCTTAAGTTCATCTAAATTATGAACCAATGCGTCTCTATACCCAGAGGGATGAAGGCCTCTTGCTAACTTTGGTCCTCTATATCCAACTCTTACTATCTTGGGCCAGCCTTTAACCCTTAAGCGCATCTTACTATCTATGCCCTTTGGTTTCCTCCATTTTTCACTCAATCTCTTATATCTCCATGATTCTTGCCTTACAAACTTTGGGCGCTTGTCGTCTATGCTTTCTCTTAACTTCAAAAGTTCAGTCAAACTCACTTTACTCTTCTTTTTTACTTTCGGCTTCCTTTTAGATTCAGTCTTCTTTTGCATGGCTTCAACCTTTCTCCTTTTCATAGATGTATATCCCATCGAGAAAAACTCTCTGATCTTTTCTCTTCACTGCTGTTGCTTGCTCTATATTGGCCGCTGTTTGTCCCACATCCTCCAGTGAGACACCTTTGACTACGACATCATCGCCCTCAACGGTAACTTGACAATCGCCCACTATTCTTGCTGTGCGGGGAGACCTTTCCCCGTAAAAGTTTTCTATTATTACTTCTTTACCCTTCACCTTAACAGAAATTGGAAAGTGTGTAAATACTATCTTAAGTTTATAGGTGAAGCCCTTTGTCACGCCTCTGATCATGTTTTTTATGATGGACCTGACGGTATTCGCAACGCTTGCATCAGACCTCTTTTTACCTAACGGCCTGACTAAAATTTTATTCCCCTCATGTAAAACTCGAATCTTTATCTTAGAAAAGTCCTTTTTACATTCGCCCAAAGGTCCCTTAATGGCAAGTATATCGTTATCTAACTTTGCTGTAACGCCATTTGGAAGTTCCAGCGTTATTTGCTCGACCTCGCTTTGCATTCTCGATCACTTTACCAAGAGTAAAAATGGTGGGCTTTTATGCTTTTGCCATAGAAATTATCACTTAATGAGACCATACTTTTGAAAAACTCTTCAAACTATCTTGATAGATGGCTCTTTGATGTTGTTATAACATATTAAATTCATCAAAATGGGTGTGAGAGCCTCCAATAGTCTAGAAACTTCCAAAGGTCCTGCATAAATAGGCCTTAGATTAGGAATTTGCGAAATTAAGTCCGAGACGAGCTTTACTGCTTTAACGTCATCGCTTGCCATTAGAGCGTCACAATCAAGGTCAAGGTTTAGGTTACAAAGTTTCTTGGCAGGCATAGTATGAAAAGTCGAGACTATTCTTTTCGACCCAAATTCAAAAGATATGACTTCAGCAGCAGAAGCCTGTATGATTGATGACGGGCTTTGAGGATCGTTGATAGCGAAGGGCACATACTTGTAGCACTTTTCATCTTTGTTCAAAGGCACAACAGGGGATATTATGATCTTATCGCTGGTAATAAAAGGCCTTAAAGATCGAATGAAATCTATCAGACCTTCATGTGGTATAGATAATACTATAACTTCAGAATCCTTCATTGCCTGAAAGTTGTCATAGCCTACTATACTCCCCTCCATCTCATCTCCGTAACGCTTTTTGGCTACTTTCCTATAATCCTCTGCAAATGCTTTAGCCCTATTTTCATCTCTAGAGCCAATTATTATATCATGAAACTTTGCCCATCTTAGGGCTAAGCCTTTACCAAGGTCTCCTGTCCCCCCCAAAATGGCTATCTTCATTGTGATCATTCTTTAAATGGTCAGACCAATAACTTTTTTAAAAATGTAGCGAAAATTACTGTTTGCAGTATGCTATCTTTATAGCCTTCTTCCCATTTCCTTTTACATCTGTTGAAAACTTCTTCAAAAATTATTTTGTAGATAGGTTAACCTCTATGAAGACATCATCAGGAACCCTTAGCCTCATGAGTTGGCGCATAGTCCTATCATCGGCATCCAGGTCGATAAGCCTGCGATGAATACGCATCTCCCATTTATCAAAGGTATGGGTGCCTTGACCACTGGGCGCTTTTCTCGTAACTACTTTAAGCCTCTTCGTCGGTAAAGGAAGAGGTCCCCTAACCTTTATGCCAGTCTTCTCAGTAATCTCTTTTATCTCTTTACAGACTTGCTCCAAGTTGTTCAAATTAGTGCTTGTGAGCTTTATTCGGGCTAACTGAGGCATCGCACAAAATCCTTCAATAATCTATCTTTTAAGGCTTATCTTTATTAGATTGGACGTGGCAACTTAAGGTTTATCATTTCGCTTTTATTCAACTCTATCTTATG
>JBNAWJ010000085.1:0-6758 GCA_049699795.1 Nitrososphaerales archaeon | reverse complement strand
TCACTAACAGTCTTTTCTCCACTTTTCAAAAGGTCTATGATCTCGAGCCTTAAAGGATGAGCCAGAGCTTTGCAGAACTCTGCTTGTATTCTATAGACTTCTTTGCTCAATTTTATCGTCACAAGAATCTAGCCTTCGCTATAGTGTACCAGTATAGTCTATTGAAAGCTAGCTTTAACAAACGATAGATCCATCTAGGATGAGCAGGCTTTGGAGGATGATCATAATCAAAGTTCAAATAGATCGCTTTGTTGCCAGTATCACAGAGGCAGACTACTTTTCCATTGTACTTATCCCGACTTTCAATACCCTTTATCTCTGATGCTATGTTATTGGCAACAACCTTAGCCTCATAGTGAGCTGCCGCACCAGACTTGGATATGGGAAGATCTGTAGCATCTCCTATTGCATAAACGTCATCGTAGCCTTTGACCTTTAGAGTATATCTATCAGTTGGTACCCACCCTCCTTTATCCCCTAATCCTGATTCATCGATGACTTTTGATCCTCTATGTGGTGGTATCAATATCAATAAATCGTAGCCTATAGTTTCACCTTCCAAAGAGTGAACTTCTTTTTTCTCAGGGTCTACAGACTCTACATTGAAGAAAGTACTATACTTTATCCCTTCCTTATCGAAGATTTCGTTCACTATAGGGTCTATAGATTCTATGGGGAAAATCCTTGGTAATGGTGACAGATAGTGTATCTCAACCTTTTCCCTTATCTTCCTTTTTCTTAGTTTATAGTCCAAGAAACAGGCAATCTCTGCAGGAGCTGGAGGGCACTTATAAGGAACCCCCCCAACTCCTATCACTATTTTTCCTCTATTAAAGTTATCCAGAGCTTTCTTTAGCCTTAGGGCTTCATCAACATTGTAAAAGTGGTAAGCTCCTTCTATTAGCCCTGGCACTTCTTCTGGGCAGAGCCTTGCTCCAGTGGCTATTATCAGATAATCGTAATCGAACCTATCACCACTCTTCACCTCTACCATCTTTTTCTTTGTGTCTATTTTCGTTGCTTCATTAATGATTAACCTTACTTTCTTGTTTAAGATATCCTTCTCATCCTTTACTATCCCTTTCGGATCTTGATCGCTGAGGGTTACGTACAAAAGTCCAGGCTCGTATACATGTCTTCCAGTCTTGTCTATTACAGTAATAGATGCTTCTTCTTTTTTGAGCTTCTTGGCGAGCAAGTTTGCTACTATAGTACCTGCTGGTCCCCCTCCAACTATGACTATCTTCCTGCTCATTATCGTTCAACCCAAAGAAAAAATAGGGATGCTCTTGACACCTACTTCATCTTCTGGACTACTATCTCTGCATATCCAGCCTTTTCGTAGATGCCAATGAGCTTATGGCCTGCCTTGCTCGCCCAAAGAGGGATATCTCTTTTCGACCCTGTGTCAGATGATAAAACTCCTATGACTTCTCCAACCTTTGCTTTCCTTATGGCTCCTATCAATTCCATCAAAGGTCCTGGACAGAAGGTATTTCTAGCGTCTATCAGCATGTCTACTTTAGGTTCTTCGCTCATGAATCTTCACTCCTTATATGAAAAGGGTTATTTTTGAATCCCTTGCAGTCTCTATGAACTCTCCAACGCCCATTATATCATCAACTATCTCATCGAGAGACTCTTTCTTTATGTCTAAAAGATCCAAAGTCATGGAGCATGCATGAATCTTCACGTTGCCCAGTTCCTTAGCTCTTTTGAGAGTATCATACCATGATGGAACCTTCTTTTCCTTCATAACTTGCATCACCAATGGAGCCATGTCCTCAAAATCCTTGCTCATTCTCGTATTGGTCTTTACTGTATCTTTGAAAAATGCATTTAGGCCCCAGAAGGTCAGGAAGATATCAACGTCCATGCCCATGGCAACAGCGCCAGATGCAAGAATGCTTACAGGGTAAAGCTTGTCTACAGTTCCAGAGAATACTATCATAGAAAGTCTTTCCGCCATTTCTATCTCCTTATTAGCATATTAGATTAATCTTATAAACTTATCTTGTCTCTATGTCGAGTATGATGGCATAATACTATGTATTAGAACGCTAAGCGAAAATCTGTTCTAAAGTCAGAACGTGGGTAGAAATCAAAAACTCAAATGTTTTAAGGCTTTCCTGCTTTCTTCATGAGCATCTGATTCAACCAATTAATGCCTTGAGTAGTTATCTTATAGCGAACTCCTTCTTCGCTTGTCTCTTTATCAACATAACCCCATTTTAACATCTCACTCATTCTCGAGCTTATGGACTTTGGGTTAAGGCCAGTAGCAGATCTGATCTCATTCAAAGTTAGGGATGGTATTGCTACTTTTCCACTCTCATAGTTTATCTTGGCTGCTACAAGTTGTAGCCCTAAAATACCTTTATCACTTAGCTTCTGTTCACCCATCCACACTCTTGGACCCTCTGGTGTTATCTTTACATAATCTCCAAACATGCTGATCAAATCGTTCAAGGAATAGTTTATAGTAACTTTAGAAGCTAAATCTATGCTAGGTATATGCTTTGTCAAAAATTCGTTCAGAGATGATAATACAGACCTTGGATCGCCGTTGAACTCTGCCTTCAATTCACCATAAGTAATAGTCACATTTAGGATCTTTTGTTCTTGACTCACTCTAATACACCACCTCTATCCATTATGCTATCATCTTTATCGGAATTAACATTTTCGGAAGCAGATGAGAGACTGCTTATAGTTAGGCTTGTAGATGATGTGTAGACGAACTCTCCACCCTCATCCTTGAATCTCCTTAACTTGCCTTCTTTAGCCAGTCTAAGAAGAGCCACAGCTACTGATTGCTTAGGATAAATCAATCCATAAGATTCTAGAACATCTCTCACATCGCTGAGTTTGCGAGGATACCTTCCCCATTCATCTCTAAAGAATTTAGTTATCACATCAGGAAGAGAATCGCCTTTCTCTACCTTTATCTCAGGCAGAATCTTAGGCTTCGCTTCAGTCAAAATTTCTTCTTTAGGTGGAATCTCGGTTATGATCCCAGGTTTCGTTGGCAAAGGCTGAGCAGTTGTGCTTTTTGGTAAATGTTGAACCAATTCAGGGATCAGATGAATGGCTTCCTTTACTGCTGACAAGGGTGCTTCTATTTCAACCTCATTTACACCCATTCTTACCCTTATCTTCACAACATCCTCAGACATTGAAAATGGATTTGTAAATACTGGCTTATTATCTTTACTGTATGGATTATGCTTGTTCTTTTGTCACATTTTCAATCCCTTTTTTCAAAATGGTTCCAACCTTTGCACCATCTACCCGCCCTCTTACAACGTTCATTATCTTACCCATGAGAATGCTGAAAGAACGCTCGCCCTTCTCTTTTATCAATTCTTTATTCTCTTGAACTATTTCTTTAACTATTTGTGAAAGCTCATCATCTGAAATTGTTACTATACCGAGCTTCTTTATAGCATCTTCAACGCTTTTCACTTCTCCTTTTAAGAATACTTCTAGGACTTGGGGCAAAGCTTCTTTTGATATTTTCCCTTCATCAAGACTCAAGAATAATTCTATCAAATCTTTCTCATCAAGACGGTTTATGTCAAAGCCAGCTCTAGATAGACTGACGAGGGTTTCAGTCAGCGTTGCTGCTATGAAGCTTGGCTGAACCTTTGTTTTGGATGCTATAACTTCGAATAATTCTGAGAACTCAGAATCAAAGACCTTTTGTGCTAATTTTTGGCTCAACCCATATTTTGATATATAATCCTCTATCTGCTCTTCCCAAGGTTTAGGAACTTCTTTCTCAAGCTTTAACAGCAATTCTTTTGTAATAGGTATTGGCGGTATGTCTGTCTCAGGATACATCCTTGCAGGTCCAGGCCTTGGTCTTATGAACTTGGTCTTGCCATCAGGGGTTGGGCCACGAGTCTCGTAAGGAACTCCTTGAAGAGCATCTTTTGCCCTCTCAATTATTGCCATTATGGCATCGAAAATGCTATCCTTTGGTCCTGCTAGGATTATGAACGCATCCTCATTAGAAGTTTCTAGCATTTTCTTCAAACTCTCTATTTCACTCATCTTAATCCCATAACCAGGAAGTTCATCTGAATGAAATATTCCTCCTAATCCATAAAACCTGACAAGCTCAGCCATCTCTTTACCCAATCTGATATCTGGATAAGGTTCATAGCCCAACAATCCAGAGAAGCCCTTCAACTTCAATGCTAATACTGTACCATCTTTTTCTATAACTTTTCTTATCAATTCACATTCTGTATCTTTGAATATCTTTGTAACTTCTAAAGGAGAGCTAATATCTTCTGGCTTGACTCCTCTTTTCTCAAGCTCATCCTTTATCTTCATCAAACCCAATTGTCTTGAAGCCTCAAACTCTACAATCTTTGATATTAGGTCAAGCTTCTGAATTCCTTTAACTTCTACTATCTTTCCTCCCTTAATGGATACGTTGATATCTTGCCTTATCGTGCCAAGACCTCTCACCACCCTCCTAGTAGCCCTCAAAAGCCTTCCTAACGATAGTGCTATTTCTTGAATTTCTTCAGGAGAGCCTTCGACAGGCGCTAAAGCTATCTCAACTAATGGTACACATAATCTGTCCAAACAGTATTCGCGATAACCTTCATGATCTCCTAAGAGCCTTGCTGCATCCTCTTCAAGGGAAATAGTCTGAACTGCTACATCTCTATTTTTTGTTTTGAGCAATCCACCTAAGGCAACTATTATAGTTCTTTGAAAGCCAGTTGTGTTAGAGCCATCTATGACTATCTTTCTCATTGTGTGCAACTCATCTACTACCTTTGACTTTAATGCTAAAGCAACTATCAAAGCAGACTCCACAGCCTCCATATTGAGATCGTGAGGAGGTTCTTCATCAGCCTCTACAAGGCAAGAGCTTCTACGGTTGGCATGATATTTTATCATCTTCCCCTTCTTGAATTCAAACATGGCTGCTGGATCGACTTGCCCCAATTCACTTTGAGTAGGTCTTAACCTTCTAATGAAAAGAAAATCAAATTCATCGGATTGAAATTCTTCACAATGGCAGAAGAGCTTGTTTTTAGTTGCTAATTGCTGATGTATCTCAAGCCCCACCTTTAATCCTATGCCTTTATAATCTATCAAATTTCCTCACCATATTACCTAATAGGTCTCTTTTCCAAGTCAGATCTGTAATTTATCTCTCCCGCTATATTCCTTCTCATCAAACTCTTTGCTTCTTCTATGTTATCAGAATTGCCCAATGCCCACATCATCTTCACCAAAGCTGTCTCGGGTAACATATCTTCGAGAGGCATAACTCCTATGTTCAACAAGTCACGCCCAGTATCATAAACAGTCATTCTTACCCTTCCCCATATACATTGAGAAGTCATTGCTACTAACAATCCTTTATCTTTGGCTTCCTTCAATTTTTCATAACAATACTTGCTCACATGACCTAGTCCAGTACCTTCCAAGACTATTCCTCTGTACCCTTTTTCAATGAAATAGCCTATTATATCAGGGTCGAAGTTAGGATAAAACTTTACCAATGCAACTCTAGTATCAAAATTTGGCTTGACGTCAAAATCCTTATCGCCCCTTCTAGGAGGAAGATTAGGGGTAATTTTCTCAATCTCAGTACCTCTCAAATAGGCTACTGGAGTAGCATTGACAGACTCAAAAGCATCCCTTCTGCTAGTGTGATTCTTCCTAACCTTTGTACCAAGATGAACTGCTAGCATATCATCACTTATGCCAGAGTGCATAACCACATAGACTCCTGAGAAGGAAGCCCTTGATGCCACTAAGACAGCACCTATCAGATTTAACGCTGCATCTGAGGATGGTCTGTCCGATGATCTTTGTGATCCGACTAATACAACGGGTATTGGCACATTAGATAAAGCAAAACTTAGAGCAGCAGATGTATAGCCCATAGTATCTGTTCCATGAGTTATGACTATACCTTGGTAACCATTCCTAACTTTCTCTTTGACTTTCAATGCTATCTCTTTCCAATGTTCAGCCTTCATGTTCTCGCTATATATGCTGAAAAGAACTTCAGCGTCTACCAAAGCGTATTGAGATAGCTCAGGGACTACTGAATATAGATCAGAGGCTGATAAAGCAGGATGAACTGCACCAGTCCTATAATCTACCCTGCTCGCTATAGTGCCTCCTGTGCTTATTATCGATACTTTTGGCAAATTAGGATTTATTGATGGTTTAGGAGGTGGAGCGAAATGAGGTTTAATCCCTTCAGATACTCTTTTTATTGATTGAATGTTTCTAATATTAATGCCAATATTATAGCCATTGGAAAGTTTTATCACTATGTGTAAATCGTCAGCATACTCATACCTTGGCATTAGATTTCCTTCATATTTCATCTTAGGAGTTACAATCTCTATTAAATCGCCTATGGATGCATTTGCTTTCTTTAATAGCTCTAATGAAGATCCTTTATAACCTATTAGCTCGTTCATAATTCTAATGAAATTATTATAAGAGATAAGCTTTATGAATACAATGATGATGGTGTTATAAGTTTTATGATACTTTTTGTTCTTAAGCGTTAAAAGTGTTCGAATAAGCTCTCCTCATGAGCTTGAATCGTTAAAATTAGCATTAGCAATATAAGATACTTTATCAAATACTAAACGGGGGAAAATTACGAGTAGAGATCATAGTTATGATTTAACAAGAGAACATTTTAAAAACAGATGCTTTGTGGCTTAATTACTAATTTCGAATTTATTGTTCCATTGTAGTCCTTT
>JBNAWJ010000084.1:0-6822 GCA_049699795.1 Nitrososphaerales archaeon | reverse complement strand
AAAGACAATTGCATGAAATAATGACCTTGAAGGTTGTATCTGCAAAGGAGGATGAAGCCATAGACACAGTGATAAGAAGAATGGAACAGCACAACATATCTGGAGTTCCTGTCGTGGATCAATCCAACCATATAATTGGCATATTAACAACAGATGATATATCAAGAAAGCTAGTTAGGAGGGTCATATCATGAAACTGAAGCTCATATATTCCCGTGAAAACTTAGGGAAACCTGTTCTTTCAGATGTAATATCCAAGACCAATCTACCAATAAACATCTTAGAGGCAAAGATAACATTGAATACTGGAGAGATGTTAATCGATGTGCCAGCAGTAGGAGAGAAACTGAAAGAAGTTTCAAATCTTTTCCAAAAAGCTGGTTTGATAGTAAAGGAGATAACTCAAACTATAGAAATAGATCGTGAGAGATGCATATCTTGTGGAGCGTGTGTATCGCCGTGCCCTGTCAGAGCCATAACTCAAGACTTTAATTGGGACATAGATTTCGACGAACAGAAGTGTGTTGGGTGTGGCATATGTGTAGATGCCTGCCCAGTTAGAGCCATTCGAATGCTATGATCAAAGGGCGATAATGTCTATGAGCTCAAGAACAGTATTCTCAAGAGGGCTATACAGAAAGAGAATGGTAATAGAACAATCCAACTTGCTAATGATCAGTGACACTCCTCGAGCCATTTCTGTAGCATTGAACTCCATAATTCATCATAGAAAATATTTAGAAAGATACATCAAAGATCATCCTGATTACGAGTTATCCTTAGAGCCTATAAACTGTGAAGACGATGCTCCTGAAGTTGTTAAGTTGGCAGCCTTTTCAGCAGAGTTGGCTAACGTTGGTCCTATGGCAGCTATTCCAGGGGCTTTGGCTGAGATAGCAGTTAAAGACATGGCTCATCAAGGCTCTTTGGTTAACTTAGTTGAAAATGGTGGGGAGATAGCATCCATATCTAATAAGCCAATTAACGTAGGGATCTATGCAGGTTCTTCTCCTCTCTCTGGTCATATAGGCTTTCAGTTATCGCCAAAAGACTCTCCTATAGGCATAGCAACAAGCTCTGCTACAGTCAGCCATGCTTTAAGCTTTGGAGAAGCGGATGCAGTAATAATAACAGCAAGATCATGCGCTCTGGCTGATGCAGCAGCTACGGCTGTTTGCAACGCTGTAAAAGGCTCTGACGTTGAGGCTTCTGTTCAATCTGGATTAGAAGTGGCTGAGACTATACCTCAGATAAGGGCTGCCATGATTATTCGTGGAAAATGCATAGGCAAAATCGGCAAATTGCCAAGGCTAATCAAACTAAATGGTAATATCGACGATCTATTCAAAGTAAGCTTATATGAAATATTTTCCCACAAGATGAAATTCCTCTAATCTAGCTAATTTTACTTGTTTTAAAAGAAATTGGTAGGGTAAAGACTTATCCATAAGATTTCATAAATCATAAAGAGGTGACATCTTTGATGGAGGATTTCGTTATCGACGTTTTGAAGGTTTCACTCGCACTATTTATAATCGTCGATCCATTAGGAAACGTGCCGATATTCATCAGTTTAACAGAGGGTATGAGTCTTGAGCAACGCAGAAAAGCTTTTCAAACGGCTACCATTGTATCGTTAATACTACTTTTGGTCTTTGCTTTATTGGGGCAACAGATATTAGAAGTCTTCAGAATCTCGCCACAAAGTTTCATGATAGCTGGTGGGTTGTTACTACTTGTAATAGCAGTCAAGCTACTGATCTTTGGGGGTTGGGAGGAGAAGAAGACCTTGCCTGAGAGTATTGGTGCAGTCCCTATTGCTACACCTCTCCTTGTCGGTCCAGGGGCTATTACCACAACCATAGTTATGTTGCAGTCCTCTGGATTACTGGTTACTTTAGTATCTGTTCTGATAATCTTTTTTACTATCTGGTTAGTCTTGCGCTTTATAGAAAGAATTAACAAGTTTCTAGGCACTACTGGCGCTACAGTTATTGCAAGGATAATGGCAATATTCATAGCAGCGATAGCTGTGGGCTTCATAATAGACGGCATAAAATACTATTTTCTTTAACTTATCAGTGAACTCATCTCGAAAGTGGACTAAAATAGATTTTATTTGATTATCAATGGGCAGTTCTTAGCCGCACAGCTACTTTTAATCTCTTTGCACCATCCACCCTTCTCGAAGCGGCATACATGCCTCAACTTCTTGAATGTTAAGCTTACGATGTCTGAAAGTTCAACCCCCTCGACCAAACGCTTGGAGAGGCGGTATAGTATGGCTGGTCTACCACGGCTATGCCTCGCAGCCTCCTTAGAGACTATGCCTGCCGTGACGAGATGCTCCAGGTAGTTATAAACAGTTTGACGTGCGAAGCCAGACCTATCTACAAGCTGGCCTAGGCTCAAAGCACCATCCCTACTAAGAACCTCCACCAGAAACCTACAAACCCGGTCCACAACGGCCAATTAAAGATTTTAGTCTATTTAAATCTAATTTTAAGATGAGTTCAATGTTATCCACTTATTATCTCCGATGTTTGACGCCATAACAATTGTCCCTAGAACTTGACAGAACCGAACTCGGGCTGAAGAAAGCTTAAAAAGGGCCGCTTTAGAAAGCGTCAAAATAAAGTTGGAGTTTTGTTAAACAGATTCCAATATCAGCACCATTATCTTCGGTTCCATTAAAGCTTTCTCAAACATTTCAAAACGTTTGCTTAACAACTAACAGAAATTGGTAACCTATGATTCGATTATTATGTTTTAGTGCGCACAATGGATCTTCGAATTTTAGATGGTTATCGGTAAATCCTTTTTCTAAGGTCTACTTTGGCAACGACTATTATTTTTTCTTGTTCGTAAACTTTGAATAGCGCTCTATAGTTTCCTATGCGTAACCTGAAGGTGTTTGCTTCACCGGCAATCTTAACTATGTCGAGCCTAACCGCTGGAAAATCCTCAAGCTGTTTAAGCTTATCAACTATGCGTTGCTTGTCTTCGAGCTTAAGTCTCTTTAAAAATTCATCTACCCTTTTATTGAGGAGAACTCTAAACTTCATCGAGGGACTTCAACTCGTTAAAGCGCTTGTTCTTAACGATATCATCAGTCTCCTTCAGCAACATGTACTCCTCAGTGGTTAGGAAAACATCTTCAAGAAAATCCCTTATTTCATCAAGCTTCTTTCCGATTTCCTCGACTTTTTCCAAAACTGTCTCGTCCAAAAAACCACACAATAACCATGAATACAAACACATCCTAATAACACTTACTTTTTACAAACCGTTAACGCTATAACGCACCAACGCAATTTTTCATTACTGCTTATTTGAATTGTTCCGTTCAGGAGAAGTATTTGCAGTTTTCATCTGGATATAGGCTTTGCTTAATGTTTGTTCAAGAGTTTTGCCGCGGAAACTGCCAGAGAACTGGACAGTTAAACCATAAAAACAAGTTTCCAGCCAAAAACACCCACAACAACCCTACTTGAGCAAACAGATGAAAACACGAATTCTGCGCCAAAACCCTACGAAGGATATGAGAATAAGGGATAGAGGTAGACGCCTTGCGTTCTCTAGGAACAAGTTTTTACCCATCTTCGCAGCTGGATATGAGGATGAAGGCAAGCAGAATATCTAGGATTTCCATAATGGAAGCCATCGTCCCAATGGGTGAGCAAAGTTGTTAACATAACCGCATAAATCGCCTATCCTTAATGGTCTCAGTCTTACCCCTATCTCTTAAGAGATCCATTGGGCTATCCTATGTGATTTATTCAACCAACTTCAACTTTAGTTAAGCGAAGGTTTTCTACCTCACCCGTGGTGGGAGATCTGGTGGATGATTTCGATTGTTATCGTGGCTTACGGTGTCTATCGGCTTTCTAAGGTTACAAAGAAGCTTCCTGAAGCTAAGCCGCTTCTTGCTTTGATGGGTGCATTCATCTTTGTGCTTTCAGCTCTGAAGCTTCCTTCGGTAACCGGTAGCTGTTCACATCCGACTGGCTCGGGTTTCTATATTCAAGCAATATTTCATGAGCTTTAGCTAATGGCTCTTTTCGCCCTTGACTTTGAGGGTTATATAAAACGATTACAAAATCAGCCTCAGCAGCAGCTCTCAATCTTTTCTCGATTAGCGTCCAAGGTATTAAAATGTCGCTAAGGCTTATTACAGCAAAATCTCCCATTAAAGGAGCACCGAGTGTTGCAGCTGCAGCGGTAGCAGCTGTTACACCTGGAACTATTTCTATTTGAATACTTGCTTTTTCATGCTCAGCAACTTCTAACACCAAACCAGCCATGCCATAAACTCCAGGATCCCCGTCACTAATAACAGCAACTCTCTTATTCTCTAAAGCTTCCATTACAGCTATCCTAGCCCTCTCGATCTCTTGCCCCATCTTGCCAGTAATAATCTTAGTACCATGTTTAATGATAGACTGGATTAGCTTTACATAGGTCTCATATCCGATGATAACTTCTGCAGTTTCTATCTCCTGCTTGGCTTTAGGCGTTATATGCTCAAGGGCACCAGGTCCAATACCGACTACAGCTATTCGCCCTCTGCTATGGCTACTGTCACGCCCTTTATTTTGATCTTCTTGAGGATTAACCATGCTTTTTCCCCTGCAACCATCAACGCTACTCGTTCACATACTCCTCCAACCCCAACCTTCTGCTCAACTAATCTTGAGTCAGGAGAAAGATCAGGATGCTTAAATGAGCGAAGGGCATCGATGCTAATAAGCTCAAGTTGTAACCCTAGTCTTTTGGTTGCGTTTATTATGCTCGAAGAACCTCTCTTAATGTCGATTGTAGCTAAACAGTTCACTCGCTCCAATGGGATGTTTACTTGCATTAGAGCAAGATTCACGGCTTCGATCACTTCATTTTCACTTACGTCTTTCCTTGTACCTATGCCGATAGTTATCTTATGAGGCTTTAGGATTGTAGCTGGTTTCTTCAACTTATTCTTTAGTATCTCTTCCTTTGTGATTATTATGCCTGCATCGAAGTCGTTTATGATCTCTATCGCTTGTTCAGCTCTCTCTGCCATCTTTATATCAAAATCCCAAATGTTACTCATTGGGATTTTAACATCTCCTGTCAAAACTATGACTAACCTTTCTTCGTTTACTATTGCGGAGTTGACAGCGGGAAGGCTTTTAAGGTTCTCAATGCCACAATGCAAATTCCTAGCTAATTCTTCAACGCTCTTCTTCCCCATCACATCAGAGGCTGTAGTAATGACAGGCATAGCCCCTATTCCATCAGCTATTAACCTTGTCAGCTCGTTAGCCCCGCCATAGTGTCCAGATAGAAGGCTAATGACAAATCTCCCAGAGTCATAACACCTACAATAGCAGGATCGCTTATCTTGCTCTTTAGGCAAGGAGCGATAGTCCTAACGATAATTCCAATAGCCATTATGGCTACTATAGCACTTACCTTGTCAAATATATCTTTGATAAATTTCCTTAACTTCTTGTCTAACGGAACAATCCCTCCCTGAGCATATTTTTTAGGGGCGAATATAGTGCACTTTAATTCCATCTTACTTAATACATCCTTTATCTTGACTGCAATTTTTACTCCTTGCCTAGTGAGGGCAAGAACGGCAATACCTTTATGGGACATCATCGCCTTTACGATAGCCATGTGTGAATGAAGGATCATAAAGCCTCGAATACTCATAAGCTTTAGGGTTCAGGACTTCTCCGACTATGATTAAAGCCGTTTCCTTTATTCCCGCCTTCTTAACCTTCCCGACTATATCATCCAATGTACCTTTGATGAAGCTCAAGATTTAGGCAGGAAGGTCGCTCAAAGCCTAATGGAGCAAGGAGCCAAGGACTTTGAGGCTGAATGGAGGGAGAAGTATGGGTCGTGGTAAAGTATTTCTTGTTGGCGCTGGACCAGGTGATCATAGGCTACTTACGATAAGGGCTGTTGAGCTCTTAAGAAAGGCTGACGTAGTGATTTACGATAGACTAGTAACCAAATCAATTCTTAAGCTAGTCTCAAAAAAAGCAAAGAAGATCTATGTCGGAAAAAGGTTGGGGAGGCACGAGTTACCCCAAGAAAAGATTAACGAATTGATGATTAACACAGCTCTTGATGGCAAAAAAGTGGTCAGGCTAAAAGGTGGCGATCCTTTTCTCTTTGGTAGAGGCGGGGAAGAAGCTGAAGCACTTGTAGCAAACGATATAGACTTCGAGGTAGTACCTGGGATTACTTCAGCTTTAGCAACCCCTGCCTATGCTGGCATCCCGCTTACTCATAGGGATTATTCTTCTTCTGTTGCCATAGTTACAGGCCATCAAGCAGAAAAGGCAGAGAGGGTGGTCAATTGGAGCAAACTGGCTAGCTCTGTGGATACGATTATAATTTTGATGGGCGTAGAGCGATTAGAATCCATAGCTAATAATCTAATAGAGGGAGGCTTAAACTCAGATACACCCGTAGCTATCATCGAATGGGGGACTATAAAGAGGCAAAGGAGTTTGATAGGCAAGCTAGGCACGATAGCAAAAGAGGCAAAGGAGAGAAATGTGGAACCTCCAGCAGTTATCGTTGTAGGAGAAATCGTTAAGCTAGGAAGGAAGCTCTCATGGTTCAAGATGCCTTTATGCTCAAAGGAAGGACTATAGCCATAACAAGGCCTCGCGATCAAGCTGAAGAAGCTTGTAAGATTATCGAGGAGAAGGGGAAAACCTTACCTTATACCGACTTTAGAGATTAAGGGACCTAGTGATTTATCGCTTATAGGCTCTGTAGAAAACCTCTCTGAATAAGCTCATTATTCCTAGTATTACAGCT
>JBNAWJ010000083.1:0-6948 GCA_049699795.1 Nitrososphaerales archaeon | reverse complement strand
AACGTGGAAAGAAATCTTAAGATGGAGGCGCTAACGTTGCTGGGACACTACCAAAGATTCAATCTCTCCTTAAAGAAAAAGGCTTCCATGTTATAGATCAAATCTCTGATAAGGATTATAGCAAAATCAAGGACTTTAGAGACAAGAAGAACCTTGCTGAGGAGATAGTAAAGCACGATCTAGATTTCATTAAAGAGAGCGATATAGTTGTTGCTCTAATAGATAGACCTAGTTTTGGAGTTGCTATGGAGATTTACTTTGCCAAGAATATTGGCAAAAAAGTAATAATTATGAGCGAGAGAAGAGTGCCTTCACCATGGCCTATCGCTTTTTCAGATAGAATAACTCGTGATGAAGAACAGTTGATGCTAGTTTTAAGAGAATTATAAAGTTAAAAATCATGGAGTTGCTTCTAGATTAGTCAGCTAATACTGTCAGCTCAAATATCTCCTAATTGATGTCATTTTTGCATTTCTTCCCAGATGGCAGAGTGGTTGCCTTCTGGATCGATGGCCATGGCCCACAATCCCATCTTTGGAACTATGATCTTTCCTCCTAACTTTTCAATCTTCTTACAATATTCGTCAACAGATTCTACTGAAACATAGTAAGTGAACTTGTGCTCAGGATTCTGTTTCTTCATCATCCCTCCATCACGCCTTGAGCTTTTGGTCTACCTTGCTTATCGACTGGGACTGTTTCTATCAACCAATAATCCATGCCATCTGTCTTCTCTATCTTCCAACCGAAGAGCTGGCTGTAGAATTTCCTAAGTTTCTCTACATTATCTGCAGGTATTTCGAAACGAACGATCGAGTGATAATTTAAATCTACTTGATAAGCCTTGAGTTTATTTAAGAGTTTAACTCAATTCAAATAAAAATTCTGTATTAAAATACATGATTGAAAACTCATAATAAAAAGAAAGAGGTGTTTGCTATTCAGCAGCATGGGCAGCAGATCCGACCTTCTCTCCACTTCTTTAGAATCTCTTTTGCGTTTTCTCCTTCAAATTCAACTCGAAAGCCAGTATCTGTCTCTACGATTTTGACTTCTCCTATGATCTTCTCCATTTTTTCACTTCCTATTTTGACGCCCAATATTGGGCACCCAACTATCTAAGCATAACATATTTAAATATATTGGATAACCAATACTCTGAACAAGCTTGAGGACAAGGAAAAGCGATTACTGCTGTGATATGCGTGGGTTCTTTTCATTCATGGTGCTCTGGTTGCTAACAAAGAAGAGCATGTATGGCAGTGAAATAGCCGAAGAACTAAAGGCTTTACGAGGCGATAGACCGAATCCAGGCACTCTTTACCCAGCACTGAAAGAGCTGGAAAAGAAGAAGCTAGTTACTTCAGAGAGGGAGGGAAATCTTAGGGTTTATAGAATAACTGAAAAGGGAAGGGCAGGGTTCGAAGTTGTGCATGACTACTTTTGTAGATGTTTCGATGATCTTTTCTACGAATGGGAGAAGAAGCACACTCACAAGACAACTGGATCGATACGCTAAAACAATCCTAGTGATTCTAAATATCTTTGGAAATTCATTATTTGGCTTGTTACTTAGGAATCATTATAAACTTGGAAAGTTACCATTGCTATTGTGGTTGTTTTGACCTGCTATTTTAGACATCTTAAACAAGTTTTCGAGAAGGCTGGAATTAATGTTACGAGTGAAAACAGGAAAGAAATCGATAAAATTATTCACAGTATTGTTGATGTGGGGTATAAGAATTGCCCTGTTGCTTGGAGAGAAGTTAAAAAGAGGATATTAGAAAATGAGAAAGGCTTCGTTTCTGAACTAAAAGAATATAGATTAATTTGAAGACTTATTAAGAAATTTGATCAAATATTAGGGGAAAGCTTTGGCAAAAAGAAAAAGTTGGTCTGAAAAACTGAAAGACGATAAAGGTCTTCCAAAAGTCGAAGTAATAACTGATAAAATGAGCAAAAGATGGGGCACTGGTACTGTTGTCATTCCAGCGCCTATTGAAGTCGATGATATTATGAGAAGAGTGCCAGAAGGAAAACTAATAACCATCAACAAAATTCGTGAAGCTCTTGCAAAAAAGCATAATGCAACTATTGGTTGTCCAATCACCACTGGTATCTTTGCATGGGTTGCTGCTAATGCTGCAGAAGAAAGAAGGCAAAAGGGTGAGAAAAACATAACTCCATACTGGCGTACTCTGAAAAGTAATGGAACACTAAACCCAAAATATCCTAAAGGTATTGAAGGACAAAAGATACTTTTGGAAAAAGAAGGGCACAAAGTAGTTCAAAAAGGCAAAGAATACGTTGTAGTCGATTATGAAAAATCATTAGCAAAATTGTAATGCATGCTAATTAGGTTTGTTAGTAGCCCGGGCCAGATTCGAACTGGCGTCAGCGGGTAACTTCGAATATCTCCAAAGCCCGCTACTCAAGGGTTTTATCCTTGCTTGACCACTACACCACCGGGCTATAATAGATCATTATCGATGCATCTTTTAAATTTTGGTATCGATCAGCTTTCTTACATTTCTTTTTAATAAATCTCTTAATATATTGCCGAAGCGATTATAAATTTGTTCTTATTCTCCCTCTCATCGTCATTGACAATTTAATGTTGATGGAAACTCTTTTAGACTTGGGATGAAATTATATTCTGGATTGTCTAAACGCCTTACTCCTGTGACAATATTCGGTTTAAGCACTGAAGGGTATAAGATAGCATCATCCCTATCATCTTACAATTTGCAGACAACCATAGTGGATGAGAATCTTAATGTTGGCATGCAGTTGAAGAGTGATATTCTTGAAAGATTCGATTCAGTTGCTGCACTTCTAGAAGATGAAGCATTGTTGGGTCTAGAGCCTATTGAGGATGCCATAAGCAAGGCAAAATGCTTGTTCTTCACTCCTAAGATAAGAATTAGGGAGACGGAGGCTAAATCTACTATAGGCCTAAGGCTAAAGGCTATAGTGAAGAATCTATCAAAGGGTACCGTTATTGTCAATACATTGCCAACAAGTTACGGTGGTAACAGGGAGAATGTATCTTTGATAGAAAAGTTGACTGGGCTGGAAGCTGGTGTAAGCTTTGATTACATATACGCTCCATTAGTCCCTGGTACCAATAAACCATTAGTTTTAGGTTCGATTAGAGTCGATGTAGATAAAGCTTTGATCGAATGCCTTAAATCTGCTCTGACAGACATGCCCAAGATTTTACCTCTCCAACTGGCTGAACTTATCTATTCAAAGCACATAATAGAAAAGTACAACTCCATAATCACAGAGTTGGAGTTTTTTGAAATGTTAGACAAGGAGAGCAAGTTGGCTTTGAAGGACTTCACAAAAAATCATGAAGTTTATCTGGAAAGCATGGTCGATAATCTATTTGATATAAAGGTCATTGCAGACGCTTTGAAGACAGGGGAGCCTATGAGGTATATGGTAACAGGTATATTGAAAAGTCTCGAAAGTTATTTCAAATATGTAGTGAATGAAGTTCGTTCCATAATAAGAGATGAAGGTCTAAAGGCAAGTAGAACAAGGATCTTGGTAGTTTGGTCCATCGATCCTTTTGAGATTAGAGGCGATAAAATGTCAACTCTTTCTACTCTCGTAGAAAAGCTTCATGATTGTGTTGGAGATATAGTTACTTTCAATGCCATACCCTATCTCAGGGCTCTTCGCTTAGAATCAGGGATGAAGAGGGGATTGCCTCTCTCAATGGATAAAGAAAACGTAATCCTGGCTTGCTCAGAGGATGATTTTGAACTAGTCTTTAAAAATGCAAAAATTGAAAGACCAGAAATTAGACCTATCATAATAAAGGCTAACCTTCCTATAGAGGTTGTAAAGTAAATTCTTTCCAAAGGTTCTATTCATCGGTGATAAAATGGTTCAAATAAAGCAGATAAACCCATTTAGGCTTTCCATACATTTATCGGGCTTTTTCGTTCCTTTTATCACCATTATCATAGGTCTTTTTTACACATTTCTTATCATAGCTACAGTAACCATATTATATTGCATATCAGAGTATCTTCGAACTAGAAGAAGCCATGGTCTACCAATCATCAGGAAGATAACGATCTTAGCGAGTAAAGATGAAGAAAAAAGTGAATTTATTCTTGCGCCCGTTTACTTTGCTTTAGGCATATTGATTGCTTTGACCATCTTTAAGGGTTCGATAGGGTTTGCAAGCATAGAGATAGTTGCCCTTGGAGATAGCTCTGCAAGACTTTTTGGAACGTTGATAGGGCGCACCTGCTTACCCTTTAACAAGATGAAGACCCTCGAAGGTAGCATTTTCTGTTTCATCTTCTCATGGTTAGGCGCTTCCCTTTTTGTTCCTTTGTCAATAGCGATTCTAGGAGCTTTGATAGGTTCTATTGTTGAAAGCTTTCCTCTTCCTATAAATGATCATCTAACCATGTCCATTGCTTCAGGCTTTACAATGCAGATAGCTTCTCTTATGATAAGCTGAATTGCATAAATGAGAGGTAGATCAGTAGGGACAAGGCTGATGCTATAATTATGAGGCTTAATATGAAGATAAACATGCTCGTCTTTGAAGTGAAATTTGATAAACTGGCATCCTCTATCTTCTTGGCAGATAGCATCAAAATAATGCTAATGAACTGCAAGAAAAGCGATAAAATAGGATAAATAAGTGCAGACAGTGCTGATAAAGGCCAAATGAAAATTAGACCATAATCGAAGAAGTTTCTTAAATCCAAGATAATTGGCAGATTGGAGATCATGTATTGAAGATTGAGAAGATTAGGCTCTTTGACAAGGATAAAGCCCATCGATAGTATGGATAGAATAATGCAAAGCAATATAATGAGCATCATCTTTCTCCACGGATATCTGATAATATTCATCCATGCATTGTCCACTTTATCCATGAAAGAAAATTCTCTTTTTGTGAACATGAATATGAGATTGGCAATAGCCAATCCTAAAAACGCTCCTGCAATTGTATCTGTTGGGTAGTGAATTCCTAAGTATATTCTTGAAAAGGCAACGGCTAAAGACAGAACCAGTAAAGGCGATGCTATCTTTCCATACCTTCTAAACATCAAAGTGCTACCAGCAAAAGCCCTGAAGGAGTGGCCTGAAGGAAAAGAAGAACCATATTCTTCTAATCCAATCAATTTTATTCCTATCAATAGATCATAAGGCCTTGGGCGGTATAAGAAAGCCTTCAAAGTTAACCCCAGCATTCCTGATGTAATTATGGCTATGATCAGAAATATGGCAAATCTTCTCTCTTCAACCTCGCCATAAACCAATAAAACTATTATGAATAGAAGCCAAAAAAATCCTCCACCGAATTCTGTCAATGTCAGCATAATAATATCTAAAAACTTTGATCCAGAAGCACCGTTTATTAGATAGAGTAAATCCCTATCGTAAGAATAAAGAAAAGATGAATGAACGATAAAGCTCAATAAGATAAAGCCAATCAATGGTAGTATTATGAATAAAGTAACATGTCTTATGTTGATACTAATCTTCATAAAATCATCCTTTTACCAGATTCGAGAAAGGGGCTTTGCTAAATGTCTTCTAGCTCTAGGCGGGACTTCATAAACCCCCAATTTTATACTTCTTGGGATTTCTTCAATCGTTATAGCATCTTTTGGGAGCTTTTTCTTACAATTTTTACATACGAAGCCCTTTTCTTTGCCTGCTGACTTCATCCTTTTTTTACACAAAGGACAGATAGGATTCAACTTCTTTAACATTCGACTCAGCCTAATTACTTCTATCTTTTCAAGATTTATAGTCAATGGTAGATTTGGCTTTGGCTTGACCCCTCCATTAACTCTAACTATATCTCCGATGGCTAACTTCATGACTATCTCTCTGAACTTTCTTGTAGGTTCATAGGCAGCACAATCGATATTGCCGCTATCATCCTTTATTTTGAATATTACATGCCCTCCAGCTATGATTCTTGGCTTCTCACAGACTTCTCCCTTTATTGAAAAAGAGCGATAAGGTTGAACATCAGATATCTTTGCATTCTTTATATGTTCATCTGTAGCTTGATTCGTCTTATATATTACCCATCTCTCTATAGGCTCAAGGGCTTTTACCATTCCATGGGCTTTCTCAGCTATGAAAGGATTCTCGGCTCTAATTCCATAAAGTATCGGGCAAGGAGTGTGAGGAGTTATCCTTATTTCATTAGTATTAGGGTCAATATTATCAAAAGTATTGGGGTAGGTTAGTTCATTCATTTTAAATACTGATTCTCTATCTATTCTTCTCTCTTTACCTCTATTGCTAGGCACTCTGTAGGCTATCAATTCATAGGTAAAATCTTCCTCTAATCTTTCGCCAATGGCTGCCAAGGCTCCTATTATTCCCCTTCCTATCTTGAATTTGAAGAACTCTGCTCCTATCCTCTTTGCCAGTTCCTCTGCTTCATCTATGGTCACTATATCTTGAATCACTTTTCTTGAAAAAATCTTTAATTCTTCAGGTATATTCTCGCCTTCTAAGAAGACAACACCTGGATTCGTAGTTTCATGATCCAACTCTGCCAATTGCTTCACAGTATCTATTACCATATTTTTTATTTTGGCAATTGAATCATCTTCAACCTCAACTTCGATGGCAATGGCACAGTTCCCTCTTGTCTTCAATAACCAATTTGGATTTAGCCTTATCAAACGAGGATAATCGATGATCTTTGCACCTATCTCAATAAGCCTATCTATCACTAGGGCGCCAACATAAGTTGTGCACATTCCATCCTTGGAATCTGTATCATCGAAGCCTATGTGAAGCCTTTTCACTCTAAGAGAAAATATGGATTATAACTAAAATCCTTTTCTAAACTTACTTTATCAACGAGGTAGTTTCAAAATATTTAAGCTTTTCATGTTCCATACCTCATGTGTATTATTATGCATGTGAATGTTATGATTGCTT
>JBNAWJ010000082.1:0-7069 GCA_049699795.1 Nitrososphaerales archaeon | reverse complement strand
GCACCTCATAGTAGAAGAGTAAAAGGAGCTTACTCATAATTCTTGACAGTATCCCAATCTTATCACTATGTTAATTAGATGTCAAATCTAATGCCTAGTGGTTATCTTGATTGCCATTAACAAGCCTTTGATAGGAGATGAAGAAAAGGAAGAGGTGATGAAAGTTTTAGGCAGTGGGAGGCTTACAGATTCCAGCTTCGATGGAAGCCTCATGGTGAGAGAATTCGAGAAGAGCCTTGCCAATTTCGTCGGGGTTAAGCATGCTATAGCCTTGAATTCTGGTACTTCAGCGTTGATGGCTTCTCTTATCGCATTGAATATTGGTCATGGTGACGAGGTCTTGATGCCTTCTTTCACTTTCGTTGCTACTGCTAACACAGTCCTTGCAAGAGGTGCAAAGCCAGTGTTTGTCGATATAAATTTGGATGATTACACTATGGATATAGATGACCTTAAAAGAAAGATCAATAAAAGATCAAGAGCAATAATCCCTGTTCATCTCTATGGTCATCCTGCTGATATGAATCCTATCATCGAACTGGCGAGAAAGAATGACTTATTCGTAATAGAGGATGCTGCCCAGTCTTTGGGCTCTTCATATAAAGGCAAGCAGACTGGCTCAATGGGTGATTTAGGTTGCTTCAGCTTTTACTCGACAAAAGTTGTGACATGTGGAGAAGGTGGTGCTATAACTACCAACGATGATGATTTGTATGTCAATTTAAAGAAGATAAGAAACCATGGTATATTTAGTAATCATGATCCAGAAATTTTGGGTCTAAACTTAAGGATGCCTGAGATAGAAGCAGCTTTGATAAACGTTCAGATGAGAAAGATAAATTCATTTTTAAGGATCAGAAGAAAGAATGCAAAGATGCTGTCAGAATATCTTGATGGTTTAAAGGGAGTAATTTTACCAAGAGAAAGAAATGACTGCAAACAAAACTGGTATCTTTATACCATCTCTTTAGAGAAGGATCGTGACTCAGTACTAAAATTTCTAAACGATAAGGGCATCGGCGCTACTGTCTATTACAGAACTCCTTTGCATAAAACCCAACTATACAAAAGACTTGGCTATGATGATAATCTTCCCAAAACCATATGGGCATCTGAACATGTTTTATCGTTACCAGTCCATCCAGAGCTCAATGAGCAAGATATTTCTAATATAGCTTCTTTTCTCAAAGACGCCATTAAAACTTATCTTAGATGATGGTAGCAATGGCAAGGATGGCGATACTCGTACCAACCTATAATGAGCGTGATAATATATCACTTCTTCTAGATGAGGTCTTCAAGAGTCTTTCTAATAGAAATCATGATTCACACATAGTAGTCATAGATGATAGTAGCCCAGATGGGACAGGAGATTTAGTCAAGAAGATCACTGAAACTAATGATCATGTCCACTTATTATCTAGAGCAGGAAAGCTTGGATTGGGCTCAGCCTATATCGATGGTTTGAGATGGTCTCTTTCTAATCTCTCTCCAGACATATTCATACAGATGGATGCCGATCTTTCACACCCACCTAGTTATCTACCAAACCTTGCAGAAGGCATTCTTGAAGGATACGATGTAATCATAGGCTCTAGGTATGTTAAGGGTGGAGGCTCTACATCATGGTCTTGGCATAGAAGAATAATCAGCCATGGTGCAAACTTATTGGTGCGTTTGATGCTTGGTATAAAAGAAGAAGATGCAACGAGTGGCTATAGGGCTTTGAGCAAAAAGGCTGTTAAATTTTTACTTAAATTCACTTTGAGTAGCAAAGGTTATTCATATCAGATAGAAAGCCTTTTCTTATACTCTAAGCTAGGATTGCAAATAAAAGAGGTTCCAATACTATTTCATGGAAGGAAAAAAGGAAGGGCTAAGCTTTCTATCTCAGAGATCTTAAGCTTTGCCTTTTTGCTTATACGCTTGCGGATGATAAAATTTAAGGGATCAAAGTAATTTTCAAATACTAGTGCTCCAAAAGTCATATCGAATTGAGCAGTTCTAAGGAAGAGAAAAAGGAGACGTTCGGAGGAGTAGTCTATGAATGTGTCAGGTGTGGCACTCAAGTTACTGCTGAGAAACTTGCCCAACTGCCAGAGATAAAGTGCATCTGTGGTTACAGAATACTGAAGAAGTCTAGACCTCCTATAGTTAAGCAGTTAAAAGCCATCTAAACGAGTTTTCCTAATAGATAATTGCTTCTTGCTTCTATGATCTCAACATCAACGAATCTTCCCAATAAATTCTGATCACTTTTCACCACTATTGGTTTGTAAGCAAAGTTTCTGCCTATCCATGAGCCATCTTTTTTACCTTTTTCGTTTATTAAGCATCTACCAGCCCAATTAAGCCATTTTAGATTCTTATCGTGAGATATCTCTCCCACAATCTGAACCAAACCTTTACATCTTTTTTCGATGATATCACGAGGCAATTGCTTAAGTTTAGATGCTTCCGTATTAGGACGGGCACCAAACTTCGATATGTTAACTATGTCGGGCTTCATCCTTTTGATCAATTCAATTGTATCTTCAAAATCTTCTTCATCTTCATTAGGAAAGCCCACTATTACATCTGTGGATAGAGTTAGAGAAGGAAAGGAGGCTTTAAATGCATCTACTATCTCTATGACGTCCTTTGGTGAATATGCTCTCTTCATGAGTACTAGAATCTTCTCACTTGCAGACTGTAAAGGTAGGTGTAAGAACTTGTATACCTTCTCATTATGATAAGATTCGAGTAAATCCTTCAACATCATTTTCGTGTGCAAAGGGTTCATCATCCCTACTCTTACAAAGAATTCTCCATCGACCCTGCAAATCTTTTTGATAAGTTCTGGAAGCTTTGTTCCTTTAAAATTGTATACGCTATTATCTTGAGAAGTTATCCATATCTCTTTACAACCCCTTTTGGTCAAGCGATCAACCTCATTTACTATCTCATAGTCAGGGTAGCAGTATGTAGAGCCTCTTGCAAATCTTGTGCAACAATAAGTGCATGCCATGGAGCAACCTTCAGCAATTTGAACGATGCCTGTAACTGGGTTGAGGAGATGCTTGGGCAAAGAAGGCTTTATGGCTGGCTCATCTGAAAAGATCAATAATTTATCCTGACCATTATCGATTCTTTTCATAACTTCGACTATTAAGTGAACTGATCTCGGGTCCAGAATTGCAGAAAAATTTGATATAGTCTTTTTAATTCTCCCAAAATTTATTCTTGGAAGACAGCCTGCTATAATCAACTTCTTATTCAAGGACGAAATTTGCTTCAAAGTAGAAATTACTCTATCTTCCGTGGGTTGCTTTACTGCACAAGTGTTTACCAATACATAATCAGCCTCTTTCAAATCGGTTAGAGAATAGCCAGCTTTTTCGAGAAGACCTATCATAATTTCAGTGTCAGATCTGTTAGCAGAGCAACCAAAGGATTTCACGAAGAAGCTCTTATTCAATGAGGCTCACCTATGCAGCCTGATCTATTAATAAGATTGGCTATAATAAACCTCGCCTTAATGATAATCATGTCTCTTAAATAAGCAGAA
Organism: Nitrososphaerales archaeon; assembly: GCA_049699795.1. Taxonomy (GTDB): domain Archaea; phylum Thermoproteota; class Nitrososphaeria; order Nitrososphaerales; family JACAEJ01; genus JAVZMU01. The sequence continues at coordinate 3,522 of JBNAWJ010000082.1, read as the reverse complement.
TATAATCCCTCGAATATGATGATATTGTTCAAGAAAGTTTTGTGAAAAGTAAGGAATTAATCCCAAAAATAAAGAATGTCTGCAAAAATTGTAGGTCAATCCATTTTAACAGATGGTTTAACATTTTAATCATAAAAGGATTAATTCATAGAATTATAAACCAATTGCGCCATTAAATTGAAGCTTAATCATTCTCTCTCATTATTGAAGGAGGTAAGGGCTCGTCCTCTTGAAAAAGGAATAGTTGCTTTTGGTGTGGGAAGCGCTGGCTGCCGCATCCTTTCTCATATTCATCGCTCCAGCATTCTCATTGAAAAGTTTGCATACGTAAGCTGTGATGAGCAGGACTTTGGCTACTCTCCCCTAGGAGAGAAGATACTGATAGATTCAGACATAAATTCGCCAAAATCACCCTCAGCCATAAGAGGTATAGCAAATAACCATCTAGATCAGATAAGAAAATTTTTGGTTGATTCCAAGTATGTATTTATCGTATCGGGATTAGGGGGTAGCATTGGGTCAGGATTATCCCCATTACTGGCAAAGATAGCCAAAGAGAACAAGGTCACCGTCATTAGCATAGTAGCCATGCCCTTTAGGTTTGAGAAGAATAAGCACTTCTATGCTGGTGTAGCCTTAAGACAGATAAGAAGAATGTCTGATGCTGTTGTAATAATTGATAATGATTCACTATTGGAGAGAGCTCCAAAAGAGCCCATGCTGGATGTATATGCTCTTATGAATGAAAAGATTTCGAATGCACTTAACAAACTTGTAGAACCTCCTCAAGGAAAGGAAGTTGGGGTTGGTTTGAAAACGTTCATCGAAACAATAAACCGAGAAGGCTATGCCATTTTGACTGTTTGCGAATCTTTTAAAGCAACAGAAGAAGCATTAGTAGGAGCAAGTCAATCCATACATCAAATTGCTGAGCTTAAGCAAGCCAGCAATGCCATTCTTTGTATTGCAAGCAATGGAAAAGTATCCACAGAAGATGTTGCCGCATCTATAAGCAGACTGGGTTCATTGTTTGGTGATGGTTCTATGGAGATACAGTATGGGATAAGCACAAACGATAAACAAGGCTTGACAGCCATCTTATTGACATCAGGTTTTAAAAACACAAAGTTCAGCGATTACGACCCTGTGGCTAAGGTCTTAAAGGGCTTTGAAATAGATGAAGATTTAGATACAAGCTTGAACATTAAATTGCCAAGAATCTCTAACTTGGAGGAATCCTAAAACTTAATCTTGGTTATTCGCAATAAATTCAGCTTAATTCTATTCATTATTGAAGTAGGTCTTCCAAATATCTTGCCTCGACCATTGAATATTGATCTCATAGCGTCTAAGAATTCATTATCTTCAACCTCCACAAAGGCATCTCCAACTGCTGAAGGTAGATGTGAATCACTTCCAGCGGTCTCTGGCAGATTTAGCATCTTGGCATAAGCCCTCGATAACTTGAAGTTGCGCTCGAACAAAATGGATGATGAGTTTAAAACTTCTATTGCATCTATGCTTTCTAATCTCCTTATCTTTCTATTGCCACGAGAATCAAAAGGATGGGCAAGAACACAAAACCCTCCAACTTTATGTATGGCTTTAAGAGGATTTTCTTTTAATAAACCCATGTCAAGATCATCTTGAAGATTTATTCCTAAAACATGCCCATAGGGCGTCTTTAATTCGATGCCTGGTATGAACAACGTAGAGTTGATATTTTCAGGCTTATGTATAGTAACTCTATTGTGATCTGTGACAACTACGGCATTTATTCCTTTGAATCTTGCCCATTTACTAATCTCAAAAAAGTCTCCAAATGCATCATGGGACCATTTTGTATGAACGTGAAAATCTATCCTAATGTTAGCCACCATCTTGCAGAGAAACGAAAGCCAAAACAGTCTGCAAGCCTATAATTTCTTATTAATAAACGAATCTTTTCACAGCCTTTAAATCTGTAAACGTAATTCAATGAACAAATTTCTTTCATATAATTACCCACCCAATTCCATGCTATAAGTCTATCACATTTCTATCAAGCTTTGAATTCAAAAGCTTCTTCGTCGTCTTCCAAGATTTTCTTGCAAAAGGTGGTATGTCGCCATATTCCTTGATCCAATGCTCTAAAAATTTTATAGTCCTATCGTCTGCTGGATAGCCACTTCCAACATTACCGAATTTCTGGGACAATTCTAAAACTTCTCGATCTCTATTTACTTTAGCTATTATCGATGCTGCAGATACTATAGGATAAATCCTATCAGCATGATGAACAGAAACTATCTCAACCCTTCTTTGCAAAGCCTCCAAAATGTCTTGCTTAAATCTATCAACATTCACATCAGAAGCATCAACATAAACAATCTCAGCATCCAAAGATTCTATTACCCTTGCCATGGACAAAGCCTCAAGGTAATTCAACCTTTTATACTTCTTACCCTTCAAAACATAATCGTCTATTTGATCAGGCTTAAGTTTTATTACAACTACATTGTCAACAATATTCACGATTTGATTATAGAGTTCCTCCCTTCTATTTACCGATAATAATTTAGAATCTTTGACACCTATCTCGATCAAATTTTCTAGTTTATCCTCTCTCACACTCACTCCTGCAATTACCAAAGGTCCTAGTATGGCTCCCCTGCCCGCATCGTCCACACCAGCTATCTTGCGATCATCATATTTCATGGTCTTTACCCTTTACCTTTGATGAGATTCTCTCAGCCAATATTGTAGGAAGTTTTTCCCTATTCTCGAAAGTGACTTCTATTACTTCAACAAAAGGCTTTGACTTTATCTCTTGAATAAGGGGATCGTTAAGACGCTTATGAACAATTCCTAATACTGGCTTTCCACTCTCCACTATAGTCTTTACAGCATGCCTAAAATCTGGACTGAAGAGCTCCATAGGTCCTATCTCATCACATATTATTACGTCACAGAAATCTATAGCATCCAGCAAACTCTTAGCTCCTATCTCTGCCAAGTCTACGAGATTGACTCTATACTTGCCAAGCCTAGGACCCACATTAAGTTTGATAGATGCCAAAACTCCTTTACGACCTGAGGCTACATCTGTCAACTCAAAGCCAGTTCTCTCACCCTTGATCCTAACTTCTTTGGAGAGCATTCCTCCTAAAGCGTATCCATAACCCCTCATAATGCCCATAGTCTTCATCAAAACTGTAGTTTTGCCTATTCCTGGATCGCCTGTTACAAGCCAGACCCTAACCGATTCTTTCGAGCTTTGCACAAAGTTTAATTTATGAAGATACAATTTAAGTTTGCTAAAATAATAAGTGCAGAATAAGGTTGGAGGTTCTTGTCAATTCATGAGCAGGCTATAAAGGTAGTGGAGGGTAAAACGACTCTATTAGTGCCAAAAGTCTCCGTTAATGCTAACATCCCACCAAAAACACCTGCCTTTTACAACCCTCAAGCAAAGTTGAACAGGGATTTGTCGATATTCATCTACAAAGCCATGGCGAAAAAGCTTTCTGGGCATACTAGAAT
>JBNAWJ010000081.1:0-7092 GCA_049699795.1 Nitrososphaerales archaeon | reverse complement strand
TAATGAAAAAAGGGATAGTAGATTTAAAAGAAGGATATGGTTGCCTTCAAGCCCTTGAAAATATTCCTGAAGATATGCCTATGAGCCCAAAACTTGAAGACGTTCACATGAACATAGAGGCTTTAGTTGTAGAGAATGTAGGAGAGACTATAGGAGGGCAGTTAAACCTTGCCAAGAGCAGAAACGATCAAGTTGCAACAGCCATAAGAATGGTATTGAGAGAATTCATATTAAATATAGCATCCTCTCTAAATCATCTAAGGAAGGTTATTCTAAAGAGATGTGAGGAGCATTTGACAACAGTAATGCCGGGCTATACTCATTTACAGCATGCCCAACCAATAACTCTTGCCCATCATCTTCTTGCCCATCACGACGCATTCATGAGAGATTGTGAAAGACTGATGGAATCATATAAAAGAGTCAATCTGAGTCCTATGGGAGCCTGCGCTTTGGCAACTACGGGCTTCAAAATAGATAGAGAAATGGTATCCGATCTCTTGGGCTTTGATGGATTAGTTGAAAATTCTATAGATGCTGTAAGTGCAAGAGATTTCTCAATAGAAGTAATATCAGACCTTGCCATTTTGATGATGAATTTGAGCAGGTTTTCAGAAGAATTGGTCTTATGGAGTACTCAAGAATTCTCTATAGTAGAGATGCCAGACGAGTATTCATCCACGAGTAGCATAATGCCACAAAAGAAGAACCCAGTGGTGGCTGAATTGATTCGCGCCAAGACATCAAAGGTTTATGGCAATCTTTTGACTTCTCTATCGATTTTGAAAAGTTTGCCCTATAGCTACAATCTTGATCTGCAAGATTTAACTCCTAACATCTGGGATTCATGCCAAATCACTTTAGCATCAATAAATGTGTTCAAAAACATGCTCGAAAAGGTTAAATTTAACGAAAAAAGGCTTCTTGAGCTTGTAAAAAGTGGGATGTCAATAGCAACAGAACTTGCAGACACTCTTGTTAGAGAGCAAAAGATACCCTTTAGAACTTCTCACAGGATAGTAGGGATGCTCGTGAAAAGAGCCTTAAACGAAGGAAAGAGCCTAGATCGAGCTGTCAGAGAGGATTTGGCAGACATCATTAGAGAAAATACTGGAAAGAGCATGAGTATATCTAAGGAAGTTTTAAGAAAAGTCCTCGATCCAATTGAAAATGTAAAGATAAGAGATGTAAAGGGCGGACCAAGCCCAGACGAAGTCTTGAGGATGACAAAAGAAAGATGGAAAGTTTTGAAAGATGATGATGAACTGATTTTAAAGAAAAAAGAATCTCTGAAGCTTGCTGATGATAGATTAGTCAAAGAAATCTTGAGCCTAAAGGAGGTGACAAAGGCACGAAAGTAAAATGTTCAGAATGTGATGGGGACATAGATTTACCTGATGATGTCACAAAAGGAGAGATAGTTACATGCCCTGATTGTGGGCTTGATTTTGAGGTATATGAAGTCAATCCTGATGGCATATCTTTGAAGAGGGCAGAATCTATCGGCGAAGACTGGGGAGAATAGATCTTGAAGAGCATTGGACTTGTGTATGATAGGATACGCTTTGAGGAGAAGGCTATAATCGAGAAGGGTAAAGAAAAAGGGTTAAGCATAAAGCCATCGGACGCAAAGACTCTTTGCCTAAATGTAAAGAGCTCAAACAAAGAATCTAAAGCCATCTTTGGAGATGTTGTTCTACAAAGATGTATAAGCTACTTTAGAGGCTTACATGTTACTGCCTTTTTAGAGAGCAAGGGAATAGATGTAATAAACTCGTTAAGTATAGCTCAAATATGTGGAAACAAGATTCTAACCACTCTAGCCTTGATAAAGGCTGGCGTGCCAACCCCAGCTACTCTCATAGCTTTCTCTCCTGAGGGCGTATATGAGGCTATTGGTAAGGTCGGCTATCCTGCTGTCCTTAAACCGATAATAGGCAGTTGGGGGAGGTTGGTAGCTCTACTCAAAGACAAGGATACAACAGATGCGATACTAGAGTCAAGAGAATTGCTGAACAATCCCATCTATAGCATATACTATATTCAAGAGATGGTGAACCGTCCTCCTAGGGATATAAGAACCATAGTTGTTGACGATAGAATAATAGCCTCGGTCTATAGATACGCACCTCAAGAAGATTGGAGGACTAATGTAGCAAGAGGGGGTAAGACTACTCCTTGCCCATTGACCAAGGAGCTTGAAGATATTGTACTAAAAGCAGCAGATGCTGTTGGAGGAGGAATTCTTGGAGTAGATGCCATGGAGAGCCCTAACGGAATCCTTGTTCATGAAGTTAACAACACAGTAGAGTTTAAGGGAGCCATGGCTGCTGGTGCCACTAATATACCTGATGAGATATTGAATTATGCAATAGGTTTGGCGAGGAGATAAATTTGAGAGTTGGAATATTAGGCGCTTCTGGATATGTTGGGGGAGAATTGCTAAGAATCCTACTCTTTCATCCTAATGTTGAAGTTGCATGCGCAACTTCTAAACGCCATTCTGGAGAGTATATACATCATGTCCATTCAAATCTGAGAGGTTTAACAGACCTTAAGTTCATAGAGCACAGTCCAGAAGAGATAATTGATAAATGCGATCTGATCTTCTCTTCTCTGCCTCATGGCTTATCAGTAAAAACTATCCCAGATTACATAGAAAGAGGAATGAAGATCATCGATTTGAGCGCTGATTTTAGGCTTAAGAATCCAGAAGACTATAAAAAATGGTATGGTTACGAGCATCCCCATCCCGAACTTATTGAGAAATTTACCTACGGAATACCAGAGCTTCATCGCGAAGAAATAAGAAAATCATCACTGATAGCTAATCCTGGCTGTATGGCTATAGCATCAATTCTTGCTTTAGCCCCTCTTGCTAAGAGTGACGCTATTGATAAGAATAGAATAATTGTGGATGTAAAGATAGGGTCATCAGGGGCAGGAGGAGCACCATCTCCATCAACTCATCATGCTGTTCGCTTCGGTGTAATAAGACCCTATAAGCCAGTTGGCCATAGACATACTGCAGAGATAGAGCAAGAGCTTAGTCAGATTGCAAAAGATAGTGTAAAGGTTGCCATGTCAGCCCATGCAGTAAACGTAGTTAGAGGGATTTTATCAACATGCCATGTATTCACTCTTAAGCCCCTTGCAGTATCAGACTTATGGAAGATCTACAGAGGCTTTTATCAAAATGAACCTTTCATAAGATTTGTGAGGGATAAGAAAGGTCTATACAAGCTCCCAGACCCTAAAGTTGTAATAGGCTCGAATTACTGCGATATTGGTTTTGAAATTGATGAGCATGTAAATAGAATAGTTGCCTTCTCAGCTATAGACAATTTGATGAAAGGAGCAGCAGGAACCGCTGTTCAAAACATGAATATAATGCTTAACATAGATGAAAAGACAGGTTTACAAAGTCCAGGGCTGCACCCAGTGTGAGAAATGGTCACAGTAGTAAAGATAGGAGGTAGTATTTTAGAAAAGGGGGTAAACCCTACAATTCTAGAGGATTTAAAGAATGTCTTCCTTCAGCATAAAATTTTGCTCGTTCATGGCGGTGGGGATATAGTTACAGAAATAGCTGAAAAGCTAGGGAAGCAACAGACCTTCATAGTATCCCCTGAAGGGATTAGAAGCAGATACACTGATTGGGAGACTGTTGTAATTTACACTATGGTCATGGCGGGCAAGATAAACAAGGAGATAGTTTCAGCATTACATAAGGTTGGAATAAACGCCATAGGTCTCTCAGGAGTAGATGGTTCAATAATAAAGGCTGAGCGCAAAAAGAAATTGATAGTTATGGATGAAAGAGGTAGAAAAAGAGTTATAGAAGGAGGCTATACTGGCAAGATAAAATCTGTAAATGCTGACCTATTGAATCTTTTGATCAATAATGATTACATGCCTATAATAGCACCCATAGCCATTGGTGATGAAGACGAGTTATTGAATGTAGATGGCGATAGAGCAGCAGCCTACGTTGCTGGAGGGATTAAAGCAGATAAGATCGTATTCCTCACAGATGTTCCAGGAGTTTTGATGAATGATAAACCTATTGAAAAGATGAGTCTATCAGAGGCTAAAGAAATTTTGCCGAAGATTGGATTTGGCATGGAGAAGAAAGTTTTAGCATCAATAGAGGCTTTGGAGATGGGCGTAAAAGAGAGCATAATTGCATCAGGACTTGTTGAGAACCCTGTAAAGTCAGCCATTGAGCATAAGAACGGTACTGTGATTTCTCATGGATGAAAGAAAAATAAAAGATATCGAAGATAGGCACTTTGCTCCTGTTTATGAGAAATTACCAGTAGTGATAGTAAAGGGGCAAGGAGCCACTCTTTGGGATGTAAATGGTAAAGAATACATAGACTGCATGGGAGGCTATGGAGTCGCTATAGTAGGGCACTGTAACAAAAAGGTAATAGATGCCATAAATGAGCAGTCTAAGAGGCTTATAATATGCCATGGTTCTCTATATAATGATGTTAGAGCAAATCTATTAGAAAAGATTGTGAAGATTTCTCCCAAAGGTTTGGATGATGTTTATCTTTCTAATAGTGGTGCTGAAGCAGTCGAATGTGCATTAAAACTTGCTAGAAGATACTCTGGAAAACCAGAAGTAATTGCTATGACGAGAGGGTATCATGGCAAGACTTTAGGAGCATTGTCAGCAACTTGGAGCCAAAAGTACCGTTCACCTTTCTTGCCATTACTTTCAGATGTGAAATTTGCACCATTTGGCGATGCAGAAAAAGTGAGAGAGGCTATAACGGAAAAGACTGGAGCGATAATAGTTGAACCAATACAAGGTGAGAGTGGGATATACGTTGCTCCAGATGGTTTCTTAAAAGAGATTAGAGAAATTTGTGATGAGAAGAATATAGTTCTGATCTTCGATGAAATTCAGACAGGGTTTGGCAGGACCGGAAAGATGTGGGCATGTGAGCACTGGGATGTAATGCCTGATGTAATGTGCTTGGCTAAAGGGATAGCAGGAGGTTTGCCATTAGGAGCTACTTTGGCTAAAAAGGAGATCATGTCAGCCTTTAAGACAGGAGACCATACGAGCACTTTTGGTGGAAATCCTTTATCTTGCGCTGCTGCATGTGCAACTATAGACTACATAATTGAGGAGAACCTTGTCGAAAAGGCAGCCAGCCTTGGCTCAATTTTCAAAGAAAGATTAGAGAATATCAAAAAGGATCATAGAATAGTTAGAGATGTTAGAGGCTTAGGTCTAATGCTGGGAATGGAGCTAAGGTTCGATATCAAAAACATATTGATGAATGGTATTGGGAAGGGTTTGATAATGCTCTATTCAGGCAAGAACATTCTTCGCTTCTTACCTCCTTTGGTGATGAGTGAGAAACAGATTCATAAAGCCACAAGCATACTCGAATCATTAGTATCTGAAGACGAGAAGTTGAAGATAGGTTAAAAGAGATACTATAGCAAAGTTCTTAGGGTGTTTGAAATTGCAGTAAAGAAGCCTCCAAACACTTAAAAAATGGAAATTACTTTAAATATGTAAGAAAAGTGGGGGTAATATGGAAAATACGATACATGTTGGCGCATACACTATTCCAGAAGATGGAGTGATATCTATCCCAAAATCAAAATTCAAAATATTGTCGAAATATGTTGGAATGGACGACGATCTACAACTATTCGAAGATGATAGAATAACTCTATGCCTTGAGGACGGTAATTTTTGGGTCTTCATATCGAAGATGTCAATTGATGAAGCAAAGAAACTTTGTGAAGCGTTATACGGAGTCATAGTTTATAAAGAAAGAGGAGAGAAAGGACAACTCACAATTACAATTGAAAAAGGCGGATTAGCTCAATATCGGGAAATCCCATAATATAGAAGCGTTAAAGGCATGGTAAGGACTTTCAGTTGGTTTCAAATAAAAAGGCGATAAAAGCATAACCCCTGCTATCATAGAATTGGACATTTGCCTTCAGATTTTGAAAGGTAAACATTTATTTGCCTAAAAAGTTAGTTTTTACTGCCCCGCGGTAGCTCAGCCTGGTAGAGCTTCCGACCCTCATCGAGGGGGAGACGCTGTAGAGATTTGCTCTGGCAAACCTCACCAGCCCTACTAGGCGCACAGAAACCGGAGTGTCGCAGGTTCAAATCCTGCCCGCGGGACCTTTATCTAAGGCATTACTAACTTCTCATAAAATTCCACTCTTCTATCCTGAATTGCATGGTTGAACTTCGTTATGTTCTTATTACGAGCTTCAGAAATATCTACATCGACTACCTTTGCTATCACTTCATCTTCTTCTGCTGATGCCAAAACCTTCATAGATGGGCTTGTGATCTGACTTCTCCCTGTATAGTTGAACCTCTCTCCACCTCTAAATTCTGTCCCTGTACGATTGGCAGTAACGATGAACACTTTGTTTTCTAGAGACCTTATTAGCATAGCCTTTTGACATAAGCCTGGAAGTACTAAATTTGAGGGATGAGCGATAACATCTGCCCCCTCTAAGGCAAGAACTCTTGCAGACTCTGGAAAGAACCAGTCAAAGCATATCATCACCCCTAGCTTAAAATGTCCTAGATCAAAGACTCTAAAGCCTGTATCCCCAACCGAGAACCAAAGTTTCTCTTTATAAAAAAGATGAATTTTCCTATAAACTCCTATGAACTGACCGTTAGATACCACAATAGCAGAATTGAATATCTTATCACCGAATCTCTCTGCCAATCCTGCCACTATGGTCTTATTAGCTTCTTTTGAATGCTTCATCAATTTGATAGTAGTGTATCCATTTGGGACTTCTTCAGCCAAATAATCAATTTCTTTTTTGCTAATGAAAGCGTATCCTGTATTAAAAAGCTCAGGAAATACCATTAAATCCCCTCCTACCCTTTTTGATAGATTAATCGCTTCCTCAACGTTCTTCTCCTTGTTGCCGAAGGAAGGGTTTGTCTGCACGAAGCCTAGCTTTAATCTCATCTTAATGTAGTCTTAGAATTCAATATTTATTTGCATTTCCTATATACAATTATAAATTTATTCATTTCTTGTAAGGATAGATATCCTACTCGAATCGATCAAACCCTTT
>JBNAWJ010000080.1:0-7149 GCA_049699795.1 Nitrososphaerales archaeon | reverse complement strand
GATTAAGACTGATTACTTTCATTTTTATGGTAAGAAGATAAACTTTTGTTTACATTGTGACTATTGCATCAGAACAAAAAAGGGTTGCATACAGAAAGATGACATGGTAGAAGTTTACGCTGAGCTTGAAGAGGCAGATGCCATGCTTTTTGGAACGCCAGTATACAATGGCACCCTTAGTGGACAGCTCAAGACTTTATTCGATAGGTGCAGAGCTTTGGTGGCAAAGAATCCAAAAGCCCTAAAAAACAAGGTTGGTGCAGGGATCGCTGTAGGAGGAGATAGATTAGGAGGTCAAGAGCTTGCTTTGTTGACAATTCACTCTTTCTTACTCATCAACAAAATGATTCCAGTTAGTGGAGGAGCCTTGGGAGCAAACCTGGGTGGGACAGCATGGTCAAGGGACTTAGGCGCAAAAGGAGTAGAAGAAGACGTTGAAGGTTTCAAGAGCATCTACAAAACGGTTGATAGGTTGGTTGAATTGGCTATACTGTTAGGGAAAACTCGTTGAATGAAAAGGTTTATAGTAAGATTGGAGAGAGTCAAAATGATGTCTCTACAGCTGAAAAACATACAGAAGATGAGGAAGGCTCTGGGTCTGACTCAAAGTGATCTAGCAAGGCTATCTGGAGTTAGCCAATCATTGATAGCGAAGATAGAAGCAGGAAGAATAGACCCTTCCTTCTCCAAGACCATGGCTATCTTTGAAACTTTGCAAAAGTTACAGCTAAAGAATTCTAAAAAGGTAAAGAGCGTGATGACAAAAGAAGTCATATCTGTAGATGCTGAGTCTAATGTAAGGGAAGTAGTGAAGTTGATGCATAAGCATGCAATATCTCAAATGCCAGTTTTAAGTAAGGATGAAGTTATAGGAAGCGTGTCTGAAAAGGCGCTCATTAAGAAGTTAGCAGAAGAAAGTCCAAAATTGCTCTTCATGAAGAAAGTGAAAGAAGTCATGGAACCATCTTTCCCTACTGTAAATGAAGATACTCCCATAGATCTTCTAATCCCTATCTTGAATTTTTATCCAGCGATTCTGGTGATGAGAGGTAAGATTATAGCGGGAATTGTGACAAGAGCAGACTTACTTAAGCCAGATTTAAAAAAGATTGTTTAGACTTAGGGGAGTAAAATTTGGAAAAGGATCAAATAACAGGAACCGTAATCCTTATCGCCAGCATATTAGGCATCATCATCTATGGTTGGCTCCTCTTTTTCACTACATGGACAACGATGGTTCTACAGATATCCTTCTTTATAGCTGTAGTAGCAATATTAGTCATATTATCTTGGATAGGATGGACTAAGGCAACTGTCCTAACACCGAAACCCAGGGAACCAAAAGCTTCAACAGAACTCGAACAGCTTAAAGAAAGGGGGTAAAGGAAGAAGTTCTAGCCTCTGGAAAGATTGTTGATAAAGAGAGATGAAAAAATTGATCAAAAAACTCATACTGGTCACAGGCATGCCAGGCTCTGGAAAGTCCGTAGTTAGAGAAGTAGCAGAAGAGTTGGGCATGCCAGTTCTTATCATGGGCGATGTAATAAGAGAGGAAGTGAAAAAAAGAGGTCTAAAAGAGGAGGCAAAGAGTTACGAATTCGTAATGAGGGACATTAGATCAAAACTGGGCGATCAGATAGTGGCTAAGATGGTAGCGAAAAAATTGGAACCCATTAAAACAGACATTGTGTTCATAGATGGAGTTAGAAGTCTCGAAGAAGTCAGATACTTTAAGACGATGGCTAAACATGCTCACATTCTCGCTTTACTGTCTCCTTTTCAAACTAGATTAAGACGCTTATCATCGAGAAATAGATCGGGAGACCCAAAGAATGAGGAAGAGCTTGAGGAAAGGGACAAGGCGGAGTTGAAGCTAGGATTAGGGGATGTTATAGCTAAAGCAGATTATTACCTTGTGAATGATGATAGACCAAAGGATGTCTTTAAAGAAGATGCTAAAAAAGCTATAATTAGTTTAATGAGGATCAATCAGATAGGTTGAGAGGTTTCCCTTCGCTAAGTATCTCCTTTGGAATTTTTTCTTTGTTCTTGATCAAGAAATTCTTATCTTGTTTCTTATTTCTTAGTTGATCGGGCAGCATATGAGGAATCTCATTTATAATAGGGTACCAACGATTACAATTTTGGCATATTAGGATTCCTTCGACTATTCTAATTTGAAGGCAACTTTTGCAATCCAAACTTATTCCTTCACTCTTCAAATCTGCCATCTTCTTTTTATTATAGCCACAGTATTCATCACAGGGATTCACCACAACTATTGACGACCCGGTATTTGTTTCATCATATACTATAAGTTGAAGCGGGAAGGTCTTGCATATGGGGCATGCCAATATGTTCATTAGTTTATATTTCAACTTGTCCACGAATATATTAATGAAAATGATTAAATTAACATTTTGTTTAATACTTTTGGCTTGAAGGACTGGTTAGAATTTCTCATAAATACTTCTAGAGAGGTTTGTAGTGCCATTAGACCCATTATAGGGTCTGCTTCTGCTTCCGAAGTCGTTGGAAAAGGGGCTGGGGGAGACTGGACTTTAAAAATAGACAAATTGGCTGAAGATTTCATAATAAATTCTCTCAAGAAGAAGAATATATCATGCGTAGTAGTTAGCGAGGAGCTCGGCATTATGGAGATTGGAAGCAAGCCAGATGTTTACATTGTAATTGACAGCATAGATGGCACTACGAATGCGATTAGAGGAGTACCGTTTTTCTGCACTTCAATAGCGATGTCGAGAGGTAATTCCATCAAAGATGTTGATGTGGGAGTTGTGTTGAACCTTTCTGATGGTACCATTTTTTATGCCAAAAGAGGTAAGGGAGCATACATGAACGATAGAAAGATAAAGACTTCTGATAGAGCATTACTTGAAGATGCAGTCATAGGAATAGACTTTAGCAAGGCTGATGAGAAGGTCGTTGCTAGATTGATGCCCCTTTTCAGGAAAGTCAGGCACATAAGGCACTTCGGTGCCAACGCTCTGGAAATTTGCTATGTAGCATCAGGGTTCATAGATGCTTTTGTGGATATTAGAAGTATGTTGAGAGTTACAGATATTGCGGCATCTTACATAATATTGAAGGAATCTGGTGGATTAATTCGCACATCGGATAGTAAAGAGCTCGATTATATTCTAGAACCAACTCAAAAAGTATCCTTCATAGCAGCATCGAACCCAATAATCTATGATGACATTTTGAAGATTATAGAACTAGGAAAATGATGAAAACCTTCTTGAAAACATATTTACTATAAGATTTGCCTTCTGACTATTAAATCAAGTATCTTCTCAGCACAAGCATCTGGATTCAACTTTTCTGTATCAATTCTTAGCTCAGGGTTTAAGGGCTCTTCGTAAGGAACGCCTATGCCTGGTACTGTAGATTTTCCTTCAAGAGCCTTTTTGTAAATATCTTTAGGAGCTTGAAAAGTTTCTATGCGCCTACTTTCTCTTTTTATACAGGTTTCTAAAGGACAATAAAGGTAGACTTCCATGAAATTCTTTATCTCCTCTCTTGCTTTTTCTCTATACCTTCTTCTATTCCCTGTAGCATCTATTATAACATTTACACCGTTCTTTGTTAATATCCTTGCAACGTAGACGATCGCCCCATAAACTACCTCTCTTTCCTCCTCTGTATACTTTGGCAATGGTGTTACTACTTTTCTCAGTTCATCTGAGGATACTATCTGAGCTTTTATACCATTATTCATCAATTTATCAATTAGCACTTTTGCTACTGTTGATTTTCCCGATCCTGGAAGTCCTGTCAGCCATACACACCAGCCTTCCCTCATGGTAGCACCTTCTAAGATATGTATGAATTAACTTCCTTTAAATCGAATCTCTCTATGCTTAGCACATTTTTTATGAAATTGAATATCTTTATTCTCACATCCTCTGGCAAATTTGAATACCATATTGGGGATGCAATGACTAAACCTCTCCAAGCAAAAAAGGGCTGAACCACCCCAAATACTTCATAATCTCTTGTTTTATCTATGTAATTCTCCCAAAAACTCATAAACAGTTTTTCAAAGGGTCCTTCAAGCCTTCTATGAGCCTGCAAAGAGTAGAAGATGTAATTTATGCTCATGGAAGAGAGATCGTCAGCAGGCTCTCCCCATTCTCCTCTACTTCTATCAAGGACCGTGAAGTCCAAGCCCTTTCTGAAGAATATGTTCCAAGGGTGAAAGTCTCCATGAACCTGTGAGAGTCTATGAGTTTTTTTCTTTAAAATGTATCTCCAATCTATACACATCTTTTCTATCTTCTTAAACCCTTCTTCATCTATGTATGACAGACCAGAAGGATAGCTATCTATCAGGCCCATGATGCATTCTCCATGGCCTAAAAGTTCTCTAGCCCTTCTTGTGTAGAGACTATGATCTTTACTCTTCTTTGCATGTATTCTCACCAAATAATCTGATAAAGCCAAGCATCTTTTCACATCTAGTTCATAAATCTCATTGGTAGCCTTAATCCTGTCCAAGTCAGAATGATAAAGCTTTCCATCTACTTTCCTCATCAAGATGAAGTATTCAGTGCAGTCTCCTAAGGACTTTAACTTGCATTCTTTGGTAAACGCGCCTACATCATAAGACCTTACATGCCTTGGTAGCTTGTTGAATGCAGAATTTTGCCATATAAGAATTTGAGCCCTATCAGAGAAGTGCTCATGACCAAAGCCTTCTCTCCTTAAGGTTTCTAGTACCAGACTCTTCTTCTTGCCTTTGACATATATCTCAATTAGATAAGGCAGACCATATCCAAAGGCCTTCAGCTCCTTTTCAATCTTCGCCTTACCTTCACAAAGCTCTCCTATGTATTTGATGGTGACTTCATCCTTAAAGACGGATGATAGATATTTTTGTATTTCCTTAGAATCTATTCTAATCATTCTCAGACTCTTTTAACATGTAAATATATTAATTTTATAAATTTACTTTAGCTTTGAAAGCATTCCTCTTATGTTACTAAATATAGCCAGAGCTATTTGCCTAAATTCTTTATCGATCATTGATAGCATTATAGTGTAAACCAAGGCGCCAAACCCTACTAGAGCTAAGACAGATACGACATAGTTGGAAAAGGTTGGAATGTATTCAAGGTTGAATTTTAGCAATTGAAGCAAGATCGCCATGATGGCTGAGCAGAACAAGTACTTTGATAAGTTGATGAATGGGAATTTGAAGTCCATAACTCTTTTGGCTAAAATCCATTCATAAATTGTAGAAGAAAGAG
Organism: Nitrososphaerales archaeon; assembly: GCA_049699795.1. Lineage (GTDB taxonomy): Archaea > Thermoproteota > Nitrososphaeria > Nitrososphaerales > JACAEJ01 > JAVZMU01. The sequence continues at coordinate 1,876 of JBNAWJ010000080.1, read as the reverse complement.
TGACTATAAAGGATAAGAATGCCCAGAGGAGAGTGAGAGAGATGTAATCAAAACCCCAAATATTAGGAAAATACAATAGTATGATTAAGGTTAGGATGTAAAATATAGATGAGGCATAAGTTATTAGAGGTACTATGAACAAGTTGCTCTTCATAAAATCCTTAAACTTTGAGTTCAAGTTCAATTCCACCTTCTCAGTTCCAACCAAAATAGTGCTAAAAATTCCTGATAAGGAGAAGATCAAAGATGCAGGAATCATTACTCTTAATATCCATAACAAGTCTGCATAAGTCGGATTGAGCAAGTATAGCAAAGGGCGAGCTAGTACAAAAGCGCCAGCACTCATGGGAATGCCGAACATTAGCACAAATCTAATCGATGCTTCGACATCTCTTTTTCCTCCACCTCCTAATAACTTTGGATAAAGGGCTATAGCCAAGAGGCCTGAGTATGTAATGACATTGCCAATTATGTTAGGAACCCTGAAGTATGCTACTGGGATGGGCGAGCCTATTAGAGTAGAGACTATGAGCCCATCTAAACTGTATAAAATTCCTGATAATGAGCCAAATATAGGAAGCCAAAAAATTTTGAGCCAGCTTTTAGCCAATTTTTTATCAAATTTGCCAGTTATAGTATTTTTTATCAGAAAAGCTTCTAAGAGTATTTGGGCTATTTGTGCAAGGGCTATTGCAAGTATAGCGCCAATTACCCCCATTCTTGACTCTATCACAAGCCATACAGCCAATGCTACCTTTGCAACTTCGAAGAGAAAGAATCCGTAACTTTGAACCTCTGGTTTTACACCTTGAGCGATAGACTCTAAGGTTTGTAAAATATAGTAAAAGATGACTTGAATTCCAGCTACTAAAAAGTATGCTAGAGGTGATTGTATCCTTTGGGCTATAGGAATAGATGTGAGGAGATAAGCGATAGCAGCGAAAGGGGCGATGGCTAAGTTCATGATCAGACCGGTCTTCGCAACTTTTTCACCCCTTGCCAGGTATCGGGTTACCCAATAGTTAGAGATAGAAGCAGGGAATAAGACGTAGCCAATTATCAATCCTATAATTTGCCAAATTCCGAAGTCTGCCTCTGTTAGACGCCTTGTGACTATTATTGAAAACATAAGACCAGTAAAGATACTCATTATTCTTGTGCCATATGCCATCAAGCCAGCATACCTTAGTCGGATATTACTCAAGCTCGTCCTCAGACCTTTATAATACCCTACTCAAATAGATTTTCTAAAGTAAGTTCAAAATCTACTTTAGTAAACTCTTGAAGCAAAAGAGGGTCAGTATATTAGGTGAGCGCCGCCGGTCGGACTTGAACCGACGACCAACTGGTTTCTGCGTGGATTAACAGCCTCAGCTTAGATTATCAGCTGCTCTACCACGCTGAGCTACGGCGGCTTTTAGGCTCTACCATACTTTGGGAAAATATGGTAAATCTGCCCATCATAACTGTAGCGCCATTTTATATAAATCTAACCTCTCAAGCTTGTATAGTTCAAGCAATCATTCTAAAAAAGGTCATAAGATGAATTAGAGCAATATCTTGCTAAAGGATGAGACATCCATACAGTACTTACTCGGGTTTTTTACTAAGGGTAAGTTTCCTATCTCTTGATGTATTCTGTGAAAAAATAGAATCATGTCAGAGAAAATCAGAATCCCATCTTTATTCTGGATCGACTTAGTGTTATTTATATATGGGTGTACACCTTATAAAGAGTAGGTGAGTAAGGCTCCCCTGAAAGAATGATGCCCGTGGACGCGGGATGGGATCGAGTAAGGGGAGGTTCACCAATTTATATGACCCCATGAGTTTCTGAATTGTATTTTATCCTTAATAAGATCATACCATTGCGCAT
>JBNAWJ010000079.1:599-7181 GCA_049699795.1 Nitrososphaerales archaeon | reverse complement strand
TATTCTTAAGACCTTCGCCAAGTTAGACCCTGCAGTTTGTATCATCCACTCCTCACCTTTCTTAACCAGTGCAACATGTTCTATTCCTGGCAATCCTTTTACGCGCATGTTCATTACCTTGTTTTTTAAAGCAGATAAAGCTGAAAAATCAGCTCCTTCTACTGTGATGGAGATAACGCCCCTTTCTTCATCCACTTCTACTTTGCGCTTTCCTACTTGCACTACTTTTCTTATGAGCTCAGGACTACAGTCTCTCTCTTGAAGTGCCTCTTTGTTCAGGAACAACTTTATGGTATTATATTCTATCTCCCATGGTTGGCTGCGGTCCAGCAAATCAGCAACCTTAGTGAATAAAATTTCTTTTGCTACTTTGAGGGCGCTCTCCTTGCTAGACTTGTGCTCATCATCAAGATAAATGTCCATAGAAGGTGTTGAGGGTTGCTTTCTTGCATCTATAAGCTCTATAAGCCTAGGCAAACCTAAAGTTACATCTCTTTCTCTTACACCTGCAAAGTGGAAGGTCCTTAGCGTCATTTGCGTACCCGGCTCGCCTAAGGACTGGGCGGATACTATCCCACAAGCCTCTCCTGGCTCGATTGTAGCTTTTTTCAATAGTTCTACAACTTTTTTGCAGACGTTCTTGATGCCTGAGACATTTAAAGGAATTTTGAGTAAAGAATTCTTTAAGTCATGAACAAGTTTAGGATTAAGTTGCTTTGCATATTGATTTAAAATTTTTCTTATCTGCTCTTCTTCTTGTTCTTCGCTCTTGTTACTCAACGCTTCAATTTCAACCAGATGCCCTACATTTACTGCTTTTCCATGGTCACTCTTGGCTGGATCGACACCATCCTCGCCGTACAAGAATTGTATTATGTTGCCATATGAGTCTCTCACAGTTAGATCATACTCTACTTTCAGATTTTCAAGAGCGTTTATGAGGCGCCTTTGCATATAGCCACTTTGTTGAGTTCTAACGGCCGTATCGACCAAACCTTCACGTCCTCCCATGGCATGAAAGAAGAACTCTGCTGGATTCAATCCATTTCTGTAGTTAGATTTAACGAACCCCTTCGCATCTGGTGTGATATCCTTAGGTTGAAAGTGAGAAAGAGCGCGGTTTCGATAGCCTTTTTCGATCCTCTTTCCTCTTACTGATTGCTGCCCTAAAGCGGCTGTCATCTGTCCTATGTTTAGACTTGAGCCTCTTGCACCTATCCTTGCCATGATCACTCCGCTGTTATCAAGGGGAAAGGCCTTATCTGCGATTCGTCCAGCGCGATCTCTTGCTCTTGCCAATTCATTCACTATATGGTACTCAAGGTTTTCTTCAGGGGAGAGTCCACGAACTACTGGAAGAGTTCCTTGTTCATATTGGTTGATAAGTTCTTTGATCTTCTCATAGGATTTTTCTATCTCTTCACTTATAGTCTTTCTGGCTTCTTCTTTGAGTATAAGCTCATCATAACCATAAGAGAAACCGCGTCTTGCGATGAAAGCCTTAAGGACTGAAAGGGTCGAATTTAGAAAGCTACGGGCTACTTCCACACCATAGTCCTTTGCTATCCTATGAAGAACACTATCGGATTCCTCAGCCCCAATGGCTGCTCTATCTATCACTCCACTGATCAAAACGCCATTTCTGATGACTATGTCTTTAACGCCTTCGTCCCTCTTCAGACTTTTAGCCCACTTTGAACTCATAATATAGTTAAAATCTTTTGGCAAGAACAGGGAGAATAATTGCCTGCCTGTAAAAAGCTCAACTGGTTTCTTGATTTCAGGTTTAGGAAGAGGCCCCTCGTATCCGCCTGCGAGGGCTAGATCAGCAAACTCTTCTTTTGTCAAGAGAGTCCCTTCTTTTGTCAGCAGGTAAGCCGCTGTAATGAAATCTCTTATGGCGCCTATGATGGGTCCACCATATCTTGGGGATAATATCTGTTGCTGGACTCTCATCAAAGTTAAGGCCTCTGATCTTGCCTCTTCACTTTGGGGTACATGAAGGTTCATTTCGTCTCCATCAAAGTCAGCGTTGTAAGGCGGGCATACAGCTGGATGTAGCCTAAAGGTCCTATACGGTAATACTTTCACATAATGGGCCATTATGGACATTCTATGCAAAGATGGTTGCCTATTGAAGATTACAATATCTCCATCTATTAAATGCCTTTCAACTACGAAGCCTGGAGCAAGAGTATTTGCTAAAGCAGCTCTATCGCTAACATAATCGAGCCTTATCTTTACACCATCAGGCCTAATAATGTAATTTGCCCCTGGGTGCTGGAAAGGACCATTTATGACCAAATTCTTTAAGAAATCGATATTCCAAGGCGAAACTTTTTCTGCTATGGTAAGTTTCTTTGCTACTTCTAACGGTACTCCAACTTCAGAAATGTCTAAGCTTGGATCTGGAGATATGACAGTTCTGCTGGAGAAGTCGACACGTTTGCCTGATAAGCTTCCCCTAAAACGTCCCTCTTTTCCCTTGAGGCGTTGGCTTATAGTCTTCAAAGGTCGTCCTGATCTATGATGAGCCTGAGGTATTCCAGAAACTTCGTTATCAAAATAAGTAGTCACATGGTATTGTAACAAGTCCACCAAGTCTTGGACGATTAAAGGTGGAGTACCTGCCTCTTTACTCTCTCTAACCCTTTGGTTTACTCTCAGTATATCGACTAGTTTATGGGTCAGATCGTCTTCTGACCTTATCCCTGACTCAAGTGTAATAGAAGGTCGAACGCTGACTGGAGGAACTGGCAAGACTTGCAAGATTAGCCATTCAGGTCTTGAGGATTTAGGGTCGTAACCTAAAAGCTCAAGATCATCATTAGGAATTCTCTCAAGCCTTTCCCTTATAGCTATGGGTAGCAGCCTTATTACTCCGCCCTCTTCTGTGATCTCATGGAAAATGCTCGGTTTTGTTAATTCTATTTCATACTGTTGCTTGCCACAATGAGGACAGATTTTGATCTTCTTAGCCTTTGCTATTATCTCCTTTATGTTTTCTTCTTCAAATCTTGGCGTAAGGACGCTTTTATCAGCAAGTTTTTTCCTGTAGTTTTCGATTTCAACTTCAGGAATTAGAAGCCTGCCACAGGCTCTGCAGGTCGAAAGAAGGAGTTTGTGAATAACTTCAATAAAAGCTATATGCAGAACAGGCTCTGCCAGCTCTATATGACCAAAATGCCCTGGGCATCTTGCAGTAGTATTTCCACATGTAGCACACTTCTGTCCTGGCTCTAAAGTTCCAAGCCTGTTATCCATGAGTCCTCCTTGGACTGGCATCCCATCTTCATCGTAGGTTTCAGGGGCTGTTATTTCAGCAACAGAATATCTTCTAATCTCGCTAGGAGGGAAGACAGCGAATTTTATAGATCGTATAGTCTTAATAGATTCTTCGAGAGACATAATTCAACCTCCTCACATTTTATCTTTTATCATCAACCTAGGAGCAATATTCAAGCTCATTATTTCTTGCAATAACAATTTGAATGCATATGCTACAACCACTGCTGATATTTCTGCTGAATCGCCACAGATCCTACACACATACTTTCTCTGCCTTGCATCGTAGTATGCCATCAACCCACATCTCTCACAAACGTGAACCTCAGTTCTGTCAGCTTCGTCTAATAATCTATCTTTTAGCATCATGGATGCTCCATAAGCTATCAAGCAATCTCTTTCCATTTCACCAAACCTCAATCCACCACCCCTTGCCCTTCCTTCAGTAGGTTGTTTCGTAAGCATCTGAACTTGCCCTCTAGCTCTAGCATGAATCTTATCAGCCACCATATGGTGGAGTTTTTGATAATACACTACACCTATGAATACGTCTACCTCATACTTCTTACCAGTCCTTCCATCATACATTGTCTCTCTTCCCAAAGGATGAAAGCCCTTTTCTTCCAGCACTTTCCCTAGATCTTCTACCTTCTCTCCAGAAAATGCTGTGGCATCAGTAGGAGTGCCTCTTACAGCTGCGGCCTTTCCTGCTATAGATTCTATGAACTGACCAACTGTCATCCTTGACGGGAAGGCGTGAGGATTTATTATGATATCTGGGACGATGCCACTCTCTGTATAGGGCATATCCTCTTGATTTACTAAAAGACCTACAACACCTTTTTGTCCATGCCTAGAGGCAAATTTGTCCCCTATTTCAGGAATTCTCATGTCTCTGACTCTTACTTTAAACATCTTGCCACCATCTGCACTTTCAGTAAGGAAAACATCATCAACAACTCCTGACTCTGAAGGCCTTATTGCCACAGAAGTATCCCTCCTATATGGGCCCTTGATCTCAAACCCTCTATACTCTTCCATGAATCTAGGCGGGCTCGTCCTACCTATTATCACATCCCCGCCATACACGTTAGCTTCCTTCATAACTACGCCGTCAGGCTCCAAAAGGCGATAGTATTTTTCACCACGGTACCCTCTTATGTTGTCTTCTGGTGAAGGTACTTTAAATTCATCCTTCATGCCACCCAAATACTGCTTAGCTTCTACCTCATAAAGTCTATAGAAGAAAGAGCGGGCAAGTCCCCTATCCACAGAAGACTTGTTCATGACTATTGCGTCTTCTATATTATATCCTTCAAAGGATAATACTGCTACTATGCAGTTCTGTCCTATTGGTCTATCGTCTAATTTTAACATGGATGATGAGCGGGTCTTAACCAAGGGTCTTTGAGGATAGACTAGCATGTGCCCTCTTACATAAGTTGGAAACAAGAGAGTGGGTATTGAAAATCCCAAAGACTGTTTGGCCATCGCAGCTTCATAAGTATTACGTGGTGACTGATTATGTTCAGGATAAGGAATTATGGAGGCTGTGACCCCAAACATGGAGGCCGCCGAAGGCTCAAGATGAGTGTGATTTTCTGTCAAAGAAATTAAATCCATAGCCACGAAGCAGTTTTCTTCTTCATTTGCATCTATCAACTCTATAACTCCCATCTTTATCGCATCCCGCCAAGTCAGCTCCCCTTTTGAGATTCTCGATATCATGTCATTGGTCAAGAGTGGCTTTCCATCTTTTACTATAATAAGAGGTCTCATAACTCTCCCAGAGCTCGTAGATATGTAAACTCTCTTGGTTCCTCTTGGATCCTTAGGTGTGTAGAGGTATATGCTTACGTTTGGGTTTATCAGTCCTTGTCTACGTAACTTCCTAAAGGCAGTCACGAAATATTCTCCGTTTTCAACGTAACCTATGAAACGACCTTCTATGAAGATTTTACAACCGTTTTTCTTAAGTTCATCGTTAGCCTCTAAGACAGGCTTAACCTTTAGTTCAGACAACTTTTCTACTATTTCAGATTCTGGCACACTGACAGAAATAACAGCTGAGAGGGCAAGGTTTTTTACCAGACCACAATTAGACCCCTCTGGGGTTTCATTAGGACAAATCCTCCCAAAATGCGTTCCGTGAAGATCTCTCGCTTCATAATTGGGTTGACTTCTGCTCAAGGGGGACTGAATACGTCGCAAATGACTCAAGGTTGAGAGGTAGTTGGTCCTGTCAAGAAGCTGTGTGACCCCGACCTTACCTCTGCCCCAGTTACCCGTTGCTATCGCATTATTTAGTTTATCCGTTATTATTCCAGGCCTGATGGCCGCCCCGACTGCACCTATGCCTCTCCTCTGACCCATCCTCTCAAGTTGATACTTCATATCTCTTACCATGTTTCGAAAAGCTGTTCTGAATAGGTCGGCTATCATTTGACCAGCGAACTTTATGACTTTATTACCATAGTGGTCCTTGTCGTCTGTTTCTAGCCAACCAAGCCTCAGCTCAAGAAGTTTACACGCAGCTTCCCCAAGAAATGCAGCTTTGTTGGCTCTATCTTCAGGTGTTCTACCTAAGTGTGGCAGAAGCCCCCAATCTAGCAAAGCTTCAGCTCTCTTTATTCTGAATTCTTCGAGCATTCCAGGTGCAATTCTGTTGCCTATGTATGTCAAAGCCTTTTCTGGTGTCATCACATCACTTGCTTTGTCGAAAGAAACCTCTAAGAGATCCTGGACTTCTTTTTTTAGTGAAACGCTATCGGCTATCTGTTTGTCGGATTGAATCCCCAGTGCCCTCATTATTATAATGAAAGGAAGATCTACAGGAGAAGTTGGAACCTTGACATAGAGGGCACCATCATGTTTAAGCGTTAACTCCAGCTTTGCTCTGTAACCCACTATTGATGAATAAACCTTAGCTTTATACAAAATGCTCCCCCCGCTCTTTTCATAGTCCACTAAAATTTTGTTGGGAGATAGATCTTCAAGTCCCACTATAACTCTCTCAGAGCCATTGATGATAAAGTAACCTCCTGGGTCTTCTGGATCTTCACCTGCCTGAATCAATTCTTCCTTATTCATCTTATGGAGAGGACATAGATCAGACTTGACCATGACTGGGAGATCCCCGATATGATGGATTTGGGATTCTGTGATAGAATCTCCTTCTACTATACTCATCTCTAAATACATGGGTGAAGCATAGGTAAGGTTACGTAACCTTGCTTCAATAGGTAAGATGTTATTACTGGAACCATCTATCTCCATAACACTTGGTTGTCTTATAGA
>JBNAWJ010000079.1:0-589 GCA_049699795.1 Nitrososphaerales archaeon | reverse complement strand
ATCCTCCTGCCGCTTCGATTTCTACTTCGCTAACTTCGTTGATTATGCTCTCTATGCCCTTTGAGATGAATTCGTTATAAGAGTTCAAGTGCTGGCGAGCGATACCTTCTCTTTCTAGCACATCCTGAATGATAACCCAAGAGTTATATTCACTAGATTCCATAATCATCCCTCCACAACATAACGGTAGTAGATTGCTTCCCCTGCAGTTTCGCTCTTCCTTATAATCTTTATCAAGTCTCCTGGTTTTGCTCCTATCTCTTTTATGACAGGATCTGTGTTCAAAATATAGGGAAACTGTTCTGGTTTAGCGTTATATTTCTTCAGAACTTCTTTCGCTTCTTCAGGAGTTAGTATCACATGCTCTGGCACAAAAATATGCTCCTTAATTCTTAAGCGTAATTCTTCTTCAGAACTTTTTTCCATCAAAACCACCTAATTTAGAGAACATCCTATTCGTACCAAACAATGACACAAAAGGCACTGATATAGAATGGCGTTTTTTCCTTTATTTAAACTTTTGTATCAACGGGCTTGGCGCTGTAACCTTAAGTTTTCCGCATCACCTCCTCGATTATGGATAGCATGG
>JBNAWJ010000078.1:0-7194 GCA_049699795.1 Nitrososphaerales archaeon | reverse complement strand
CAAAAAGACCCTTCATAGCAGATAAGTAACAGAACCTGACTCATAATTCTTGACATCATCATTATATTCGCGAGAATCTTTAATTACTCTTTGGCTTTATTTGAATCGCCTAGGTAAGAATAGATTCCCATCTTAAGAACTTTCAAAGGAAGTAAAGCGCACTTAAGCCTCACTGGGCTTATCTCTATCCCTAAAGCATTTAGTATGTCTTTTTTATCCAACTTCAATAACTCGTCTATCTTCTTTCCCTTTATCATTTCTGTCAATAATGAGGCAGAGGCTTGGCTTATTGCACAACCCTTACCATTGAACTTGACCTCTTTAACTCTGCCTTTGTTAAGTTTTATCTGAATTTCTATTATATCTCCACAGATCGGATTTGTATCCTTTGCCTTTATGTCAGGCTTCTCTATGTTACCATAGTTCATAGGATGGTGATAAAGATCAATTATCATCTCAGCATACATGTCGCTCATAGCTTGAACACCTTCCTAGCCTTCTCTAAAGCGTTTACCAAATAGTCTATCTCCCATTCTGTATTGTATATATAAAAACTTGCCCTTGCAGTACCAACCACTCCCAATCTTTCAACCAAAGGCTGAGCGCAATGGTGACCAGCCCTTATGGCTATTCCTTCACCATCTAATATTGATGCTATATCGTGAGGATGTATATCTCCTAGGTTAAAGGATATGACTCCACCTCTTACTTCTACATTTTTAGGACCGTAGATGCTGATTCCTTTAATTTTCATCATCTTATCTAAAGCATATTTGGTCAATTGTTTCTCATGCTCTCTCACGTTTTTCATGCCTATTTTATTCAGATAATCAACAGCCGCTCCTAATCCTATGGCTCCTGCAACATTGGATGTTCCTGCTTCAAACTTCCATGGTAGTTCATCCCAGCTCGCTTCTCTAAGATGAACTTCTCTTATCATATCTCCACCACTAAGAAATGGGTTCATCTCTTCAAGCAATTCTCTCTTACCATACAATACTCCAATCCCAGTCGGTCCTAGCATCTTATGACCTGAGAATGCCAGAAAGTCACAATCCATTTCACGAACGTCTACTGGCATATGTGGTACTGATTGAGCTGCATCTACTAATACTAATGCACCGTTTTTATGAGCGTAATTTACCATCTCTTTAACTGGGTTTATAGTACCCAACACATTTGAGACATGAACCAAGCCCATGAACTTTATCTCTTCATTCATAAACTTTTCAAAATCGTCCATTTTCAAAAGCCCTTCACCATCTATATCAATGAATTCTAAATGAGCTTTTTTCTCTTTGGCAAGAAGTTGCCAAGGTATAATATTGCTGTGATGCTCCATCACAGTTAGAAGAATCTTATCTCCTTCTCTTATGTTTGCTCTGCCCCAGCTATAGGCTACAAGGTTTATAGCCTCTGTAGTGTTTCTGACGAAGATCACCTCTTCAGGTTTTGCATTGATGAATTTGGCTACCTTTTCTCTGGCTCCTTCATAAGCATCTGTAGCCTTCTCTCCAAGTTCGTATATGACTCTGTGAATTGTAGCGTTGTATATCTGATAATAATCGTTCATAGCGTCGACGACTTGGTTAGGTCTTTGAGATGTGGCTGCATTGTCCAAATATACACAAGGCATCCCTCTTATCTTCTGGTTAAAGATAGGAAAGTCCTTTCTGATCTTTTCTACATCTACTGGTTTTCTTAACGCTTCTTTCATCTTTCTATCCTGTCTCTAACAATATTCTGGAACTTTAACCTTAAATCGTTAACGGGTATCAGTTGAATTATAGGTTCAAAGAAGCCTTGAACTATCAGCTTTTCAGCATCTATTCTTTTAAGTCCACGGCTCATCAGATAGAAAAGTTGTTCATCGTCTACTTGGCTGATGGCTATTCCATGCCCTGCCTTAACCTCATTGTTCTCTATCTCTAAGCTAGGTACTGCGTATGAATGGGCTTTATCGCTCAAGAGTAATACTCTTTCAGATAGATTTGCATCTGATTGAATAGCCTCTCTATCGATCTTTATCTTTCCTCTATAAACCGAGGTTGCATTCTCTTTTAACCCACCTTTTACCATGGTTTGACTATTTGTATTCTTGGCTTCATGAAGAGCGTTTGTATTGATGTCCAAGTGCTGATCTTCTCTACCAAAGAATAGAACGTAGTTCTCAGATCTTGTATTAGAGCCTTTTAAAAGAACGTCCAAATTGGTTCTACTTAATTTACCTCCAAAAGACCCTATTATGCTATTTATTGCACTATCATCATTCAATAACGATCTTCTTACAGAGAAGTTGTAGACTTTGCTGCTCCAATCCTGAATCGTAAAGAAATTCATCTTGGCTCCTTTCTTTAAGTATACTTCAACAACCTCTGTGTGTAAGGCTTGAGCTTGATATTTTGATCTGTAATCCTCAAAATATGTTATAGAGCTATTAGGCTCAGCTATTATCAACGTATGATTGAAGAAGGCTTTGCCAGATGTAAAATGAAAAGAGCTTTGTAAGGGAAGGTTTAATTCAACGTTCTCAGGCACATACAGGAAAGCTCCACCATCCCATAAAGCTCCATGAAGAGCTATGAACTTATTTTCAGATGAAGGTACTAACTTCATAAAGTATTCTTTGACCAGTTCAGGATACTCTATCAATGCTATTTTTAGAGAAGTGAAGATGACTCCTTTATCCCTCAAATCATCTCTCAATGTAATATTGACGGTCTTGGAGTTCTTTTGCATCAAAAAGCCAGACCTTGCCCTTTTTTCTTGAGATTCTTTTGAAGGAGCCTTCAACTCTTCAAATTCAATAGATGGAATGAATTTGGATAAATTTAGTTTGCTAAAGTATTGGCTTGTGTACTTCCACTCTTCTGCATAACGCAACTTTGATCTTTCTTCAAAATAACGCCACTGTGGCATAGGTAGACTTTCGAAGGTTTTCCAAGCCTCGATCCTCTTCCCCCTCATCCATTCTGGCTCTTTTCTTAGCCTTGATTTTTCCTCAACTAGGTTTATCGATAGACTCATTTTTATCATCCAATTTTATGAGAATTATCTGAGTATTGTTATTAGCCTACTGCTCCTGGCAACTTAGAGATTTCTAACTCGATAAGGCGGTTCAACTCCACAGCATACTCGAAAGGTAATTTCTTCATGATAGGCTCGATGAACCCTCTCACAACAAGGGCTTTTGCCTCCTCTTCACTTAGACCACGAGTCATAAGGTAGAATAAATGGTTCTCGTCTATCTTTCCAGCAAAGGCTTCATGGGAAGCTAAAACTTCTCTTGTTTCATATATTTCATTGTAAGGAATTGTATAGGATTTTGATAATGGGTCCATCAATAATGCATCACATCTTACGTTCACCTTCGACCCTATCGCTCCTTTATTTATCTTGACAAGCCCTCTATAGCCCATTACACCACCATTCGCACAGATGCTCTTTGCAATTACTTTGGCTGAAGCGTAGGGTGCACTTATTATGATTCTTGAACCACCTTCTTTATGTTGACCATTGCCAGCAAAACCTATCGTGAGATGTTCTGCCCTAGCTCCTCTGCCTCTTAATATACTGCCAGGATAAAGCATCGTTACCTTGCTCCCCATAGTACCACTTATCCACTCCACTACGCCATTTTCATCAACCAGTGATCTTTTCGTGTTAAGGTTGTAGATGCTCTTGCTCCAGTTTTGAATTGATGTATATCTTACCCTTGCATTCTTCTTGACGAATATTTCTACAACTCCACTATGTAAAGATGATCTACTATACCTTGGTGCAGAGCATCCCTCGATATAATTCACTTCACTTCCTTCTTCAGCTATTATAATTGTATGCTCGAACTGTCCTTCTGCTTCTTGAGCCATTACAAAGTAAATCTGTAAAGGAACAGGCACTTTGACATTGGGTGGAACATATATGAAGCTACCACCGCTCCAAACAGCTCCATGAAGGGCAGCGAACTTGTTATCAGACGGAGGAACGCACTTCGTCATGAAATATTCTTTGACTAATTCAGGATACTCCTTCACTGCAGTATCGGTATCTGTGAAGATCACTCCCATCTCTTTGAGTTCTTTCTTCAACTTGCTGTAGACAACTTCTGACTCATACATAGCGCCAGAACCACCAAGGAACCTTCTCTCATACTCTGGTATTCCTAGCCTATCAAAGGTCTCTCTGATGTCCTCTGGTAATTCTTCCCAACTCGCAGCCTTTCTATCTTCTGGCTTTATGTAAAAAGTAATTTTATCGAAATCTAATTCGCTAAGGTCTGGACCCCATGTTGGCATGGGTTTACTTTTGAAGATTTCAAAGGATTTTAGCCTTCTTTTAAGCATCCAATCAGGCTCATTCTTCTCTGATGATATTTCTCTAATGGTTCTTTCCTTAAGACCTGGTTCAGTCTTGAATACATACCGTATTGGGACCTTTGCCTCATACTTTGTCTCATCTATTATCATCTTGTCCGATGCCATTCAAATCACTCTATAGAAAGTTCCTTCTTGATCCAATCGTATCCCTTCTCCTCAAGCTCTAAAGCCAATTCCTCTTTTCCTGACTTGACTATCCTACCATCTAACAGTATGTGAACGTAATTGGGTCTTACGTATCTCAATACTCTTTGATAATGAGTTATGAATAATATTCCCATATCAGGACCCATCAGTGCATTGATTCCTTTGGCAACTGTCTTCAAAGCGTCTATATCCAAACCTGAGTCTATCTCATCTAATACAGCTATCTTTGGTCTAAGTATAGCCATCTGCAAAATTTCACACTTCTTCTTTTCACCGCCAGAAAAGCCTTCATTCAGATAGCGATTGGCAAAAGATTCATCCATCTTCAAGAGTTTTAACTTCTCCTTCAAAATTTCCCTGAATTTAAAGATCGAGACTACTTCTCCACTCATATCCTTTGGCTTATAAGCCTGCATCGTATTGTTATACGCTATTCTAAGAAAGTTGGCTAAGCTTACTCCAGGAATCTCAAGAGGGTACTGAAAAGCCAAGAAAAGTCCTTTCCTTGCCCTTTCATCTGGGGTGAGCTTGAGAATACTCTCGCCGTCAAGTAATATATCTCCCTTATCTACCTTGTACCTTGGATGACCCATTATAGTATGTGATAAAGTACTCTTGCCAGAAGCGTTGGGTCCCATAAGGGCATGAATCTCGCCCTGTCTAACCGTTAGGTCAAAACCCTTCAGAATTTCTTTTCCTTCAACGCTTACATGTAGATCCCTAATCTCTAACTCTACCATTATCTCTAGATTCTTATTGGTTTCCCGTCTAATTAAAGTTATAATAGTGTTACATGATGGTTAGAAAGATCTTGACTAGTATTGTCATGGGGGTTGTCAAGATAAGGCGAACAAAAATAGACAAAAATCACTAATGAATCTTTGAGATAGAATTTGGTCTATTTTTGTCTAAGCTTAAACTCGTTATTTTGACAATCCCATTGTCATGAGACAAAAAATTTTCATAACTGGAAATCAACGATGAAGTGATCATTAGAATCCGATGCTTTTAGCTTAATTTCAGATCGATTAGATTATTGTCTCTTATCATTCCAATCAAAGAGGTCAATCTATTATAGGTTGCACAAAGATGGCATCAGGCACATTGGTTATAAAACTACATTTAGAACATCGATATATCGGACAATCCAAGAATCTGTTATAACTATAATACTCTAGAGTTCCTTTGCTCCCACAAGATGAGCATATCTTTTCCCTAAGAACTCTAGGGAAGGTCATACAAGATCAAAAGAGTTAGAGGATTAGAAAATACTTTGTGGAATTCTGCACGCTATCATTATTCCAGCCATGGACTGATACTTTTCACATAGAGTTATGAATTATAGAACCGAGAATATATTCAAGATTCCATGGCATGCACAAGCAGTACCAATGGCTACGCTGTAAGGCCTTTCAATCTGATCAATATATGATAGAAACGATGTAAGCTCTTCTCCCCTAAAACATCCTACATTACGCTGAAGTTTATGGCTAGGAATAATCTTTGACGCCTTAACCTTGCCCCAAGTAGCATGCTCCAATACTTTGTACATAGCACCAGCTTTTGGCTTACCAGTGGTTGGGCAGAATTCTAGTGGTTGATCACAAGGAATCTTACAAAGGCTTCCTTTTGGCATATAGCTTGCTATTATTATTCCTAAATCCTCATCATAATGATTGATCATACTCTTTGGAATATCATCTAACACTTCTCTTACCAATTCTGATTCAACTTTTATCTTAAAGCCTTCATCTTCGAGCCATCTCATAACCAGTTTTCCTGTCAAATTGCCAGGTATTGCAGGGACTATGTAATCTGGTGTTACTTTTTTCAAAAAATCTGTTAAAAATTTCACTGCGTCACAGACGAAAAACTTAACACTATCAGCTTTAACATTCATAGCTTTATCCAAATCTATTCCCTTAACTATCTCATCTGCAAACTCGCTAGCTTTACAATCGGCGAATCCATCAAGTAGTATAATTTTAGCAAGGGATTCTTTTGCCGAGATCAAAGCCTCTGTACCGAAGTATCCACCACCAGCTATTACGATCAGTTTATCCTTAAGAGCGTTTGGCATCATCAAACGATTTTAATCTTTAATCATTAATAAGTTATTCTAACCATGCCAGAATCAGCAATAGCTTGTATTTTTGATAGAAACGACTTTTATTTTTTGTCCAGGATTTGATATTTCTTCAATATGTTCCTTCGATATTTCTTTTTTATATTCAGAGAGTTTGATAACAGACTTTAGCCCTGGTTTAACTTCCTCTATTGGTTTTACCATTATGTATCCAGCCTCATAGGCGCCTCTGAAAATTTTCTCTCCTGTTTCTGTCCTAATTATCGTTGTGGACCAACCCTCGGGTGATCCAACAGCTCCCACAGATATGTCTGCATATTCGCTCGAAAAATCTGAGCAGGTGCGGCAAGGATTCTCCGCATAATCCTTGATATCATCGAGGGGTAACATTAATACTTCTTTATCTCCCATGTAAGCTACAAACTTCCCTTTCCTTATGTCAAACTTTGTGATATATTTTGTTTTTATGCCCTTCGAGGCTATAAACTTCATCAAATCTTCGTACCTAAAACTTTTCATGCAAAAAAGTCCGGCGCTGTAACCTTAAGTTTTAGAGGAGCCCTGTATCCCTCAATGTATTATGAT
>JBNAWJ010000077.1:0-7207 GCA_049699795.1 Nitrososphaerales archaeon | reverse complement strand
CTATTCACCCTATACTACAACCACTTAAGAAGGTGAGCTTAAGTTGCCACGTCCCAGATTCTGGATTCTGTCAAATTCACTCTAAGGATCTTGCCTTTATAGCTTCCAAGCATAAAATTAACTTAGTTCTTGTATTACTTAAGGTTTAATTCATCAGTCATCATAAAGCAAAATCTCTTGGATGTCTCTTATGGTCTTTATCCCTTTAAGATAAATAAGGTTTGTCATCAGCTTCAGTTGTGAATCACATACGCCAGATTTTTGAGTTGACTAAGAATAATGTAGAAGCTGTAGCATAGTAATCCTTTAATCCTATCCGATGGAATTTTTGCAAAGAGATCATTGGAGTCAAAAAGAGAGAGTAAGGCTGACAAATTGGCTGAGTTGGCGAGGAGAAGAGGATTCTTCTGGCAAGCCCTAGAAATCTACGGCGGAGTAGGCGGTTTCGTATCCTTTGGGGAATTGGGTGTGAAGCTCAAAGATAAGACAATAAGATTATGGAGAGATTATTTCATTCATAGGCATAACTTTACTGAAGTTGATACACCTTTAATATCCCCTTACGTTGTGTTTGAAGCATCAGGCCATGTAGGAAGCTTCAAAGACCCTATGGCAGAGTGCTCAAAATGCCATAAGAAGTTCAGGGCAGATCATTTGCTTATGGAATTTAATCGCCAAATTTCAGAAGGGATGAGCATAGAAGACACGGAGAGAGAGATCAACAAGGGAGATGTAAAATGCCCAGATTGTGGGAATACGAAGTGGAGTGTAAGGCATTTTCTGACTATGTTCGAGACAACAATAGGACCTTACAGTGAAAGCGAGGGGTTTATGCGCCCTGAAACCGCCCAAGGAATTTTCACAGAGTTCAAGCGTATTTATGAGATATCTAGAGGAAAGATGCCTCTTGGTGTTGCACAGATAGGAAAAGCCTTTAGGAATGAAATCTCTCCAAGGCAAGGTGTAATAAGGCTGAGAGAGTTCTCAATGATGGAAATTGAACTCTTTTTCGATCCTTTGAACCCTAAATGTCCTCTATTAAATCAAGTGGAGAATGAAGAGCTTAGGATGCTTCCAGAAGATTTGGTCGAAAAAGGGATTGAAGAGCCTCTAATAATCAGTGTCAAAGATGCTTTGAGTAAGGGGGTCATAAAACAAGAGTGGCTTGCGTACTTCATGGCATTGTCAAAGAAATTCGCAATAAAGCTAGGAATACCAGAGGATAAGCAGAGGTTTCATGCAAAGCTTCCAAGCGAGAGAGCTCATTATTCAGCTCAAACTTATGATCATGAAGTATTATTAGACAAATTTGGATGGGTCGAAGTAGCCGGGCATGCTTACAGAACTGATTACGATTTATCATCCCATATGAAGAAGAGCTCGGTCGATCTATCTGTTTCAGTACAGTTGGAAGAGCCGATCAAGGTCAAGCATTTGAGGATGAACATTAATGCAAAAAAGATCAAAGAAATCTCCCCAGACAAATTCATTGATATAATGAAAAGATTGAAGGAAATGAGTCCAGAGGATGCAAAGAGAGAGATTGATAATAGCGGAGCAATAGTGGTTGAAGGTTTAAAATTGCCGAAGGAAGTAATTGAATTTGTTGATGTTGAAGAGGAGGTCAAAGTCAGGCGCTTTATCCCTCATGTTGTAGAACCTAGTTTTGGGATAGAGAGGCTAGTTTATGCAACTCTTGAACACGCATATTCAGAGAAGGAAGATAGAGCCATACTGGGAATTCCCCCGTATCTAGCGCCAATTCAAGCAGCGGTCTTTCCGTTAGTTTCAAAAGATAAATTACAAGAGAAATCCATAGCGGTATGGGAGGGTTTGAGGAGAAAAGGGATAGATGCCATATATGATGATTCTGGCTCCATAGGGAGAAGATATGCTAGGGCTGACGAGATAGGGGTGCCCTTTGCTATAACAATAGATTACCAGACTTTAGATGATGATACTGTAACTATAAGAGATAGAGATACATGGAAACAAAAGAGGTTAACTATAAAAGACCTTCCTGATCATCTATTAGGGCTTTTGCGCTCTTTTGATCCCTAACTTATAATAGACTTAATCTTAAGTTAGAATAAAGAAGGTTAATGTTATAAGGGCGCCAATAATGGTGGAAGAGAAGTTCACTACGTTGTTATCTACAAAACCTATTCCCCTTAGTTTCTTTGTAATCTTACCACAATGCTTTAAACTCTCAGTCATCTTTCCACAATTTTCACATAAGCCTTTTCTTTGAATAGTAGCTCCAAGAATACTATCGCTGATAGACCCTATGATGCCTCCTAAGGTTACTATAGTCAGTATCTTTATGGGTGAAGCTTCTCCTATGATATTAAGAATTGTTGCCGTTATCCCTATAATAAAAGACGCAAAAAAGGCAGCCATGGTCCCAAGGGGAGTGATTCCGCCAGATGTTCCTACAGGAACTTTCTTCTTCAAATTGGTTATAAGCCTAGGCTCTTTCTTACTTAACAAGCCTACTTCTGTGGCAAGGGTATCTGCTGTAGCCGAAGCCACGGCACCAAGGAAGGCTACTGCATAAATTCCTCCACCAAAACGAAACTCCATTACAGAAAAAAAGGCGGCAGCACCTCCATTCGCCAATACGTTAGGCCAGCTCCTAACTCCTCCCTTTTCTTGAGCAAAGCCAAGTCTCTCCTTATAGTCATACTTAAATTTTGTAAACTGAGTAGTAATTGTGAAAAAGACAAGCATTATAAGAAACCAGTACCAACCCCCGCCCAGAAGAATCATATATCCTATAAAGATAGAAGCAATGAAACCACCAAAGTCTACAGCTTTAGCTTTGAAAGCTATCAACCCAAAAGTAATAACGACAAGAAAGTAAACAATTAGTTCTATTACTGAAGACGGCATGGTCTGCCATTTTCTACGATTAAAATAACTGATTCAAATACTTTTTTGTCAAATTTTATATATTATAGTTTGCTTAATGCTTCTACGAGTGATTTCTCATCCGAAAAAGATGATAAGACCAAGATTATTCTCTCTTTCTCAGCCAAGTCTATAGCCAGAGGGTCTACAACCTTCGGCCCTTGAAGAATTACCATTCTAGGTTTTAGTTGTGACACTCTTATTGCAACGAGGGGAGATCTCCCTAGACCTACTTTGGTAAAGATCAAAGCTCTTTCTGTAGTAGCACCAAAGATTCTATAAAAGTCGAAGCCTGATAGATCATATATTGCTTTTATGCTATCCAATATTGTGTAGCCATAAATATTCATGGTAAGGCGTTCTTCACCTTTTAGAACAACCCCATTTACCAATTCAACTATCGTTCTCGCATGAACAGGCTCTTTGAATTCTCCTATAGCAATTACTGCAGACTTGTCTTTAGGCTCCATGATCCCATCAAGGATGCGCTGATGATCCCTATCCAATTTTATGAGTGCTTCAATATACTTTTTTATGAATGCTACCCCTGGTGAAGAACGCCTTCCGCTTTCATAATCGCTCAAGACAGAAGGGGATATTTTCATCTCCCTTGCAAGTTGAATCTGTTTTACGTTAAGCCTCTTCCTCCAAACCTTTAGAGCGCTACAAGGGTTTGGACTTGCTACAACATTTCCGGCTATCTTCGCAAGAACATCATCTATATCGGAAAGCATTAAAACTTTAGTCATTAGCTAACAGATATTAAGCTTTTGTCGAAAAATTAGTTGTACGCTTTTCTTAGACTGTCCTTTACGTAATCTTTAAAGAAAAGGCTGGTCTCTCCCAAGGTAAGCATATCTGTGGGCTTTACTGTGATTATTACAGGCAAATCGTTTACAACTTTTCCCAGTATCATGCAAGCCCTTGGTGGCAATGTTTTTGCAATGGATTTTATCGTATCTGAGTCAGTTGTAGAAGCGCGAGAGATAGTTTCAAGATCGACGTCGTTAGTGAAGTTAAATATGAAGAGGTTATCAGCCTGCCTATATATGCAATCTTTTATGGCGTCTGGCTGATTTGTTATGAAAGTAGTGAAAACTCCAAAGTGTCTCATCCTTGTGACAATATCATCCCAGTAAGTATCTCTAAGGTAAAGATGAGCTTCTTCTGCGAATAGAAAGATAGGCGGGATTTTGTTCCTTTCAAGGAGATTAACAATTTTGCTCAATATGAGTTCCACAGACATCTTCCTCACTTGTGGCTGAAGACGGCTAAGAGAGATTATGATAACTCCTCCTTTCTTAAGCTTTGAAAATAGATCCTCGAATTTTGTTGATCCCTCACGATCATCCGAAAACAAATAAGAGGAGAGCATTGTATGGTATCTTGAGAATAAAGCGTCTCTGATCAATTCGTTACATCTCCACTTCTGAATAGCATCTCCAAGATTACTCATCTTTAATGAACCTTGAGCCTCTAACAACTCCCAAATTCTTATGAACTCTCTTAAAGAAGCCCCAGGAATATCTAAGGTATGCTGAAGCATGTTTATCATACCTGATAAGCCTATGTAATCAAGGGTAAAACGCAAGGAGACTCCTGGTGTAAGGCTTATGACTTTATCACTTATAGAATTCGGCTTTCCATCCTTGTTCCATCCTATTCCCCCATATTCATCGTTTAGATCAAAGACAATCACATATGCGCCATATTCGACTAACTTGCTAACGATCAATTTTGCTAAGTGAGACTTTCCTGTACCCTTTTTACCAGTGATTATGTTAAGCCTACCATCAAGCGCTTCAGCATTAACATGAAAAACTTCTCCGCTATTAGTAATTCCTATGGATATCATTCTATAACCTTCTCTTTTTGTGAGAGAGAAAAGCTCGGAAATGGATAACCTAGTAGCTTTCGTTGTTACCCTTGATGGAAGCCAAGAATCATTTAGAGTTAGATTATCTCCGTTGATAATGCCCCTAATCTTACACCTAAGTAACTTCATGTCTCTGATAAGGTAGGATATCGTCTTTATCTCTAAAGGATCGCGTTCTATCCTTTGGGCAGAATTGTTCAATATCTCCTCTCTCACAAGATCGTTCATAAGCTCAGGCCAGTCTAGATAAGATTCATCGTAAACTTGGACTATCATTCCCATTTTTTGAATTTTATCCTCTATTAGGATGTATTCTCCACGTGATAATTTCTCATTTGGTAATGCCAAAAGAAGAACTTCATTCCCAGATTTTTCTATTACTCTCATTTGAACGCAACCTTCCTCAGAGATTTTACCTTTAGGCTGCCTAATGCTATCTTACGAGGGTCTTCTGCTGGTAGTTCTATTACACCTAGGTTCTTTAATAGATAGCTTTTGATAGATGTATCCTCAGAGCCTGTGAATATTGAGAGATGATGAGCAAGTCTTAGCGATTCTGGGTATCCTCTGAAGAAGCAGTCATTATATCTTACTTTCGATAAAGTATCATCAAATTCATCATCAAATCTGCTGACATCAACCCTAAAGACCAAACCATCATTAGTGAACTTAACAAGTAAGACACGCCCCTCAATTCCTTTGAATATGGGACTTATCAGTTGATGAATATCAGAGTAGATGGGAGCTTTTCCTATTAAGTGAAGCTTTCCTGATAGCTTGTTCAATATTCTATGTCGTGAGGATTTTGAGATTCCTATGACCCTATTGTCGTTCCTTTTTGCTAATTTTAAAATATCCAAAAGATTAGAAAATTCTACATCGAAGACAGAACTTCTAAGAGAACCATCGATCATGATAATGCCTCCCGAAAGATTGTTAGCCAATTCCATGGCAAAGGCTCTCTCCAACCTTACCCTTATCATAGATTTAGCCAACGAATCATCTAGCAGAACGAGCTTAGAGAGCCTTTCATCTGCGTATTCCTCATCCATTAAGTTCTGCTCGTTCAAGTAAAATATTATTGGCCCTATTCTCACATGATTTTGGGGCTTTTGATCGTAAAAAAAGGCAGATGCAACACGGGCTGCATAAATAGAGCCATCTTCAACATCTGCTACATGAATGCAAGATGAATCCAAAGCTGCTAAGACTGTTGGCTGAGATACAGTTGAAAACTCTTTTACTTCTATTTCCTCATTTGAGGGCCATCCCCAGATAGGCTTCATATTAGAGTTATCTGTGCTAAAAATTACCCTCTTGCTCGAAAGTTTTAAAATGCGTGATGCAACTTTATGAAACAGCTTTTTCGTGATTGATTCAGCTATGTGAGATGTATCTGGAAGAACCTTTTCACTAATCGGAAGGTTTAATTGCTTGCCCATCTTGTTCAACAATATAGAAGAGAGTCTGGTTAATAAATGTTGCGCAACTTGTGCAACAATAAACAAGATGGGAGAGAATTTGTCAAGACCTAGCATAGTAAGGATAAGGCTAAAGAAAGGAAACTGGGAAGTAGAGATAGAGTGTGAAGAGAGCAAGGTCAAGGAAACTATAGAAAGCGTTCTTTCAGGCTTGAGCTCTGTACCTGAAGTTAAAACAGAAATCTCAGAAAAGCCAAGGGGAGCCTTAACTTGTAGAGGATTGATAGAGAACTTATGGTCTGAAGGCTGGTTCTCCACCCCTAAGAGCTTAGGTGATGTTCATGATGAATTGGCAAGGCGAGGTTACCATTATGATAGGACTGCTGTATCTCACTCCTTGACAGAATTGGTAAGAGAGAATATGCTTACAAGGCAAGGAACTCAAAGGAATTACAGATATGTGCAGAAAAAGCCTCCCTTAGGGGCTAGTTGATCTAAATTTAAAAAATTGCTTTGTGGCTTAATTCCGACTTTTCGTACGCTATGTTCCGATTTTCGCCCTCATGCGCGAACTATCTTTTCGAAACTCTTACTCTAAAGGACTACAATGGAACAATAAATTCGAAATTAGTAATTAAGCCACAAAGCATAAAAAATGCAAAAGAGATAGGCTTATTTTCCAGAATTATAATTGTTGAATCTATAATTAAACCATGGAATACGACAAATTGCCACCAGAAGAAGTAGTTAAGAAAACAATGGAAGCAATCAAAAGACGGGGCATTAGTGTTAAGTTCGTGAAAACGAAAGAAGGCGCTCTTAAAAGGTTGAAGGAATTAATTCCTTCTGGGGCAGAAATCATGACTGGTGGCTCTACTACTCTTGAGCAAATAGGTTTTGTTGATTTACTCAAATCTGGAAAACACCCATGGAAGAACCTTAAAGATAGCTTTGTGGCTTAATTCTTTATTGTTTGAGCGTCTTCTCTGTTTTAGTCTTT
>JBNAWJ010000076.1:0-7216 GCA_049699795.1 Nitrososphaerales archaeon | reverse complement strand
AGCACCTCATAGTAGAAGAGTAAAAGGAGCTTACTCATAATTCTTGACAGTATCGTTAAAAGATAGGTAAAAGATTTATGTTGAGAGAAAGATGGATTTGGGTCGTTTGGGTAACGGTGGGGTTTTTTATATTCTTAGGAGGTTTTCTTTCAGAAAACGTCGTTACGATGGTTGTTGGACTAGCTCTGACCTTTGCGTCTGTCTCGGCTTTTCTCACACAGTACGTCAAAATTGAACACAGAGTTAAGAAGGCTTCAGAAGTAGTTTCAGCTATAATGGCGTTAGGAATTATCGCCTATGGGTATGTCTTAACTGGGAGTCTTATTCTTGGAGTCATAACATTATTCATCTTAGCCATGTTTTTTATAGCTTTCATACTTTCATACCTTCTGCCTAGGATTCGTAGCAGATCTACATAGCTTTAATAGTTCGTGGTCTTAAGATGGGACAAAAAGATTCAGAAGATTTAAGCTTATACAAAACATTTTAATGGAAAATTATCTCTATTCATGCTTAAACAGATTCTTTATATCCTGACTAAGTTCGTGCTTTGTCTGCACACTAGTAGCCAGTAAAGTATTGTATAGAAGCATTGCAACAGTTATAGGACCAACTCCACCTGGAACTGGAGTAATTGCTCTCACCTTCTCCTTTATTGTCTCAAAATCTGTATCGCCAACCAAACGATAGCCACTCTTTGCAGTAGCATCTGGAACCTTATTTATACCAACATCAATTACTACAGCTCCTTCTTTTACCATATCGGCAGTGATTGCCTTAGGGCTACCCATTGCTACTACCAAGATATCCGCCTGTTTAGTAAAATAACTCATGTTTTTGGTTCCTGTGTGGCATATGGTTACTGTAGCATTAGCCCCTTCTTTTTTCTGCATCAATAAGGCTGCCAGTGGCTTTCCTACAAGATTGCTTCTTCCACAGATTACAACATGTTTGCCTGAAGGGTTGTAGCCACTTTTCATTAACAATTGCTGAATGCCAAAAGGGGTGCAGGGTATTATACAAGACACTCCTCTCAGTAGTTTGCCAATATTTACTGGATGAAGACCATCGGCATCCTTCTCTGGAGATATGGCAGATATAGCCTTATGCTCATCTATTCGCTTCGGGAGAGGCAATTGCAAAAGAATTCCATGGATGCTTTTGTCCTCATTAAGATCTTCGATGAACTTTATCAATCTATCTTCTTTTGTATCTTCAGGAAGTTGATAATTCTTCGATTTAATTCCAACTTCTTCACAATTCTTATGCTTTATGTTTAGATATATCTTAGATACTGAATCCTCGCCTACTAAAATTGTTGCTAAGCAAGGCTCTATACCATCTTTCTTGAATAACTTTACTTCATTTCTTATTTTGTTTTTGATTTCTTCAGATATTTTTCTTCCATCTATTATTACTGCCGTCATCATAACACCTTGTCTAAAGGCTTGCCTTCTTTCGCCCACTTATCTTTCTGATACTCAATAAACGCTCTCTGCCTCTCATTCCATTTTTCCTCCCAATTATCACTATAATCTATCCTTACTCTCCTCCCTTCTATCTTCAATCTTCCATCTGCGTGCAGTTGAATCGCTTTTGAATAAATCCTATGTTCGAAGACCAATATTCTATCAGAAAGAGTTTCTTCTGTGTCATCATCTTTAACTGGAACTGCATGCTGTAGAATTATCGGTCCTACATCTACACCTTTCTCCACATAATGTACAGTACATCCAGATACTTTAACACCATAATCTATTGCCTGTCTTTGAGCATGCAAGCCTGGGAATGAAGGTAACAAGGCAGGGTGAATATTCATTATCTTGTGCTCATACTCATCTATGAAGTAAGGGCTAAGTACTCTCATGAAACCTGATAACACTACTAAATCTACATTGTAATCTCTTAGAGTTTTTACGACCTCCCTATCAAAGACCTCTCTTTCTTTGTTCCTATGGTCTATAAACTTACTTTCTATCCCATTTTGCTCTGCAATCTTTAATGCGTATGCATCTTTTATGTTACAAATTAGAATGCCAATCTCCACATTTTCTAACACTTTTAACCTTATATGGTCAATTATCGATTGAAAGTTTGAACCTCTGCCAGATGCTAGCACTCCTAGAGAGAATTCTCCCAATTCTTTCTAACCATCTATTGAACTAAATTTTTCATTAGAACATTTTAAAAGTTTATGCTTTGTGGCTTAATTCCGACTTTTCGTACGCTATGTTCCGATTTTCGCCCTCATGCGCGAACTATCTTTTCGAAACTCTTACTCTAAAGGACTACAATGGAACAATAAATTCGAAATTAGTAATTAAGCCACAAAGCAAAAAGTTTACCATCATAAAATTAAGAGCAAGGGAAATTAATCTCTACAAATAATAGTAAAACGATGGACATAGGCTTTTTGATTAAGGAGATAAGAAAGATGCTTCAAGAAGAAGCACCAGAAAGCGAAACCGCTCTAGGAGAAATAAACAGGAGTGGAAGAGACGATCCCTTTGAGGTACTCATAGCAACAATATTATCACACAGGACAAGAGATGAGAATACGAGCAGAGCTTTCCAGCAACTATTTTCAACTTATAAAGATGTGAAAGAAATTGCAGAAGGCGATGAGAATAAAATACAAGAATTGATTAGGCCAGCGGGTTTCTATCGTGTAAAAGCAAGGAGGATAAAAGAAGTTGCGAAGATAATAATGGATCAATACGATGGAAAAGTACCTGATGATCTTGAACGATTATTATCATTACCGTCTGTTGGTAGAAAGACAGCTAATTGTGTATTGGTGTACGGTTTTGGTAAAGAAGCGATTCCTGTCGACACTCATGTTCATAGAGTTATGAACAGATTAGGATTCGTTTATACGAAAACGCCTGAAGAAACAGAATTAGAATTGATGAAGAAAGTCGATAGAAAATATTGGATGGATATAAATGAGATTTTTGTGAAATTCGGGCAAAAAATTTGTAAGCCTATCATACCGAGATGCAACGTATGTAGATTCATAAGCTATTGTAAATGGTACCAAGAATTTGGTAAGAGAATTTATGAAAAGAAAGGATGATTAAACCTTAATCGATTGGTAAATTGCTCATTTGGCAAACTATATATTACAATTGATCAAACTCTTTTTAATAAGGGACATGCACTTTGTTTTTGTTTTTTAACAGGTGATTATTTTGATAGATAAGATCGAAGCTAAAGGGTTGAACGCTTGGTATAATAGTAACCATGCAGTAAAAAACGTATCATTAAGGATAAAGAGCAATCAAGTAACGGCTGTGATAGGACCGTCAGGGTGTGGTAAATCAACGCTCATTAGATGCTTCAACAGGATGCATGAGCTTGTTCCTGGAGCAAAAGTATCTGGTAAAGTACTTTTAGATGGGGAAGACATCTATGCGGACTTCATCGATCCTGTCGATATTAGGAGAAAGGTGGGAATGGTCTTCCAGAAACCTAATCCATTCCCTACTATGTCCATCTTTGATAATGTAGCAACTGGTTTAAGGCTTAATGGTACTAAAGACAGGAAGAAGGTAAGTGAAATGGTCCAGAAAAGCTTAGAGATGGTTGCGCTTTGGGATCAGGTCAAGGATAGATTGAATGAGTCAGGGGCAAGTCTATCTGGTGGGCAACAGCAGAGATTGTGTATAGCAAGAGCATTGGCAGTAGAGCCAGAAGTTCTCCTACTTGATGAACCGTGCTCAGCCCTCGATCCAAACTCAACCTCAAAGATAGAGGAATTAATAGTCAATCTTAAAGAAAACTACACAATAGTGATTGTAACTCATAATATGCAGCAAGCTGCCAGAGTCTCAGACTTTACAGCGTTCATGTATCTAGGTGAGATAATAGAGTACGGAGAAACTGCTAGAATATTCAAATATCCTAAGGAAGAGCTGACCGAGAGGTATATAACTGGCAGGTTTGGTTAATTCATTATGGCAAGACTACTAGATCTAGGGATGGACAAGCTCACCAACATGATCTTAGACATGGCAGAGCTATCGGAGAAAGCTGTTACTACAGCAATTCAGGCATATACTGAAGGGAAGGATATGAGGAGTGAGGTTTTTAAATGGTCTGAAGAGCTCAGATTCCTCCAGGATGAAGTGAGCGAGTTTGCTATAGAATTGATAGCAAGGTATCAACCTGTAGCATCAGACCTTAGGTTCATCAAATCTTCCATTGAGATAACTTATGGCTTATCTCGCTTTGGTCGTTATGCCTATGATATAACCACTGTGCTAAGCATGTTTGGAGACCTATCAAAATGTGATCATTCAACAATCATAAGTATGGCAGATAAGGCAAAGGTTATGATACGCAAGAGTATAGATGCCTTCATAAAGAGGGATGTAGAAATGGCAAGAACTCTCTCAAAGATGGATGATGAAGTCGATAATATGTATAAAGAATATGTAAAAAGGATCATCGAAAATAAGGGAAGCAATTTGAGATGCTCTATATCTGCAACTTTGATCTTAAGGTATCTTGAGAGAATAGCGGATCATGCCAACTCTATAGGTGATAAAGTAATCTACATTATTACAGGCGAGAGCACTCCTAGAAGATAAAAAAATTCATATTGAAAATCAAGAATGAAGTGTGCATCAAAATTCCAATCATTCAATTTGCCTAAACCAGAGAATGAATGAGTATAGACTTAGCAAACCTACCAATGCGAAAATTATAAAGCTATATTCACCAACCCAAAACAGATTTCCTTTATAGAAGGGAAAGAGAACATAATTTGAATTTTCGTGAACCCACATGTCAAGAAATATGTGAGATAATCCTCCAAATGCGCAAGAGAAGAAGATAACTTTGAAAGAATATGCAACTTTTCTTGGGAAGAATTTGAAAAAAGCATAAACCCTTGAAATGGTTTTCTCAAATCTTCTTTCCATTGCATAGATGATTATACTCAACACGAAAGGATAGATGGTTAATACAAAGAGATAACTGTGCCAGAGTCCATGATACATAGGTTTCCCTACAAGCCAAGAATACAAAAGTAGATGAGAAGAGTAGTGCCATCATATCAAAGTATTCTGGTCTCTTAAAGTGAAATAGTGCAATAGCTGAAAAGTGTATAGGATTATGAGGCAAACGAATTCACTAATTAAGTTGCTATTCTCCTAAATCCATCACAAGGCGTTCATAGATCCAGCATGACAGAACGGTGCCAATTCCTGCTCCTAAAATAATGTCCTTTAGAGAATCCAAGGGATAGTTGAAGTATCCAGGTTCAGGTCTTAGATAATACGTATCAACGGTTTCTCCAATCTCCCATCCTAATGCTATGATCACTAATACTGAGAATATGAAAAACCACATAAACTTCCTATCCCAACCAAGGTATCTCTCAAGAGCAAGTGGAACAGTTAAAGCTCCTAGAAGCCAAGGAGAAGTAATATGAGTCCATGTGTCAACGAAGCCTGGCGCGTTCAGTTCAGGATTCCAATACCAACCATAAAATTGACTCGCGTTTTGAAAAGAAATGGCAAAAAGTCCTAGGGCGATGAGGCAGTATTTGTTCACGATAGTGTATTGAATTTTCTTTCTTTTTTCGATAAAATAGAGAATTATGTGGATTATTATTAGAGAGTATACTGGAATGAAAACCCAAGCCACAGCTCCTCTAACACCTGTGCTTACAGTCAAAAATGCATCTATGGGTCTAGTAAAGACGAATTCAAGATACATTTGTAAATAGTTAGGCGTTCCTTCCCAAACAGAAGGAGGAAATGTAAAGTACCATACAAAGAGAAGAATAATTATCACTATGGCTACAAAGATTACAGGAAAATAGCGTTTGAGTTCTAGCCTCAATTCTATCTACCAAGTCCTTACGCAATTTCTTTGTTGTTTTATTGCATACACTCGAAGTGTTATTTAAGCGTTGGATAAGTAAAAGATTTTTCAACCTTCAGGCTTCCTAATGGCATGACTTGTGATCTCTAGCGAACATGCATTATATGTGGAACAAAACTCTTCACATCTTTCTGCCCATACTCTTTCTTCATAAGCGAGATTACATACCTCACAAGTATAAAATACTCTATCTCCGCTTTTCGATTCTTTTACCATACGAACTCCTCTTCTTTAGCCCACATATATTTGTGTGTAGCTCAAACCAATATTTATAAATCTGATTGAAATCCTTCGTTCATGTGATACTTTGAAAGCGTTGATTGCGTACGGCACGCGCTATGGGGCAACGACTGGAACATCAGCGGAAATCGCCAAGATATTAAGAGAGGAAGGCTTTGACACCAAAATAGTTAACCTGAAAGAAGAAAAAATCAAAGACATATCAGAATATGGATTGATTATCGTCGGGAGCGGGGTTGCCTGTGGTAGATGGGTTAACGAGGCTGAGGATTTCCTAAAGAAATTCAGGAAGGAATTCGACAACAAGAAGTTAGCCTTGTTTGTTTCTCTGTGGTGCCAATTGCTAAAAAGAAGGAAACACAGCGGAAGTTGCCAAAATGCACAAGATAGACTTGGAGGACAGAGTGTCAAAGTATAGTCTCAAACCGGTATCGATAGGATTCTTCGGAGGCATAATTGACTTTAACAGGATGGGCTTCCTGACGCGCAAAGGCATGGAAGTCGCTTTTAAGGCGCCTCTTCAGAAGCATGGATTTAAGGAGACGGCAACTAGTGCTTACGACCTGCGCGATTGGGAAGAGATTCGAAATTGGACTAAGGAAGTATCTAGGGAAGGCTAGACAATAACAGCATCCTTTGTCATACTCGGCTATATCGCTGACTTTTTCTTCTTTGGCGTTATTATTAGAACACCAAATCCTTCTTGGCGAAGTATTTCCGCAATCTCTTTTGATATGCTGACCGTTGCGCGCAAAACTTCATATATGCGCCACCAAAAGGTTTTTTCGTAAAGGGTAGAGAAGGTCCGCTGAAAGAGGGAGAACTAGAGAAAGCGAAGAAATACGCCGAAGACATGGTAAATAAGTGTAGGGAAAGGATTTAACCTTCAATTTGAACGCCGGGGATGGGATTTGAACCCATGCGTCCGCAAAGGGACAACCGCTTACTATTCTAATAGACTCGAGGCGGTCGCCTTAACCTGGCTTGGCTACCCCGGCTATTTATGTTTAAATCTCTTATGCTAATTAACTTGGACGTGGCAACTTAAGGTTTATCATTTCGCTTTTATTCAACTCTATCTTAT
>JBNAWJ010000075.1:0-7307 GCA_049699795.1 Nitrososphaerales archaeon | reverse complement strand
TTACAGCTTGGTACAATTACCTCAAGGCAGGAGGGTAATTCTTGACAGTATCCTTAAATATTATGAAGCGTTTATATAATCGAGTATTGAAACTCTGCAGGGATAACTGATGTCGGCCAAACCTACTACCCATCGTGGTTTTCTATTATCCGGTATGAAGGAAGCAGAATTGTATGAATCTGTATTTGGAGTCAAACCAAAAACCTTTGAAGACCTCTTCAACGATGTTATCGATGCAGGCAAGTGCACCTTCTGTGGCGGTTGTTTTGCAGCATGCCCCTTTTCCGTCATAGGATTCGAGAATGAACTCCCAAAACTCGTTGGTGCTTGCTATCAGTGTGAACTATGCTGGTATACATGTCCGAGAACAGTTTTTGATTATGATGAAATGGATAAGGCCATCTTTGGCAGGGTTCGAGATAAAGAAGAACGCTTAGGAATATATATAGCGGCCTATGCGGCAAGATCGAAGATCAAAGATGTTTTGAATGTTGCTCAAGATGGCGGAATAGCCACAACCATTTTGGCGTATTCTTTGGACAAAGGGATCGTTGATAGCGTAGTGGCGTCCAAGAGAAATGTAGATGTATGGAGGCCTTGGCAGAGAGATTATGAAACCAAAGGGAATTTGTGGAGACCCTGGCCCAACGTAGTATTTGATTCTAAAGAACTAATAGAAGCGTCTGGGACAAAATATTCGACAAGTCCTGTAACCGTAGGGCTGAGATACGCAGTAGAGGACTGTGCTAGTAGTAGTGTAGGAGTTGTTGGAACTCCTTGTGAGATACAGACAGTCAGGAAGATGCAGTATTCCTACAAAGCCTGCTCAAAGCTGGGCAGTCGTGTGAAATTTGTTGTGGGACTCTTTTGTATGGAGAGCTTCTGGTATAAAGAACTGGTAAAATTCATAGAATGGAAAGGTGTTGATATAAACACCGTCAGAAAGTTTGCCATAACAAAGGGCAAGTTTATAGCATATGCAGAAGATAAGGAACTTTTTAGCGTGCCCTTGGATGAAATCAAGGCTTGCGTAAGAGGTAGTTGCCACGTATGCAGAGACTTCACAGCAGAGCATGCTGATATATCTGTAGGATCGGTAGGTTCTCCTGATGGTTGGTCCACGGTTTTGATTCGAACGAAGGTTGGCGAGGAGCTCTTCAAGGGGGCGTGCGAAGCTGGTTACATAGAATTCAAACCCATAGAAGAGGTCAAGCCAGGATTAAAGTCTGTTCTTAAGCTCTCTGAAGGCAAAAAGGAAAGACAAAAAGAAGTAAAAGAGCAAGGCTGAGAATTATCTTGCTGATGAATTTAATTCCATAAATGAAGGTTCATGTTCCTTCAATTGATTTCGGATTACTAAAGAATTCAGGTACTATTCTGACAAATTACCATTTCAATCTTCTGAGTCGTTTAGTATCGGTGGTTCCATAGTGCCTAAAGACGTTGATGATTATAGCTAATGCAACAGCCGCAACGCAAGCTCCTATGGTCATAGAAATTAGGGTGATGGACTGGGCCAGAGCGTCAACGCCGTTGCTTCTCAAGCCCATGGCTATTAGGTTAAGATTGATGCCAGAGGTCATTATTTCTAACCCTAGCACGATCTTTATCAGGTCCCTTTTGGTAGCTATGCAGTAAAGCCCCATGACTATCAAGAGGATGGATGCAGGTATGTAAAGTTGGAACAACTCATTCATTCTTAACATCCTCCTTTACGGACTCCTCGATGACTTTAGCGCCCTCTTTCTTCCTAAGGATTGCTACCACAGCTGTAACCGTAGCCAGCAAAAGAAAGCCTTGTACGATGACGTCAAAGCCTCTATAAGTCCACAGGAAAAAAGGAACCTCTTCAAGGGGGTAGCCTTGTGGCGGGGTGACGACTCTAAGGGCATCAATAATGTTGATGGAGAAGGCAAGAACTATCACAAAGAGTATGCCCGCCAAAAAAAGACCTATGGCTAGGTTCAACTTTTCGCTCAAAATCCTTCCTTTCGTGGTATGAAGAGTGGCAAGGAACAAAACAGCTATAGCCCCTGAATATATAGCCAATTGGAAGACCGCTATGAAGGGTGCTCCCAAAATGTAGAAGATAACGCTAAGGACTGAGCTCATGATTATGAAAAGAGCAAGAGCCCTAAGCAAATTCTTGACTTCTATGACAAGAAAAGCCAGAACTATCATAAGAGTTAGAAAGGCCAAATGTATCAGGTATTCGACCAAAAAGATCACCTAATAGTGAAAGCCTTTCTATCGAAGGCTGCTAACTCAAACTCTTCCGTCAGATTGATGGCACCTTTTGGACAGACTTCTTGGCATTGAGAACAGAATAAGCAAAGCTCCAAGTGAAATATAGGCCTTTTGCCCTTTTCATCTGTAACAATTTCACAAGCCCCGCTTGGACAAAACCTAGCGCATAAAAGGCAACCTGTGCACTTATCCCTATCAAAGACTATTTTCCCCCTGAAGCCCTCTGGTATGTGAACCTTCTCCCTCTCCTTAAAGGGATAGAGCACCGTAGCCTTTTTCTTGAAAAGACTTTTTTGAATTTCTTTCAACATGGACATTCTAAACGACCATCCTGACTATTAAAACCTGTAATATTGCAAGAGGGACGAGGTACTTCCAAGAGAAGTTGACCATCTGGTCTATTCTGAGTCTAGCGAAAAGGGCGCGAAGAGTTGTAAGGAGAAAGAGCACGAACAAGGTCTTCAGTAAGAAGTACAGAGGGTACAATATAAACTCTAAACCTGGCATAACTGGTCCAGAGGGACCACCAAGAAAGAGAGCAACGACTAAGCCGGATAAATACAAGAGTTCAACGTCCTTTGTCAGTCTGAACAAAGCGAGCTTTCTCCCAGAAAACTCTGTCAACCAACCAGCAACGATTTCGGTCTCAGCCTCGGGTATATCGAAGGGTATTCTCTCCAATTCAGCTTGACCACAAAGAACGAAGATAGCAAACCCTAAAATGCCTGGACTTATCAAGAACCAACCACTATTCGCTTGAATACTGACTATATCGTAAACCCACATAGAACTTGCTAATATACCAATGCTTATTGCAGACAGCATCATGGGTATTTCGTAACCTAAAAGTTGAAGGGCGGCCCTTTCAGCGCCCACCGTGGAAAATCTGTTCGCGGAGGATATGCCCGAGTACATTATCACTATACAGATTAGAGTCATCAATGCGATCAAAAAAATCAGATCTCCATTAAAGGAGATTACACCTCTTAAGCCCGTGATCGGCAGTGCCAAGAAACCTGTCAAAGATAAGGTTAGCGCAAATATGGGCAGGGCGTTGAAGAGAGGCTTATCTACTTCGTTAGGGACTACATCTTCCTTTGCGAGAAGCTTTATAAAATCGGCAAAGGGCTGCAGAATTCCACTGGGGCCTGTGTATAGGGGTCCAACTCTGTTTTGTAGCCTGGCGTAGATTTTCCTATCTAACCATTCATAGACAAAAGCCAGCCCTATGGCAAAAAGTATGCCGGGAAAAACAAGGATTTGAAGCAATTCTAGAAGAAAATCCATTTGCCTATCTCCTACTTTTTACAGTGCGCCTTTAGCTCCTTTAAGCTCCAAATCCACGTCTTACCCTTGGATACATCTCTAAACTCCATCCTAGCGGTGCAGCTAAAGCAAGGATCTATGGAGGCTAAGGTTATTGGTATATCGGCTATGTTGACTTCGTAATCGCTCTTTGAAGTCAGCATTTCACTTACAGAGGGTAAGTTTTCAAAGGTAGGTGTTCTTACTTTATAACGCTCAGGGTTCTTCGTCCCATTCGACCTTGCATAATGAATTAGCTCTCCTCTAGGGGCTTCGACTCTACTTATAGCCTCGCCTACTGGTGGAGACAATGGCAACTTTATCCTTACATCCCCATTTGGCATGTGATCAAGACAATATCTAATCATATTAACGGACTCTAGAGTCTCATTAATTCTAACCAAGACTCTTGCAAAGACGTCCATAGTATCAAAGGTTATAACATTAAAGGGGACTTCATCATGAAGTGCGTAGGGATCGTCCCTTCTAACATCATTTTTAACGCCAGAAGCCCTTAGGGTGGGTCCAACAGCACAGAGCCTTATCGCATCCCTTGGCTTCAGAATACCTACACCACTGCATCTGGCATTTACAGTAGGATCGTTCAATGCAACCTTTCTATAGTATTTTAATCTTTCCTCAAGAATATTCATGCCTTTCTTGACTTTGTCCTTGGCTTCATCGCTTACGTCTCTTCTTACCCCTCCTATGGTGTTTATGGCTGTGGTAACTCTGTTCCCAGTTAGCATCTCGATTAGGTCCATAACAACTTCTCTGTCTCTCCAGACATACATGAAGAGCGTGTCAAATCCTATTTCATGAGCTGCAACCCCGAGCCACAACGTATGACTATGAATTCTTGCCAATTCTTCTATCATAAGCCTTATGTAGTTCGCCCTTGGGGGTATTTCTTTTCCATGGAGTTGCTCCACTGCTTGAGCATAGCAAAGAGTATGAGCTACGTTACATATACCACATATTCTCTCTATAAGGTAAATATTCTGTATGTAGTTTCTATCCTCTAAGGCCCTTTCTATACCCCTGTGATTATACGATACATCAATATCAACGCCCACAACCCTCTCCCCTTCCACTCTGAACTTGAAGAAGGCAGGCTCCTTCAAAGCGGGGTGCTGTGGCCCTACGGGTATGTCAAAGAAGAGTTCATAGGCAGATTTTTTCTCCATCTTTTGAAGTTCCTCCTCTTGCATCAAGACACCTCTCTTATCGGCTTGGGTTGCTCAGGATGGTACTCCTTCCTCAGTGGGTAAACGTTCTCAGGCCAACCTTCTGGTACAATCACCCTAGTTAGATTAGGATGACCCTCGAAAAATACTCCCAAAAGGTCATGGATTTCCCTTTCATGGAGAGAAGCACCTGGCACCAGATCTGTTATCGTGCTCAAAACAGGCCTATCCTTCTCAATTCTTGTTCTAACAGTAATTGTTATCCCACGCCCAAGGTGAGGCATGACCTCTATGAACTTGCCCGTATCTAGTCCTGTCATGGCTTGGACGTGATTGAACCCAAGCTCTTCGACCAAATAGCGAATAACTTCCTTGTAAATCTCGATAGGAACCGTTACGAAAACTCTCCTTTTAGAAACCTTGATCTCCATTATTTCAGGGATGAGCATATCTTCCGCTACTTTTTCGCCCTTCTTTGGGATTTTTATCTCCAATATCTTCTTCCCAAACTTATTCTTTAAGGCTTCAGAGACCTCGTTTTCTTCCATGCTAAGAAGCCTCCAGTTTCTTCAAAAGAGTTACAACGCCGTTTATTATGGCTTCAGGCTTTGGCGGACAACCGAAGATGTAAGCGTCCACAGGTATGATAGAATCCAAACCCGGATAGACGTTGTAGCAGCCGTTAAAGACTCCTCCGCTTATGCAGCAAGTCCCCACTGCTACAACGAACTTGGGATCTGGCATTTGGTTGTAGACCCTCAGAAGCCTATCCTTGACTTGCCTTGTAACAGGCCCTGTCACTACTAGCACGTCTGCATGTCTAGGACTTGCCTTTAACAAAGCTCCAAATCTTTCAAGATCATACCTAGGAGTTAAAGCGGCTAGAACCTCAATATCACAGGCATTGCATGCCCCTGTATTGAAGTGGAGTAACCAGGGACTTTTTAGCCTCGCCCACTTAACTAGATTCATCGCTAGTCTCTTCCCCTCAGAAGGATCGATAAGGATGCTAAAAGAATTAAACAATACAAAAGGAAGATTTCTCGAATCGGGCTTACAAATGGAAAGCCCATAGACAGTATTAGCACAAAAGCCACCACATCAACGATCATAAAGACCGTTGCGTAGTTGAACAAACCTATCAACACAGAAAACTTTTCAGCTGGAAGTTCTTGACCACAGGCATAAGGTTCGTATTTCTCTTTTGCACCCTTAGACTTAGGAGCGATCTTTCCTCCTATAAGGTAGATTATAAATGAAACGGCTAATGCTATGATAAAAACTGTTACTGGTGTGCTAAGGATACTAGCAGGGAACATTAATAAAACTTTCATTCCAAAAAATTTAAACTTTACTAATTGTATTTTCAATAAATACATTTTTTCCTATAATAGATTTTGAATTTTTATCATATGAATTTTGTCAAGCCTATCCCAAAGAGTTTGTCAAGGGCTTAAGAAGCAGTCTTCTTGATGATTTTTTCAAGTATTTTTGTTATCATTTCAACTGCTTCGTTAACTTCATGACTTATCCTTGTACCTAATAGAATGTTTTGAGGTTGGATTCCTATCAAAAAAAACTTTGTTTTCAAACCAGATTCCTCAAGATAAGCTCTCACTAAAGATACTGAAAGCCTATGTGTCGAGATAGATTCTATCATTTCCTTTTCAGCCTCATACAATGTTACAGAGCCCGGCTCACCTTTGAAATCTATAGCATCAATGACTAGAACGTGTGAGGGGCTAAAGGCCTTCACCTTTGACAGGAAGTTTTCTGGAGCTGTCCCGCAATTGATGATAAGAACGTTTTTCAAATCTTTTAGAGACCTTTTAAGTTTCTTAACCACTAAGACTCCAGCGATATCGTCTCCTCTAAGTTCATTTCCTATCCCTAACACTACTAGCCTTTTGAATGTATCTAATTCCTTTGCTAACGCTTCTGCTAGATTTCTTGCTTTCAAGTATAGGTCGTTATGGAGCAAATAATGTTGAGGGTTTATTTAAGTTAATCACTCCATAAGAGCAAGAAGACGTGTAATTCTCTATTCTTAATATTATGAGATAGTCGAGTATAGCTACTATATGATACTTGAGGTAAACTAGCCTCATTAGCTTCTT
Organism: Nitrososphaerales archaeon; assembly: GCA_049699795.1. Lineage (GTDB taxonomy): Archaea > Thermoproteota > Nitrososphaeria > Nitrososphaerales > JACAEJ01 > JAVZMU01. The sequence goes on along the minus strand of JBNAWJ010000075.1, from coordinate 451 downwards.
AAAGCATCTTTTCTTCTTGCTTGGTCTTACTACTGTTTCATACCTATCTGTTTCTACACCAGTGCTATCGTATGCGAGTATGCCCTTACTCCTGCTCTCTTATGCAGATGTGGGCTGTCTTTTCGAGTAGTGATTCAAGGTAGTCGATGGGTACCCTTTGATAAGCCCTATGAATAGTAGAGTGATCAGATATGGCTCTTGCTAAGGTAGGATCGGCTTAGGGACAAGGTTCTGTATACCTCTGAATGTCAACCCAAGGATGACCACGAGTATGCAGACTCTCTCCTCCCAAGAGTGGACAGGTCTCCTCCCTCCTTCTTCGCTTAACTTTAGCTGATGGACTACTCTCCTTGACAAGCTCAACTATATCCCTAACAAGACTATCTAGTTCTAGAGTGTGGACGAGATGGTATACCCCATTAGCCATCTCTCCGATGACGCCTCCTCACCA
>JBNAWJ010000074.1:0-7365 GCA_049699795.1 Nitrososphaerales archaeon | reverse complement strand
TTGTAGAGTTTTTTAACACTGTATAAAGCCTATACCTGTCTACAATATTTTGATTAACATCAGAAACTATGAGGGCAGTACTCTGAGCCTTTATGTTGTCAAGAGCGTCTGTGAGCTTAACGAAATCAATAAAATCTTTTTGAATTCGGCTTTCTAATTTCACCACTATCCATATCTATGATTTTGATAGCAGTCGATCCAGGGTTAAAGATTATATTACTTTGCTCTAGCACTATTGCAAGCTTACCATTCCTATCATGAAGAGATATTTTAGATGGGGCTTTCACAACGCTTTCCTTGATTAACCCTTCAGGAAGCCTAGTTACCATCCTTTTTGTTAACTTCTCCTCCATTATCACTTATGATTCGTAAAGCCTCTGAATTGTGATACTTCGCTCCTTTCTCATTTAATAATTCTAAAGCTCCAGCGTATATTTCACTTATCTCATCACTGCTTAAGAGTCGAAGACGTTTTGAAATATTAGCGAATGAAAAACTTTGGCATTTTATTAACAGTTTTCTTTTACAAGTATAAAAGCTGTAATGGGTTTGATAATCTACAGTCTTCAGTATTCACCCTCTTCTGGAAGACGCCAATTCCTTTATGGACGGATTGAAAGATCTGCATACGACTTGATTATATGGTCCTTTTTCTCGAAGCTACTGCAAACACGATACCCAAGACGGAGAAAACGAGAATTGGAATCCCATAATTGTAAAACATCCTTATCCATGCATCACGAAGAAATCCTTCAGTGTAGATGAAACTCCATAGGAGCGGTAAAATGCCATTTATCAACAATATAGCCATGCCTACTAGTGTTAATCCAAGAGACCTTCTTTTTATCACAAGGACGCCAGAGATTAGCCCGAACGAGAAACCAAAAATTGCTATCCACCACGTGACCAAAGGAGAAGAATCGTTGAACCATAGGTAACTCACACTAACTCCTACAATTAGACTCAACGACGCTGCAACGATAGTTAAGATGCCGCCAGCAATGGGCAGTCCGCTCTCTTTAAATTCTTCTTCCAAGACTATTCACCTTCTCACCTTTATTTGAGAGTCTTCATTTTAAAGTGAATTATGATGAGCATTTAACCTAATTGTTGAAAATTGTTGAGCTTTAAGCATTAGAATTGCGATGAGGAAAAGAATTTTGAATTGTCTCAACTCATAACTGAATACCCCTATAGTTTAGAAATCAATCCATTTTCCCACGTACCAACTCCCAGCTTAACGGCTGCAAAAGTTCTAGGAGGTAAAAGGTGGAAGGGAGTCAAGGAAAGAATTTTGATCTGTGTTAAAGAGCTAAATGAATCTATAAATAAGGGACAGAAGGTTTTCAGCATAGTAAACATAGTTGGGCCTTTAGGAACAGGAAAGACTCATCTTGCTCTCCACATGAAGACCTTAAAAGATGAATTTGAATGCGCCTATGTAGATTTAACGAGAATCGAACCAAAAGACCTTCCGAGCGTTTACTTGGCTATAGTTAAAGAATTGGGCGAAGGTTTCTTTCATGAATTGCGCAATAAGCTCATTCTAAAGTTAGGAGATAGGGCTGAAAGGGGAGAAAAAAATGCAAGGAAAGCTCTGAGAATTGGCATAATAGATAGGATACTTGGAAGAAGCCCTATCAGAATAGCCCAAAAAATTGTGGAAAAGAGGAGAAGTATAGATGTTTGCGCTTTGAGAGAAGCCTTTCCAGACATTCTTGATGACGACGCGTTCGAATCAGTTTTTAATATTCTATCAGAAAATCTAAACTGGTTCTTAGAAGCAAAAGATTTCAATGAAGCTCTGAGGAAAATAAAAGGCCTCGCTAAAGTCTCATGCAGTCTAGGCAGGATTTTACTCATAGAAATAGACGAAATATCCATCAACAAACCTCTGATGGATGGATTGAAAGCTATAATAAACGAAAAACCGCCAGGAGTTGTTTTGGTGACAATTTTGAGATCAGAGGTAATGACAGAGATGAGCAATGCCGACCCTTCTCTTGCCGATCGTCTTCAAAAAGCACCTTTCACATACTTTCTAGCACAACCCGATGATCCTGAAGAAATCTGGGACATCATAAAAGAGTATCTGAAGTTTCATTATGCAGTGATCAGTGAACAAGACGGTGAAGCACTAAAGAACCTGATAAAGTATGCTTTCAGTGAATTCGGCATGAATGAGCTTAGGGATGTTCTTGCTTTGATGAGAGAAGCATTTGAAATTGCCAAAGGTAGCGAGAGAATAAGAGAAGACCATCTCATAGGAGCTATAATTAGAATTAGACCTAATGCAGAATTAAGGGATAGCTTGATGCGTATACCCATTCCTGATTACTTTAGGATAATAAAAACAAGTACAAAGACTTACGAAGAGATTTCTGATAATCTAACGAGAGCTATAAGAGACCTGGGACGATACTTATTCATGAAAGGAGCAATATTTTATGCCCACGGGGCTTCAAGGAGAATAGACACACCAGGAGGTTCGAGAAGTTTCCGTTTAGCAGACCTATATTTGGAGGAAAAAGATGGTAGAAAAGTCGTTGTGAACGTTAAAATGTCAGAAAAAGAATGCTTAACAAGACAGGAGATAGAGGATACCTTAGATATGGTAGAGCATGGAAGAGTAGACCAAGCCATAATCTTGACGAATGCTGCCTATAGTAAGGATCTTGAGCATCCAAAGTTGATATTTGCAAAGATAGGAGATAAGCATAACATTGCAGATTACATCTACTTTAGCGAGAAGTTTCAGGCCAACAGGTTGAATGAAGAAGACGAAAAGAATGTAGTAAGACTTGCAAAATGCCTAGGAATTGGGTACTGGGCATAAATAAATGATAAGAAATTGATTTGAAGGATTAGAGGCTATATCATCATTTGCTTTACATATTTTTGTGAGCCTTCAGAGTTAAACTACTTCTTTACGGGCTAGGGTATTATAACATTGGACGGCCAAGGTGTTTTGAGGTACTCTTCACAGAGCCTGCAAGGCACACTCAGTACGAATGCCCAACAGATTCGATGAGCCGTGAATAACCCTTTCTTTCTTAATTCTATCTTTTTGTTATCCTCTTTTAAGTGACCGAGTAATTTCAACAAGCCTAACATTCTACCGAATCCAGCCCTTCCTATTAACTCACGGAAATCCTTGCCAAATTTTCGTTGGAATTCTGATTTATTCAAGCTTCTGCAGACGAAGACCCTGCAGGTAGCATATCTAATCGAACGCTCAGTTAAGCTCACCCATCTTGCTCCAGCAATAGGAAGCTCTCCGTTGGTTGAACTGCGGATATACTCCTGAACAGAACACGTGTTTTGATATTCGTAGCCACCAGTAAATCCCGTTGCCCCGCATCCCAATCCAAGTAGAGGCCCTTCCATCTCGTAATTAACGGTCGCATATTTCCAGCTTTGTTTTCTACTGTAACCGTAAATTTCGATCGGTTGGAATCCTTTTGTGCTCAGTAAATCCTCAGATGCGTATACCATGCTTTTGAAGGTTTTATTATCCGGTTGATCGAGTTTATTACTCTTGATTAGCTTATACCCAATGCAATACGGGGTGATTAGAGTGGGGTAACAAGTGATTTCATCCACATCTTGCTCAGAGGCGATTTCTAAATCATCGATCCATTCTTGGAGCGATTGGCCGGGCACCATATGCATTAAATCAATGTTAATATATTCGCAACCAGCATTGCGTAGGTTTCTTATGGATTTAAGCGAATCCTCTATAGAATGTCTTCTTCCTAGGGATTTGAGCATCTTAGGATTGAAAGATTGAATTCCAAGGCTCACTTCATATACTCCGCTATCAATCAAATCGAACGCATGGGTTTCGTTCTTTAAATCCTCAGGATTGGCTTCTATGGCTATTTTTGGTTCAGCCCCAAAAGTTTGAGTCAAACAATCAAGAATGGTTTTCCATTGCTTTCCATTTAGTAAGCTAGGAGTGCCTCCACCTGCGTGGATATCCACAATCTTGAATTCTAACTCTTCAGTGATTCGAGAGTAGGATTTTATCTCAGCCAAAAGCGCATCCATGTATTTCAAGATCAGTTTTTCTCGTTCATGTTTTGAGACCGGGGATCTAACGTAAGGGCAGAACAAGCAAGTGCCACCACAAAATGGGATGTGTATGTAAAGTGCAAGTTCCCGTTCTGTGAGGGTTTCATATATCGCCTTGCCCGCTTCAGCAGTAGTTGGTTTTGCGAACTGAGCTTTGAAAGCTCTCTTAGCTATGAGGCTCCAAATCCCAAAAGCATTTCTATCCAGAATCATACTGCCTAATTAGACAACTGATGTTTTTAAGTATTACCATTTATTCAAAAAGTAATACTTCTAAGCATTTATGTCCATCCTAAGAACTGATATTCTTACAGCAGAAGCGCAAGCAAAATCACCTAAAGGTTTAAGGCAATCTGATTTTAAAAATTAATATATGCTCTTAGACCTCTCGGTCTTGTTCTTTTCTTCTCTTGTCATAGGCTACTCTGGGGCGTTGATGCCAGGACCAGTACTCATAGTAACCATAAATGAAGCTACAAAGAGAGGTTTCAAGTCTGGCTTTTATGTGTCCGTAGGCCATGCTTTTCTCGAACTTATTTTGGTAATCCTTCTTACCCTTGGCTTGGCTGAAATCTTATCTTTGAAGCCCATAGTTGCTCTTATAGGTCTCTTGGGAGGAGCATTCCTTTCTTGGGTGGCATACAACATACTGAAGGACACCTTAAGGAGAAAAATCTCTTTGAGCTTTGATGTTAAACCAGATAATCATAAAATGAGTTCTATGGTATTAGGAATCTTCACAAGCTTATTTAATCCCTTCTGGCTCATATGGTGGGTATCTGTTGGAGCAATTTTTCTACTTAACTCCCTTGAATTCGGCATAATGGGCGTGATGGCATTCTATTTCGGTCATATATTGGCTGATTTGAGCTGGTATGGCTCAGTTTCCTTTGCTATGGCTCGAGGTAAGAATTTTATAAGCGATAAAACCTATAGGACCATCCTAACGCTTTGTGGTTCTATTCTTATCTTCTTTAGCGTTTTCTTCATAAAGTCTGGGTTGGAAGCCCTTCTGTAATGGTAAAAAACATAAATCTGTTAAGATTTTGATCACAATTAGAGTTGTCAACTTGGATGAAAGAAGAAATTCTCATTAAGAAGCAAGAGATCCGTGAGAGGCTATGGTCAGAGATGGAGAGGAAAGGCATCGCAACCTTTCCTTTACCATGTTTTGGGCGCATACCAAACTTTAAGGGTGCTGGAGTCGCTACATTAAAACTTCAAAGTATAAACGAGTACAAGGATGCTTCTTCTATAATGGTAGGCCCAGACTCTCCTCAAGCCCCTGTTAGAAGGCTAGCCTTGCTCGATGGTAAATTATTGGTCATGCCTAGCCCTGGTTTAGAGGCTGGTTATTTAATCATAAGACCTAGTAGAGTTAAGGGCAAAGAAAAGGAGGCTAGCACTATAAGAGGAGCCTTCAAGTATGGAGAATTGACCAATGCTCCTCCACCTTTAGATTTGATCGTTGAGGGTTCAGTGGCTGTAGACTTGGATGGATATAGATTAGGTAAAGGGAAAGGCTTTGGGGATAGGGAGATATCATTGGCTGAAGACATAGCCAAGAAAAGCATTACCGTAGTTACCACTATTCATGATATACAGATAGTAGATTTCGTGCCAAGAGAGAAACATGATAAGAAAGTTGACATCATAATCACGCCTACTAGAATAATAAGAATCTCCTCGAAAGCTTGAACTAACTTGATTTTTATGATAAATTTTTTCCAAGCTATCGCTAATGAGATCAACATTAAAGTTCTCTCTAATATATGTTCATTAGAACTATCCAAAGACCTTATAACCGCTTAATTGATTAAGATGAAAGATATGAAGTTAAAGGCTGTTCTTTTTGATTTCGATGGTACAATAATCGACCTTAATTTCAAATACGAAGAATCCCGCATGGCTATTTTTGAGGTTCTCAAAGGATTAGGCTTTAATATATCGTTTTTCACTTTACGTGATACTGCCCAGACTATCTTAGAAAAGGTTGAAAGGCAAATAATAGAAAAATCCCTGAATGTAAAATTATCTGATATCAAGAACAAGATCTGGCTCATCATAGATGAATTTGAAATCGAAGCTGTTAATTCTTCTGAATTGTTAAAGGAAACAAAATCTATCCTAGATTTTTTATCAGAAAAAGAAGTCAAAAAAGGTTTGGTTACTAACAGCGGGAGGAAAGCTGTTCAACTTGCTTTGATAAAGCATGGCTTGGAGAATAGTTTTGATGTTATAATAACAAGAGATGAGGTTGATAAGCTAAAACCTTTTGGTGATGGTATAAAGTTAGCTTTGAGAGTAATAGATGTCCAAACTGAAAATGCACTATACGTAGGAGATAGCATTAACGATGTTCTTGCTGCTAAAGATGCAAATGTATACTCTATAGCCATAGGCAGATGGCCTCAGCATATCGAAAAATTAAGGAAGTTATCGCCTTCTTATATTGTCAAATCTTTGGGTGAAACTGCAGATTTATTAAAACAATTGTTGGATTAAATCTTGATAGTATCTGAAGCAATTTTTGCTCTAGCCAGTAGCCTTGCCAACCTTATAGGCTCTGGTATTGCGCCTTGAATGGTGAATTTATCAAGGATTCTTTTAGAAATCTCTAAAGAAATCCCGTAAGGTCTGATGTAAACTACATAATTTGTATGAAGTCTCACAGCCTCTCTCGCACCAAGTCTATTATAGGCTGATAGTTTTTTCTCCCAAGAGTCTGGGAAATGATGCTTTATATGGGACTCAAGCCCCTCTGACTCCTCAAATGTTATGCTTATCACTGGTATATTTGTCCTATTTCCTAAAGAGTCTATATCAATGATGTTATACATGCTTATGACGCTCCCTCCTAACATGATCACATTGATGTCGTTCCGATTTAGTCTTTGGAACATGCCTACAATTTCGTCTGTTGCATCATCTCCCCCTATCTCTGCACTTCCAAAGATGAAACCATCTATGATCAAATCACTTCTCATAACTACGCCTGCCAGTACACTTCTTTTACTTTGGCTTTTTCTAAAGCTTTCAGCTATCCCTAACGCCCTAACGCCCTTCTTCTCAACGTGAATTCTCATGACCTTACTATAATTAACATAGGAATTTAATAAAACTGACTGAAGCTCATCAGAATAAAATCTTTCACAATCAATAGTGTCTATACTAATGTTCATAGATGCATTCTGAGTCTAACTTGACAGCCTACAAAAAAGTAAATTCTAATTAGAAATATTTAGCTTTGTGGCTTAATTCTTTATTGTTTGAGCGTCTTCTCTGTTTTAG
>JBNAWJ010000073.1:0-7372 GCA_049699795.1 Nitrososphaerales archaeon | reverse complement strand
GCTAACGTGGAAAGAAATCTTAAGATGGAGGCGCTAACGTTGCTGGGACACTACCCATTTTTGGAATAGACGTTATAACAGCTGGGGCATATACTTGGGTTTTTGTCAGCTGGCTTTACTCTTGGGATATCGTTTTAGGCAAATGGCCTGCTTAAACGGAAAAGTATTCATGTGTAGCTTTTGAATTTCATCTACTTTATTCAGGAGTAATAGCATGTCAAACTCTTCATTAAGAAGCCCTTAGGTTAGAAGCATAAATATTGAACTTTTATCAGTAGGTAGCATATTCATCTTTATGATCACCCCGCAGTTATGGGTCGCCATACCAGATTCACTTGTATCAGATTCCTATCATCTTAGGGAGAAGACATCAAAACTGGGCATGATTGGTAGAGCTTGCTCCATCTTCGGAGTATCAAAGATTTACCTTTACAAAGATTTATCTGGAAACTATGAAGAGGATGAAGAAATTATAAAGACTATTCTTGAATATATGGAAACACCTCAGTATCTTAGGAAGAGGCTTTTTAAACAATTGAAAGCATTAACATATGCAGGTCTTCTACCACCTTTAAGAACTCCTCACCATAAGCTAGAGATTCCTCTATCTGATGTTAAGGTTGGAGATTTGAGAGAAGGCGTAGCCATAAAATCAGGAGAGAGAATTTTAGTAGATGTTGGTCTATCCTCTCTTATACCTTTAGAGGGCATGGTAAAGAATGGCGAGAGATTGACAGTTGTATTCACATCAAAATATCCAGATTTGAAATGCAGAGTAGCAAAAAAGGATGAGATAAAGGATTACTGGGGCTATGAAGTCAAAACTGCTTCATCCTTAGGAAAGCTTGTAAAGAGCATAAAATCTGACTTGATCATCTTCACATCCAAGAAAGGAAGAATAATAACCGAATTCTGGTCTGAATTGATTGATGAAGTGAAAAGGGCAAGAAGCATATTGCTTGTATTTGGCTCTCCTAAAAGAGGAGTATTCGAGATTCTTTCAGATGAGAACATGAACCCTATGCAAATCAGCAAATTTATCATAAATACTATGCCTAATCAAAAGACAGCAACGGTCAGAACTGAAGAAGCATTATTGGCATCTTTGGCTATTTTTAACTTGGCTATTCACCTATAGAGACTGTTCGAACAGATCAAAATTTACACTTAGATGTTTATGGTTTTATTATGAATTTTCAAGAAGGGCTTTATTAATTTAAAAGGCAAACTTTAAGTCTTGGAAGCATTACCCAAGTGAGAGGTGAAATAAATGAGAAATATAAGAAGTATGAACTATGTTCCTCCTCCACCACCAGGGGGCGCAAAAGCTCAATGAAAGGCATCGCTCTGGCAATAGTCGTGGCATATCTTCTTTCTGTAATCACAATGATTATAATTGCGCCATATGTTTTGAGTCTTTTCCCAGTAAAGAATCAACAGATAGCTGATGAGGCTGTTACAACAGACAAGTTAGCTGATGGAGCCGTTACCAATTCAATACTCTCAGCGTATGCAATCCCATACAATTCGACATCTAGCACTACACAAATAAGTAAGTCAACACTCACTTGGGAGGATATAGATGGCATGTCTGTCACAATAAACATTAAAAGAACGAGTCATTTGATCATTCTGTTCAGCACAAGTTCTGTAGCTGACGTAGATGCGTCTATCCGTTGGAGAGCAACGATATGGAATGGTACGACTACGATTGATGCCCAGCCAGGTGAGTTTTATATGCAACCTGGAGGACTTAAGGCCGGCTTGTGGGCTTCTCTCTCATATGACTGGTACTTCAGTAAAGACTCTATCATGTCTTTAACATCTTCCGGCTTCTCTCTCATATGACTGGTACCAGCCAAATGTTAATGCAGGTAACTACACGATTACAATCCAATGGGGTGTAACCGGAGGATCGGGTTCGATTAAAACTAGATCTTTAACTGTAATAGCACTACCAGCATGATTCCATAATCGAGTATTAACCATGAAGCATAGCATCACATCAATGAAGTAAAAGATCGTAACTATTAAGCGATTAGAGCTATGAATCGATGAACGAAGGCCGATAAGAGATATTAAGCAATCAATAGAGTTAATAATGCTTATTATCAAATTGAAAATAATGGGCGAACTCTTTGGCAAAAGTCATAGTAGTTTATGAGACAAAGTATGGCAATACAAAACTTGTAGCAGAAAAGATCACAGAAGGAATGAAGGAAGTTGGAGGAATAGAAACTACTCTAAGTGAGATAAAAGAATTTGATCTTAACAAGTTAGCGAATTATGATGCCATACTGATAGGTTCGCCAAATCATATTGGTGGTCCAACTAGAGGAATAAAGAAGTTCATAGATAAACTTGGCAAGTTATCATTGAGTGGAAAATCGTTTGCTGTTTTTGACACATATCTTGGAAAGGATTTTGAAAAAGCGGTTAAGAAGATGGAGAAACAAATAAACGAAAAAGTTCCTGGGTTGAAGATAATAGCTCCTGGATTATCCATGAGAGTTGAAGGAATGAAGGGTCCAATTTCAGAGGGAGAACTTCCTAAGTGCATAGAGTTTGGAAAAAGGATAGCAAATCTACTTAAGACTTAATAACTAATGGTAAAAAAGTTAAGCCAATTCGAAGTGAGTTAAATGCCAAAAATTGATCTAAAAAGGAGCTTAAGCACTTGTACAATCCTTCTGCAAAAGAAGTTGTAATTGTTGATGTCCCAAGAATGAACTTTCTGATGATAGATGGTGTAGGAGATCCAAATAAAGCGCAAGAATTCAAGGATGCAGTAGAAGCATTGTATAGTGTATCTTATGCTCTTAAGTTTATGGTCAAGAAAGGAAAGACAGCCATAGACTATAGCGTAATGCCCCTTGAAGGTCTTTGGTGGGTCGATGATATGAGTAAATTCAGTACGGAAGACAAAGATGCATGGAAATGGACAGTGATGATCATGCAGCCAGAGTTCGTGACGAAAGATCTGTTCAAAAAGGCTCTCGAACAAGTTGGAAAAAAGAAGAATTTGCTTGCTCTTTCAAAAATGAGGTTTGAAGGTTTTCATGGAGGATTATCTGCTCAAATAATGCACATAGGTCCATACTCTGCTGAAGGACCAACCATCAAGAAACTACATAACTTCATTAGAGAAAAAGGTTATGAACTAAGAGGAAGGCATCATGAGATATATTTGAGTGATCCACGCAAATCAGCGCCAGAAAAAAATGAAGACTATTATAAGGCAACCAATAGAGGCTATCAAGAGCTAAAAAATTTAAGGAATGCTTATTACAGACTTCAAATCTAAAACTTTAGCATAAATTAACTTAAATAGGGAAGAATTCTATTAGTTAAGATATCATAAAAGGTTGGAGCCATGACGATAACAACTATAGAAACAAAAATGGAAAAGCCACGATTTGGCACCGTTAGAGTGAAAAGGGGCTTTGCAAGGATGCAAAAGGGAGGAGTAATAATGGATGTTACTAACGTTGAGCAAGCTCAGATTGCTGAAGATGCTGGTGCAATAGCTGTCATGGTTCTTGACAAATTACCAGCGGATGTTAGAGCTGCAGGAGGAGTAGCAAGGATGTGTGACCCTAAAAGGATACAAGAAGTCATGGATCATGTGACAATACCTGTAATGGCAAAGTGCAGGATAGGGCACTACATGGAGGCAAAAATCCTTGAAGTTTTAGGAATAGACATGATAGACGAGAGCGAGGTTCTAACACCTGCTGATGATGCTCACCATATAGACAAGTGGGAGTTCACAGTTCCCTTCGTCAATGGCTGTAGAGATTTGGGAGAGGCTTTGAGGAGAATTGCAGAAGGAGCATCTATGCTCAGAACAAAAGGAGAGGCGGGCACTGGAAATGTTGCTGAAGCTGTTAAGCATATAAAATTGGTCATGGGCAAGATCAGAGAGTTGAAGGGCTTAAGTGAAGAGCAATTACTTGATATAGCGAAAGAATACAGGGTGCCTATAGATTTGGTCAAAGAAACAGCCAGGCTTGGTAGACTGCCTGTGGTGAATTTTGCCGCTGGAGGGATAGCAACTCCTGCAGATGCAGCCTTGATGATGCATTTAGGGGCTGATGGAGTCTTCGTTGGCTCAGGCATATTCAAATCGAAGGATCCAGCAAAAAGGGCTGAATCCATAGTAATAGCGACTACTTACTGGGATGATCCAAAGATAGTACTGGAAGCAAGTAAGATGATATCCGAAGAGAATTCTATGATAGGCATAGACATCAAGACGCTGAAGCCAGAGCAGATGATGCAAGTTAGGGGTGTGTAAGAAGATAGAATTGAAGACTTTAAGAATAGGAGTATTAGCTCTTCAAGGAGATGTATCAGAGCATATAGATATTACCAATGCAACTTTAAGAGAAATGGGGTTGGAAGGAGAGGCAGTAATGGTCAAGGAAAAGGACCGATTGGATGAGATTCATGGTCTTATAATCCCTGGTGGAGAGAGTACAACTATAGGGAGAGTAGCCGAGCGTTATGAGATGATTTCAAAAATAAAGAGTGCTGCTCTTTCTGGAATGCCCATATTTGGCACATGCTCAGGCTTGATTTTAATGGCTAAAAAGGTTCGTGATGCAAAGATAGGAGAGACAAACCAACCAACTTTAGGGTTATTGGATGTAGAGGTTATAAGAAATGCCTTCGGAAGACAGCGTGAGTCCTTTGAAATAAGTCTCAAAATACCCAAGATAGGAAAAAACCCTTTCCCAGGAGTTTTCATAAGGGCGCCAGCTATAGCATCGATTCTGAGCAAAGATGTTGAGGTTCTTGCAAGTTATGAAGACAAGATTGTGGCAGTTCAGCAAAACAACTTGATAGGTATTGCTTTTCATCCAGAGCTGACAGACGATACAAGGCTTCATGAGTTCTTTATCGAAATGATATTAAAGTCTCCTTTCAAGGATAGAATTTCTAAATTTAATTCATGATGATCCAATGGTTGATGTTTATGGAAGAAGACAAAGAATTAGACTTATTGAAAGCAAGGAGACTTTTAGAGCTAAAGAAGAAGTTCACCAAAAAAACGAAAAAAACGAAAGAAGAAGAGTCAAGAGACTTAGTGCTAAGTCGATTGGTGGATAGAGGAGAAGAAGTTCTCATAATTGCTGAGAGAGACTATCCAAAGAATACTGCCCTTATTGTGAATAAACTTGCTGAACTCATCAAGTCTGGGTCTTTGAAGGGCTTCATATCAGGAGGGGAGCTTCTTTGGCTTTTCAGAGCTCTGGGTATGGATATACGTATAGAAACGAAGATAATGATAAAAGAGGACGGAAGGCTCATACCAATTAAGGACAAGTTAAAGTCTGAACAATAAAATTCTTATCAATAGAGTTAAGTATTTTAATCATGCCTCTAACCTTGTTTTGGCATGGCTTTGTCAAGGAAGTACGCTATTATTCTGATCATAGCGCTTTTAATATTACCATCCTTACCTTATCAGGCTAAAGCTCAATCAACGATAGAAAACATTTCTTTCTTTAATCATCAAATGGCTGTGAGTGATTATGGCTTCATATTAGTAAACGAGACCATCTTTATCAAGAATGACTTTGAAACAAATGCTATCTTACCGTTGATCAATATAACATATCCGAAGGAGCTTTATGATAAAATAATCCCTCAAGAAATAAGCCCTAGTGGTTTTAATCTTGACATAGCTTTAACTGAGAATTATACAAGGCTTACTATAGATCCAAAAGGCTATGAAATCCAACCAAATGAGAATATTACTATTTCAGTAAAGTTTTACCTTGCAAAGGTTTTTTCTCGAGTTAGTGATATAAATTTCAGTGCTTCAATCCCTCTAGTTCCAGCTCTAAGCTTGTCCAGTAAGCAAGTCAATTCATCCTTGAGTCTTCCATTTTTCATAACCTTCGCTAGCCAGCATGAGAATTTTACGTCTAGTTTGATCAAGAACAGATGGACTTTGCTAGGAATCTTCTCAAACGTTACTCAAGGCTTTTCTATAACTAAGAGAGTGACAATAAGCAATCCAGCAAAGGTCTACTTTGCCCTTCTAGAGTTCACTGATGCAAAAAGAGAGCTGATACTATCCTCTTTAGGAGATATAAGGGTTAGAGATACTATAACCATGATCAATTATGACAATGTAAGTATAAGCAAGTTGAAGCCAAGCCTATTAACTAATGACTTTACAAGTGTTGTTGTAATTCCACCCTTGATCAATCCGTTTTCTAATCCTTCGAGTGATGCCAACAACAAGCAAGTGAGTTTAGGAAATAGTTTGGAAAGAGGAGAGAAATACACAATAACATTGGAGTATCCTGCAAAATCATCGGATTTCATAAAAGCAAAGGATGGTTTATTCGAGCTTTCTCTTCCCCTAAGAAGTCCTATAGATGGCGTTGTATACGATTACACCGTAAAAGTCACTTTCCCAGAGGGTTTCTTTGTTTATGGTAAGGCTGAGGAATCTAAAGTCAACGCCAGTCCACTAGATAGTAACAAAAGCATAGAATTTCGATATGGCTTAGCTTGGGCTTCTAAGGATATAATGCCCATCGCATCGTTTATCTTCATAATAGCTTTGGTAGCCTTTGTTGTAGTAGGGAAGCCATTTGTCAAGGAGGAATTAAAAGAAGTAGTTATCAGAACGGGAGAGTATGTAGAATCTTTTGAAGAAAAGATAATGGCAACAAAAGAGCTAATAGAGCTGCACAAGAAAAGGCAATTGAGTCAAATCTCTAAAGCCGAATTTAAGACTACACAAAGATTGCTCGAGGAAAGGATAAGTAAGGCTAACGCCAAGATAAACGAACTAAGACAAAAATTGATCTCTTTGCAGCCTTCTCTTCAAAAACCTCTGTCTGAGATAAGCGATCTTCATCATGATTACGATCGCACTGTAAGGGATTTGGTCAACCTTTATGATCAATTCTCCACAAAGAAAATCAAGGCTGAGGCTTTCGATAAGCTCTTGCCTGTTCATCAAAGAAGAGTCGATGATGCAAGAAAGAGTCTATTAGATAGCATAGACATACTTCGAAGCGAAGTAGAATAGCACCTTTAATTCAGCTCACATAAGGACAGAATTTGATCTAAAGTGCAATAAGAAATTAAAGATTCATGAAGAAAAATCTGAAAAATGGATCAAATTATGCTTTGTGGCTTAATTCCGACTTTTCGTACGCTATGTTCCGATTTTCGCCCTCATGCGTGAACTATCTTTTCGAAACTCTTACTCTAAAGGACTACAATGGAACAATAAATTCGAAATTAGTAATTAAGCCACAAAGCATCAAATTACAAAATATTTTGTTAAAGCTCATTTTCAAGCAAGATTTAATAATTCTCGTTTAAAAGGGGCTTTGAACTCATA
>JBNAWJ010000072.1:0-7378 GCA_049699795.1 Nitrososphaerales archaeon | reverse complement strand
TGTCACCCTCAATATTATGAGAAGAGTAAGAAATGAGGTTTTCTACAAAGCCCCAAAAGACATAAATTGCTTATGTGCTTACTAAAAACCTTGGATCGAGTTTCCCGGCATGAAAAATTTTTCCATGATATTAAATGATCTTCCTAGCCTTTATTAAATCAAGCAAAAGTTTAGAAAAGCCAACTCTCTGTCTTATCATTTTGATGATCTTTTTGCTTTTAACTCTCCTTAATTCTCCATCCATGCTAAACAATTCTTTCATTGCATAATTTATCAGATCAGGGTAAATACTAAAAAGGCGAGGATTATCTCTGAAAATTTTTGGTAAGTCTCTTAATTGATACAATTCTTTCATTACATAACTCGATCTGAGAAGATTTTCATAATATGATAGAGTCTTGGACGAATAATCTCCTAACTCTTTTGCTTTTATCGCTGCTTTAGCAGCATAAATGCCTGATTCTATGGCCATATTCACTCCTTCTTGGTATATGCTACTGGTTAGAGATGCAGCATCGCCAACTACCATCAATCCATCAGTGTATAGCTTTGGAATGCCGTGATACCCTGACTCAGGAACTAAATGGGCGCTATACTCCCTTGGCTCTCCCCCTTCTATCAAAGGCTCTATGAGCGGGTGACTCTTGAATTCGTCCAATAGATCGTAGGGCCTTATCTTTGATTGAATTAAATGTTCCAATAGCACTACTAAGCCTATGCTCAGACTATTCTTATTGGTGTAAATGAAACCGCCACCCATCATTCCATGGGTTACTCCAAGCACTTGAATGGCTACACCTTCATTTTCTCTTAAATTGAACCTAGATTCGATAATTCTACGATCAAGTTCAAGAATTTCTTTTACTCCCAGAGCGACTTCTTCAGGTCTTAATGGATGACGCAAACCTGCTTGTGTAGCTAATTTGGAGTTTGCCCCATCAGCAGCTATCACTATATTACCATAAAGTTCGTTTTCAGAGCCTTTTCCAGCCCTCACACCTACAACCTTCTTGCCATCCCAGATAAGATCAGTAACACTTACTGAGGTTGCAAGCAAGGCTCCTGCCTCTTCTGCCAATTTAGCGTACCAAAGGTCGAACATAGCCCTAAGAGTTGTAAAGGCGTTGTAAGGAGGTTGGGCAAAGCCCGGGTTCTTAAAGCTGAAATTAAATCCTGAGCTCTTCGATAAGATCATAAACCTATGATCAACTATTCTTCTCTCAATAGGAGCTTTTTCTGCAAAGTCAGGTACTATTAACTCTAAAGGCCATCTGTATATAGCTCCACCATACATATTCTTCGCTCCTGGATAATCCCCTCTTTCTAGTAAAGCGACGCTAAGCCCTGCCTTTGCCATTATCAATGCGGAGGTAGTTCCAGCAGGACCAGCCCCAACCACTATAGCATCGAACTTCTCTTTTTGCACACCAAACGACCTACAGTTTTTAATTTAGCTTTGTTTTTTAACATTCCTTGTCAAGAAATCATGTAACAAAAACGCTTAACCTTTAATTATTCGTTTGTAGAATTTATTTTAGAGTTGAATGAATACAGAGAGGATTTTCCCATTCTCAAATCTGGACTCATATACCTAGATAGTGCTGCCAGCTCTTTGACTCCTGAGCAAGTCTTAAAGAAGATGTTAGAATACTATAGAGAATATAGAGCCAATACCGGTAGAGGCGTTTACAGAATAGCTGATAGAGCTACAAGTGAATTAGAGGAGGCGAGGAAAAGCGTAGCTAAGCTCATAGATGCAAGAGAGGATGAAGTAGCTTTTGTGAGAAATACTAGCGAAGGATTAAATTTTGTAGCAAGCAGCCTAAAGTTCAAAAAAGGACAGAACATAGTGACTACAGCCATAGAACATCATAGCAACTTCTTACCTTGGCTAAAGATAAGTAGAGAGAAGGGTTTAGAATTGAGAATTGTCAACCCTACAAAGGATTTTCTCATCAATACTGAAGATTTTGAAAAGCAAGTGGACGATAATACAAGAGTTATAGCGATAGCTCATATAAGCAACGTGTTAGGCTCCATTGCACCAGTAAGAGACATAGTCGATATTGCCCATGAGCACGGTTCAATAGTAGCTTTAGATGGAGCCCAATCAGTGCCACATATACCTTTAAGTGTCAAAAAGCTAGGTGTTGACTTTCTTTCGTTTAGTGGTCACAAGATGTGTGGACCTACAGGGATTGGAGGTTTTTACGTCAATCCTGATGTTCTGAACGAATTGGAGCCTATTTTCGTAGGCGGAGAAAGTGTTGACAAAGTAAGTTTACATGGATATACTCTAGCCAAGTTCCCAGCAAGTTTCGAATCTGGCACTTTGCCCATAGCCGAAGCCATAGGGCTAGGAGAGGCTGCCCGCTATTTAATGAAAATCGGGTTAGAGAAGATTGCTAGGAATGACAAGAGGTTGATAGGATTATTATACAAGATGCTAAGTACCATAAAAGGCGTAAAGATTTATGGCCCTAGTCAAGAAAAGAGAAATAATCTGTTATCTTTCAACATCGGGAATCTTGATCCTAATGATGTAGCACTTTTCTTGGATATTTCCTCAAATATAGCTGTCAGAAGTGGTTTCATGTGTGCACAACCACTTGTAAAGAACCTATTAAAATCAAAAAATGGCGTTGTTCGAGCCTCGACTTATCTCTACAATACTGAGAAAGAGATAGAGACTCTTGTTGAAAAGATTGAAAAATTAGTGAAAATGAAGAAAACGCCTATCGGAAGAAAGGGAACTTAACCTCATTTTTCGTAGGAGTTGTTGCAGGATCGAAGACGTAGAGATATATTGTGTGTCCTGGTGGATCGTCTCTAGAGATCTTTGTTGGCCTCCAGCCCCTTATTTCATAATCATGAGATACAACACGAACACCTCTCCTGAGTTCCTTCTCAAGTTTCGGTCTTAACTTTTCATTTGCCGAAGTTGTAAGATATAGCGTAATTATATCGGCATTAGATATGTCCACGTTAAAAAAATCTTCGTTCATCACCTTAATTCTGCTATCCAAATTGAACCTTTTTATCTCCGCCATAGCTCTTCTGACCAAATCTTCGCGAATCTCTATTCCTACGCAACGCAAGCCAAAATCCTTTGCCGCCATGATGATTATCCTACCATCTCCTGAACCCATATCATAAAGAATCTCGTCAGGCTTTGGCTGAACTAGTTGCAACATCTTCTTTACTACATCTTGTGGAGACTCAACAAATGGCGCTACGTTCATATCAAAGATTGAAAAAGATCGTTTATAAAAACGTTAATTTCAGGGCAAAAACTTGTTCAATGGGACTAAAGTCTAACCTATGCCAAACTAGAAGGCTACCAAAGTACCCCCGTGCTCCAATCTCCTCTCAATGATTCGAAATGTCAAAAGACCAAAGAAAAGCATAACTATAGATAATACGCTGGTAAGGAAAAGCTCTAGCATCGGTTCAAATAGAGTAGGCGTACCTATGGCAGAGTACCTTATCATATCTATAGGATACGTTAATGGGAAGAGTGACACTAGGATCCTTAGAGGTTCTTGAAGAGTAGTGGCAGGCACAAACACGCTTGCAAAAATCATCACGAGAAAATAAGTCAAACTCCCTATGCCTTCGGGAGTTCTTAAAAGCCAAATTAAAGAAGCGAAGATTATGCCGAACCCAAGCATCATAACTATCATTACTGCGTAAGAGATCATCAATAGAACTGCATCTTGGATGATTATAGGTATACCTAGGAGTAAATTTATCACAGGCAACAATATCACTATCAAAAGAGCCCCAGTTGCAAAACTTTGAAATCCACTTCCAACTATGAAAGCAAGCCTTGATGCAGGCGTCAGAAATACATGTTCAAGAGTGCCAGCCCTATTCTCTGCTTGCAACGAGAAACCTAGGCTCCAGATAGCGTAGCCGAAATTCACCATGAACACAAACCCCCAAACCAGAGAATTCACTACTAAAGATCCTTGGATGCTTGAAAAACTTGGCAAAAATATCAACGCCCCGACTGAAAACATGATAAGATAAAGGGTCGAGTCTATGAGCTCTGATATTAGCCATTCAGGATATCTGATTCTTATCTTCCAATTCTTCCAAGCCGCGGCCATCAAATCTGAAACCAAGTTCATTAACGATTTAATACTTAGCAAAGTCTCCCTTCCTTCGGGCTTGCTTATCAGCCATATTGAATGCGAAAATTCCTATTAAAGGATAGATAATCATCATGAATGCTAGTACTAAGAGACGCCATGATTCGCTTAGAAAGAACTGAGGCAAAAGAGAAAAGGTCCTAACAAGGATTGTTGCATGGGTTAACGGGATTAAGTTCGAGACAGATTGCAACCATAATGGCAATATAGTTATAGGATAAAGAGAGCCAGAGACTATGGCTAAGGTGGTATTGAGCGTATTCACTACTGAATAACTCCTTCTGCTTTTGAAGGATACGGCTCCAAATAGTAAACCCATGCCATAAAGTGGAAGGAGTCCTATTATGAAAAGTAAGGAAATCTGTAAGAAAGAAATTGGATGGAAAGCCCCTCCCATCAAAAGGGCTGAAGCAACTCCGACTATGAATACCGGTGATGTGAACAAAATGTCTGCTATAGTGAAGCCTATTGCTAAGGAAACGAAAGGCACGGGAGCCATGGCGTTTTGTTCTAAGGTTCCTCTCCATCTTTCATTGTTCAGCAAGAGGCCTATGTCCCACATAACTACAGCAGCCATCATCCAAAGGAGGCTTCCTAAGACCAGATACACGAATGCATTCTCTGTTCCCGTATAAGCCGAAAAGCGAACGTAAGCCTGGGAACCTCCAGCGAAGCCCCCAATATTTTGCATTAGAATTGATAATACATAGGGGGCTGCAAACATCGTCAGAACCCATGTTGAATACCTTAGGGATATCTTTAGTTCTTTATAGGCTGTGGCTACAACTCCATCAAGGAAATAATTTAATGATCTAACCAATAAGACCCTTCCCTGTGAACTTAAGGAATTTGTTATAGATAAGCATATCAGCATGGATGTAGGGTCAGAGGTGGGGTTTTTGAGGCTTTTTATTCTCAGGTTGGTAATCTGAGAAGATTTTACATTAATCTGAGAATATTCTCAGATTAGCATCACTTTTTGCAATCGGTTTAAAAAACCATTCCATATCTAAAAAGGTATGGCAAGAAGAAAAAGAACATTCGGTAGTTATCGTTCACCACCAGTACCACGTCAAATGCTATCAGCAAAGGAGACAGTAGAAGGAGTAAAAGGACATGAGCGCTATATGAGAGAGTATGGCACTCATGGTATAATAAGGATGGAAGTATTCCAAGAGCTTGTCCAACCATACATTTCTGGTATAAAGACGAATCCTAACTTGACTTCAGAGCAGAAATCCATAGCAGTAAAAGAGTTCTTCAGAAGATTCAGAGAGGGTTTAGCAGACTTTATGATGACTATAAGAGGAGAGTGTGAAAGGTATGCAACAGCTTTCGTGATACCAGTAGCAACATCACCAGCAAAGCCATCAGCTGGAGGATATGAGGGGTGGTATGTGTAATGGCTGTAACTCTAGCTGGTAAGAGATTACACGCAATAGCAGGAGAAGGCTCTCCAGAAATTGCGCCAACTCCAATGCTTGTAAGAGATGCAGAATTGCTAACTGGCGTAACTGTAGGGCATAGGATCAAAAAGCATGGTATAGTATCCGGCTTAGACTACGGTATGAAAGCGTTAGGTGATGCAAAGAGCCCATATACTGCGAAGGGACAGTTCAAGATTAGCGTTAATGAGATGGTTGGTATGTTAGACTTGAGAACGGATGGTGTTCCAACATATCTATTTATTCTTCCAGATGGAAGAACGATACTTTTTACTGCCACATGATAATTCTCGGTTCTATGGGTACTGTAAACTTGTTATTACGTAGCTCACGATGATTAACAGCAACCAACATCCCACAGCAAGTTAACAGAACCACTTATGAATAACTTATTAATAACAATTAATTATACATAAATTAAAGAAAGGAGACATTCTTATAAAAAGGATGAAGAACCTATAGAGTATTGTGATGCATGTGGTAATATAATCCCTTTAGGAGAGGAGCGTTATTACAATGATAAGCTATACCATGAAAATGCTTAGAAAGGCTGAAGAGAGAAGGAAAGATAGAGACTTATGATCTATTATTAGCAATTTTAGCAGACCCTAAAGCAATCATTCAAGGATTATTTGAACAAGCTAAAAAGAGCATTAAAGGAGAATAGGCTTGATGTTTATGCTTATGGTAGAGCATCTGCAGATGCTACAAAGGAAGAGTGGGATAAATTTTTTGACGATTGGATAAATGATCAAGAGTGGCATCATTTAGAAGTAACACTATTTGATCGTCAATTAGATAGGCTTGTTGATGTCTATATTAAGGCTGATGGAAGATATTGGTGGTTGATTTGTGATGTTTGCCAAAGTACCTTATGCAATCGTGTTGATTTTTCAGAAGGGATTGATAAACTAAACCAAGTTATGGAAAGGAAAGGGTTGAAATATATGAGAGGGGGATTAAAGGTATGAAGAGTTTCATCAAAGAATCCTAGCGTTACTTAAATAGCTCCTTAACATTTGTGTTAGCGATCATTGGCATATGCGCATGATGAAGGTTTCCCCCCTTCTTTGTCTTTCACCTTTAATTCTATTACGCCATCAACAGCTTCTTGAGCGAGAGCGATTACTCCTGGAGGAAATGCTTGAGGGTTTAGGCTTAAGAGCAAAGTTGCTTTAGCTTCTCTTGTCTTGGCAACAATATTCCTTAAGAACGTTAATCCTTCTTTAGCTCCGTAAACATCTAGAATGTTCGTCAAATTATGAATGATGATTATCTTGTTTGTGCCCTTTGCTTCTTCCATGGCTTTCGAAATCGCTATGCTAATATCGTAAGGCATCATTGAATCAGAATACTTCTCTTTGCTCTTTAACCCAAATTCCTTGGAATAAGCATCTATGAATATTAGTGAACTTCTCTCTTCAAAAGGTTTTGGGTCAAATCCTTCAGCCTTCATCATAATTCTATAGTTTTCTGGAAAGTTATTTGTGCAGACGAAGATTACACAATCGCCTTTTTCAAGCCTATAACGTGGCAACCTCAAAAAGATATCTGTCTTCCCACTACCTACAACTCCTAAGAGTAATATTGAGCTAGGATGAGATATGCCACCTTTTAACATATCGTCTATCTCAGGAATTCCAGTCTTTAACTTTGCTTCTATGGGTATTGGAGATGAAGGTTTAGTTTCGGACATTAAACTCATATACATAAAAGAAATTTAAAAGGCTCTTCACCTTTAATTATCGGATAGTCGTTTAGTCTTAGTGTCGTTATATG
>JBNAWJ010000071.1:0-7459 GCA_049699795.1 Nitrososphaerales archaeon | reverse complement strand
CCATAAAACAAAAGATTAATGAAGCGAAAGATTAAAATTAAGCCACAAAGCTAAAATTATAATTCTTTCTCATTACGCTTACGCAAGTTCTGTGTATTACTTATCAGCAAAGCACTTTTATTGACTGGCTAACTTGCTCAAAGTTTTCTCTATAAACCCATCCATGAATTCAGCGCCACGCTTTCTCACTGTTTTAGATATTCTGATTACTTCTCTTATCTCTTTTTCATTTATGCCCAAAATCTTGGCTTTGGCTGAATGATATTTAAAGCATGGTTAGCAAAGTCCAGCCACTGAAGCGGCAAGGGCAACAAGTTCTTTAGTTCTAGGGTCCAAAATTTTTTCACCCATTATTTATCACCTTCCCATAATAGTTGGCTATATCTTGATAAATCAGTTTAAATCCTTTAAATTTTAGAAATGTTATAATTAAAGTGATATTACTAAATGATCTTTGTCCAGATGCTCATTGGCGAAATGATGAACTTCACCTATTTGATAGGGGATGAGGGTTCTGGTCTTGCTGCAGTTGTAGACCCAGCAGATGATGTTGATAGAATACTGAAAGAGGCTGATAAGCATAATCTAAGAATAAAATATATAATAAACACTCATGCTCACTTTGATCATATAAAGGCGAATGAAGATTTAGCATCAAAGACAAAAGCCAAGATAGTAATGCACGAGAAAGCAAAAGCCATGAAAGACATATCTGTAAGAGACGATGATATAATAGAGATAGGAGAATTAAGGATGAGAGTCATTCATACGCCTGGCCACTCCCCTGAAAGCATATGCCTTTTGATAGACAAAAAACTGTTAACTGGAGACACTCTTTTCGTAGGAAGTTGTGGTAGGACAGATTTACCAGGAGGAAATCCCGAGGAATTGTATGATAGCTTACTAAGGTTGATGGAGTTGGATGATGATGTCAGGATTTACCCTGGGCATGATTATGGTAAAAAAACTTATTCAACGATAGGTTATGAAAAAGATCATAACCATGCCTTGAGTTTTAGGACGAAGGAGGGTTTCATCAGATTTATGGGAGGTTTCCTTTAAGAATTTAAGCAATAATAGGTAAAAAGGTGATGAGCATGTTATCAGAAAGAAAGGCTAAGGTTCCTGTGACCATAAACGAGATAATTTTAGAGAACTTCATGTCTTATGAGCATGCAAGGATTCCATTAAAGCCTGGGTTGAACATAATCTGTGGACCTAATGGTGCTGGCAAATCCTCGATACTTATTGCCATATCTGTAGTTTTAGGTCAGGCATATACTGAGAGAAGCAGAAAGCTAAGCGATCTGATAAGGCATGGAAAAGATATAGCAAGGGCTACTTTGATGTTTGACAATAAGCCAAGAAATGGTAAGAGACCTATACCCTTCTTCAAATCTGATACCTTTATGCTCTCCCGCTACTTGAGAAAGGATGGTTCATACTGGTATGAGGCAGATTAT
This sequence comes from Nitrososphaerales archaeon, assembly GCA_049699795.1. Taxonomy (GTDB): domain Archaea; phylum Thermoproteota; class Nitrososphaeria; order Nitrososphaerales; family JACAEJ01; genus JAVZMU01. Next base: position 5,996 of record JBNAWJ010000071.1, on the reverse strand, counting down.
CGTGAGATAGATAAGAGCCAGGTCACGAGGCTCTTTAGAGATTTTGGCATAAACCCTGATAATATGCTCATAATAATGCACCAGAATATGGTGGAGGAGTTCAGTATCATCTCACCACAAGAGAAGCTGAAGATGGTAGAAGAGGCTGTCGGCTTTCAAGATTACAGAAGAAGGATAATGGAAGCTGAGGAAAAACTTTCAGGCTTGATAAGTGAAGAAGAATCAACGCTAAAGGCTCTTGAGGGCGCTGAGCAAACTCTGAATTATTGGAGAGATATATATGAGAAGAGCCTTCTCAGAAAGGAGCTCATAGCGAGAAGAGGATTCTTGGAGAGAGAAGTCATATGGGCTCAGATAATAAGGCAAGAAAGGATAATAGCATCTCTAAAAGAGAGGCTTAAGAACAAAACGAATACTTTAGAGAACATTATATCGAGAATAGATCAGACGAAGGGATTCGTAAAAAATTCTTATGAAAAACTTACTTTTCAACAGATGGAGCAAAGGAAACTTTACTATTCTTTACTAGAGCTTGAGAAGGCAATAACAGAAATTCAGGTCACAGAGAGGATTTTAAGCCAGTTAAATACAGAGCCTGTAGGCAAACTGGCTGAGAAAGTCAAGAACTTTGACGATAATAAAAAACAGATTGAAGATAAAATCTCTAAGACTCAGATCGGATTGGGCAAGTTGGAGAAGGAGATAATATCAAGTTTAGAGAAGTATGTCAACTATAGGGTTAATGAGGCTATACTAAGCTTTAGAAAGAAGAGCGTAGAAGATGAGATAGATGATATAAACAGAGAGATAAAAGATGGTGAGAAGAGGTTCGATGAGCTAGCTCCTTTGATGGAGAAGGCTGGTGAAAGAATAGAGACTGAGAGAAACTTGATGGAGATAGATGCCGAGATTAAAATAGTAGATGCTCGCATTCAATCTCTTGGGGCTATACCTGAAGAAGCAGAGGAAATGTATAACGCTTATTCAAAGACCTTTAACGAATTGAAGGAAAAGGCAAGTATAGTCTCTGAAAACAGGAAAAGAGCTTCATTAGAGTTAGAGGAGAGGAAAGAAGTTTGGAGAAAGGTTTTGCAAAAGCTCATAGATGAAGTCAATCCTTCATACCAGAGCATATTATCAAAGATGAACGCTTCAGGTAGTGTGAGGCTCAACGATTTAGAGGATTTGGAGACAGCAGGTTTAGAACTTCTCGTTAGTTTTAGGGGAGGAACGCCATCTGTTCTAGATGCTTACACTCAAAGTGGTGGTGAAAGAACAGTCTCTATAATGGCTTTCCTGCTATCCTTACAGCAACATATAATGTCTCCTTTTAGAGCAGTTGATGAGTTTGATGTTCATATGGATCCAAGGAATCGCGAAGCCATCTTCAAAGTTTTGGTCTCGACCATCAAAGAAAGCAAAGATGTTCAATATCTAATGATTACTCCTAGCCAGATCGCTGTTACAGAGCATGACGTTCATGTCATAGTAGTCCAAAATGTGCAAGGAAAGTCTGAAGCAAAGGTGGTGAAAGAATTTGCAAAGAAGCAAAGTTAGCCTAGAGGATCTGATAAGAATCGTTGAAATGTGTAGAACGGTAGAGAGAAGGGGGATCGATCCTTTTGAAGTCAATGTGAAGGCTTCTCTTGAAAAGCTAAAGAAGTATCTCCCTCATTGGAAGATGTTGGATGAGTTGCTATTAGATGTTGAGGCTATTAATGCTATTTCATCTATCATAAAACTGCAGAGCGATTGGATAAAGCATCGTTCATCATCCCTTTACATAGACCCTATCTTCGTTGAGCTGAAGATAAGAATGATAGATCCAAAGAATATAGCTGAAGCCTTTCTTAATGCTTGGCATCCTATAGTTGGAATAGATCAGATCTTCTCTCAAAGGCTGAAAGAAGCTATAGATTACTGGAACAACCTTTTGCCATTAAGTGAGAGATGGAGAGAGGATTTTGGACCGAGCTCTCCTATTGGAACTTTTGAGATAGATGATCTGATCAAGCTTAAAGTTATCTCTTTAAAGGATTTTGATGAAAAAATGGAGGAATTGTTAAAAGAATTGATGAGTAAATTGAGTACTAATGATAAGATAGATTATTGGGATTTTGTCTATGCAGATACCTTTGAAGAGACTTTAGAGAGAGTTTATGTTACAAGCTTCATCTTGACAGAAGGTTATGCAACTCTTGTGATAGACCCATTGGAGGAAAGGATCTTCATAATGCCTCTAAAAGAGCCAAGAAAACTATCCAGTAAAAAAATGACTCGCTCTTTGCCCATAACTCTGAATTATGAGAATTGGAAGAATCTTAGGGAGGGAAAGAATTGAGCGAGAAAGAAGCAGAGATGAGCAGAAAACTGAAGAGAGCTTCTCAATTACTCTTCTTTCAAAGGCATAGGAAGCCTGGCTTAAGAGGATGGGAATTAAAGAAGGCTTTGGGTAAAGATTTCATGAGCATAATAGACTTATTGAATTCAGAGCTAGATAGGTTAAACCTTCAAGTAAAAGTTGTGTTTGAGGATGTTGAAGTAATCGATAATCCCACTGAAGAGCAACTTGATAGAGCAAGGTTCTTCATAACCATAAAGAATCCTTTGGCAGTTAGCGATATAATGGCATCTGGGTGGAGAATAGATGACATAGCTGCTTTAGCAGCAACGATAGCTTTAATAATATCAAGGCAAGGCAAAGCCCCAAAAAGTGATGTTGAACAAATCTTAAGAGAAAAATTCCCAAAATGGAGAGTTGACATGAACTTAGATAGATTTATCAGAACTGGCTATCTTTCAAAGGATGAGAATGACATGCTATACATAGGATGGAGAGCAAGGGCTGAAATAGACCAGAAGATTCTCATGGAACTATTGCTGGCCAAATGATAAATTGAGAGAGATTTTGGATATATGGTATCTTATTATGTGTATAGTCTCCAAGTATGACTACATTTTTCATTAGTGCATCTATAGAACTGAGTAGGAGGCTCATCTCCACCTCTAGTCTGTAACAACCACCAATAAGCTGTTGCATTGCCACATTTTGGGCATTCTAAAGTCACAATGGGCAACGATTTTAGCTCTCTTGATTCGTCCCCTAGAATTTTTATATAACTGGATGGTGATTTCTCTAACTTACCAGTAACCTTCTCAATCCTTATGTAATAGCCACAGTTATCACAGGCCAAGCCTTGGAAGGATCTACCTTCTGTCTTTATCTGTTTGAACTTGAGTCTCATTCCACATTTTTCACAAAACTGCATTTATTATACCCCTTCTTTAGTAAGAGTCTTCTTAACTTCTGAAAGTAAGTCAGATGCTTTTTCAATAGCCTTTGAGCAACCAGAAATTAAAGCATTTAAGGGCTCTACACCTTTAGTCTGCACCCTCATGGTAAGCTTCTTTAGTAAAGGATGCTGTTCAGTTACACCAGCAAACGTTACATGACTATCTTTAAGGAGCTCTCGGCGAACTATCTCTGGTATAGATATGTCTTCATCCTCTACATCGATGACTAGAGTGTTCTCGGTGCTTGAGATAACTTTGATTTCCATAATTAGCTTCTATCAAAGAGCAATTAATAAGAATTTTGATCATTTTAAGTAAGCTTCGCCAAAGTCAAACGCGAGCTTTCTATCTTCGATGAAACCACATTCAACACATTTCACTCTTTGACCGATCTTGTTCATATTTCCACCACAGAGGCTACATTTTGCATATACAACTCCATTTTCATCCCCGTTTATAGAAAGATGAACTATAGCATTCTTACAACTCGTAACCTTTGCTCTAATTATGTCGCCAAGCTTGCAAATGATAGCTTTCTCTCTACCTCTTCTCATCGGGCTTTCGGACTTTAGAACAAGCATCCCTACAAAATTACTAAGACTCCTTTCATTATTGATGTAGTAGATTCTTATGTTGGCAATATTGCTCTGTACAGCTTCTACTTGTCCTATTACACTATCGCCAACCATCGGCACCTTGATCTTTTTCAAAGGCTCTATCTTGATTTCTTTTTTCTTCAGGTTATAGTTTGCCATTCCTAGTTTTGATGCTCTAATTGAACTCCCATTTATATAGGTCCCTTTGCTAGAACTGAACTCCTCTATTACAGCAAGCATGTCCCCTGGGACTGCCCTCTTCGATTTTTCCGAAATTAAAGGATGGTTTGACAAGATTGTAGGAATATTTAATGCTCATTAATAAAAGTGTTTTTAAACCCAAGTGCTTCTTTGAAATAAATCCTCAAAATCCTTACCATCCAATATCTTGATAAGGGCTTCAGCCTGAAGAGTTGATAGAACAGGTTTATGAAAGCTTTCACCATTTATAGAAATCCTTGGGCAGGCTGTCTGTACAAAGGCATCTATTTTCTGTATCTGCATCAACCTCTCATTGTTGACCTCATGTAAAGCTATGAATAAGACTTTCTTACCATGCTTCTCCAACTCATTCTTGATCGTATAAGCCCTCTCCAATCTTCTTTGCCCTTCTTTTAACCCTATTATTATCCCAAAGGTATTTGCATCTAAGGCTTTGTATATTGAGAGTATAACCTTCTTCGATAAATCTGAAGCCATTGGTGTGACATCTAAAACCTCTTTATAGTATGGGTCTAGCATAAAGGTTGGCTTATTTGTTGCTAAAGCTATCCCTATGGCATGAAAAATGCTCTGACCTAAAAAGACAAAAGCTTTGACATCTTCTCTAATTTCAAAGGCTGTATGAAAGTCACAACCTAATACTTGGCCGTCTTTCACGAGTCCTTTCCCTTTTCCTACAATTGCTTCAATTCCTTCTCCTTTTAAGAAGGATTCAACTTTCTCGATTTTGTGAATATATGGGGATATTGTGCAGAGCCCTATTATCTCATATTTTTTAAGAGTTGGTAGTGATGCTCTTAAGACTTCATCAAAATCTACATCGTCTATTGCATCTATTAAAACTGTATTTTTGCCAATTCTTTCTAAAGAAATATTATGACCTATATGGAATGCTATATCAGCTTCTAACCTTTCAACTTCTTCATCAACAGTATCACATACACCATAGCAAGGATCAGCTATAGTTATAGTCTGCACATCAAATAGTTCTTGAATCTTAAGGGCGAGTTCCTGCACCTTCATCATAAGACCTTCAGGCGCATTTAAAACAACGGTCTTTGGATTTCTTTTTCTAATCTCTGAGAATATCTTCTCTTCATCTATCCAGATCATTTTTATCACTTATAAGATTAAGAAATGAATTCTAATCAGATTTTATTTCTCTTTGACTTCTATTACATTTTGCTTTAATGGAATCTCTTTCACATAGGTAGGGATGGGCAACTTGCTGGATGCCATTTTTAGAGCTTCTTTTGCCACTTCTAAATTCTCCTTTTTTATGCTCAATTCAAGAATTATATTATCAACCTCTACTCTTGCTGCAAGACCTATAGGCTTCCCGAAAGCCCTTCTCATACCCTCTTGAAGTCTGTCTGCACCTGCTGTAGCTATCATCTTATTTTCTCTAAGCACTATATGGGGATAAGTTTTCATGAGAAGATAGTAGTTGCCTTCTCCTATTCCTGCTAGTTTCTTGTTCAAGGCAACCCTTGCAGCCTCAAGGGCGTTGTGCCTTATCTGAGCCCTCTCTTTAGCCCTCAATTCAAGTTTAAGATCATAGTCTTGACTAGGATTGCCAGTGGAGAATTTTGCAATCTTAGGTCTTGGAGCGGCAGGTATGAAATCTCTCCTTGCGTAAGGCATGCCCTTTATTTCTTTGTAGTTCCTTCCCTTCATTTCCCTCACCATAATACTGTTTTGGGGGTTATAATTAAGTGTAGTTCTTTTTATTAGATAGCATCTGAAAAGTTTCCATTAAAGGTTATATTATGTATTTTTGATAAATATTCTCTTTGTCTTTAAGATTTGAGTCAATCTGTCATAAACTTATTACTAAACTTTGGCAAATTTAACTGTTATCTTTTAGGATATATTTTTCATGCG
>JBNAWJ010000070.1:0-7755 GCA_049699795.1 Nitrososphaerales archaeon | reverse complement strand
TCGGACAAGGTAAGCAAAAGAAGTCAAGGGCAAGGATAAATTTTGCCCCACCCTAGATATCTTTAAAGCCCCGAGGGGGATTTGAACCCCCGATCTTCCGCTTTCTTGACATATACGAGGCGGACGCATTAGACCGACTATGCTATCGGGGCTACAATTTAATTCATCGTAATATAGTTTATATTGTTTATCGACTAAACTTTATGAGAGTAAGTTTGGCAATTTTATCAGTATCTGGATTTAGAGGTATAGTAAACTATGATCTGAATCCTGTAGAATTAATGAATATTGGCAGATTGTTTGGAAATTTCATCAAAAATGGTTCATGCGCGATTGGTAGAGATACAAGAAATTCAGGCATTATGGTTTTACATGCAATAACATCTGGGCTTTTAGAAGCAGATTGTGAAGTTCTTGATTTCGGCATAGTATCAACTCCGGCTTTATTCAGAGAAGTTGCTCGAAGGAAGCTGGATGGAGGTCTAATGATAACAGCATCCCATAACTCCCCTGAATGGAATGGTGTAAAATTCATAGTCAAAGGAGGAAGGGGAATCTTTGAGGAAGAGTTGGACACTCTTTTTAGTTTAAATTCAACTCAATTGAGTTCGAAAATTGGTGTTTATTCAGAGGTTTCTTCAATTTATCTTGAAGAATTGGTTTCTTATATTGGTAAAGATTCTTGCTCAGGGCTAAAGGTATCATTAGACCTTGGAGGAGGAGCGGGTAGTCTATTCATTCCAAAATTATTCAAAAGGATAGGCTGTAAAGTTTTAACTCTTAACGATTCTCTTGGAATATTCTCAAGGACCATAGATCCCATCGAAGATAAACTCAACGATCTTTCAGAGAGTGTAGTAGCAAATGGTTTTGATGTAGGATTTGCTTATGACTGTGATGCAGATAGAGTTGCTATAGTAGATGAAAAAGGAAGGAAACTACCAGCAGACTTCACTCTAATGCTGTGCCTGAAATATTTGATGAGAAAGATGAGATTAAGAGAAGCTGTGGTAAGCGTAGACACATCTATGGGATTGGAGAAAATGGTCAACGATCTAGGTGGCAAGGTTTACTATTCAAAAGTAGGAGAAGCTAATGTAGTCATGGAGATGATGAAGAGAGGATGCAAATTAGGAGGAGAGGGGAGCAGTGGTGGCTTGATATTATCAGACTTTGTCTTATGCAGGGATGGAGCCTTAGCCTCAGCATTGGTATCAAAAATGATAAAGCAAGAGGGGGCATTAAACGATTTGACAAAAGATTTGCCTTACTATCATCAGATAAGAAAGAAGATTCCTTGTAGCAAAGACGACGCTAAGAGAATATTATCTACACTGACTCAAGAACTTCCTAATGTTGATACTACAGATGGCATAAAATTCAAACAAAAAGACTCTTGGACTCTTATAAGACCATCAAGGACTGAAGAAGTATTGAGATTGTCTGTTGAGGCTAAATCAAAGGATAGGGCTGAACACATTATGGAGGATTATCTAAAAAGAATAAGGTCGATAATGAGGGATGATCTTGGCAGAAGCCCTTGATGAATTTGAAATAATTAGAATAATCGTCGATACAATAGGGCAACCAAAGCCAAGATTCTCCAAGATAGGAGACGATGTAGCATATCTTCCTAAAAAAAGAGGAAAAGTTGTGATAAAGAGCGATATGCTTGTTGAAAAGACAGACGTTCCAAAGGGCATGGATCTATGGCAAGTTTCAAGAAAGAGCATAGTTATGTGTGCGAGCGATTTTTCTGCTAAAGGAGTAGTGCCTTCTGCTGCATTGATCTCGTTAGGCATTCCAAGAGGAATGAAAGAATCAGAAATTAGGGAGCTTGCAAGAGGATTCAAAATAGCAAAAGAGGAATTCGGTATCGAAATTTTAGGAGGGGATACAAATGAGGCAGATTACATCATAATAGACTGCTGCATGGTGGGATTTGCAGATAAGATCGTGGAAAGAAAAGGGGCAAAACCTGGAGACCTAGTTATAACATCTGGTTTCTTTGGCTACTCCTCTTCTGGCTTGAAGATAATGCTCAATGATCTAAAGGCTAATCCCGAATTCAAAGAGAGAGCCATTTCATCTGTTGTAATGCCGAATCCAAGACTAAGATTAGGGGTAGCTTTGGCAAAGCGTAATCTCATGTCATCATCTATAGACTCCAGCGATGGTCTAGCCCTCTCTCTTCATGATATAGCGATGAATAGCAAGGTCGGGATAGAGATAAACAATCTGCCTACTACAGACGATGTCAAGAACTTTGCTGAGATGAATCATCTAAGCTTGAACGATCTAGTCCTCTATGGCGGTGAGGAATACGAAATAATTGCTACCATACCAAAAGATAAGCTGGATGAAGCTCAAAGATTGGCGAAAAGAATGGGAGAAAGAATAATAACAATAGGGAAAGTTACAGATGATCTTCCCAAAGTTCGTCTACTTCTTGATGAAAGAGAGATTGAAATAGAGAGAAAAGGATGGATACATCTCAAGTGAAAAGTTTATATCTCATATCTCATATGAGATATGATGAGGTTATGGATTATGTCTAAGTATACAAAGGGCCAGACATGGGGAGCATTAAAGAAGGCTTGGAAGGCTTACAAGATTGCTAAAGTACAAGGCGACAAGGCTAAGATGAAAGAATACGCTCAAAGGATTCGCACTCTTCAGGAAGAGCTTGGAGTAACTAAGGCGAAGTTCCCAGATTTAGGGCTAACTTAGCCCCCCTCTTTTTATTTTTTCTATACTCTCTTTTGTTATTGATGAATATCTCTCAATCAATTCATCCAATTTTTCAGCATGTTTTGACTCTCCAAAGACTCTTATCAAAGGCTCTGTACCGCTAGGTCTTAGCAATATCCAAGTGTTTTCATCAGCCCATATCTTTACACCATCTATCCTCTCAACTCTTCCAACAGACTTCTTCTCTATCTCTTCCATGACCTTTTTCTTTATCTCATTAGGGCACTCAAATTTAGCCTTCCTTTGATGATACTTAGGAAGAGCTTCTAGAATCTCAGAGAGGGGCTTGTTTGCGTATGATAAAGCTTCTAGTAGCAAGGCTGAGGTCATCAAACCATCCCTCGTTGGCATATGAGGAGTGTAAAAGAAACCGCCATTCTCCTCTAAGCCTAATAAAGCGCTATGATCTATCATAGCCCTTGATACATCAACGCTACCTACTCTAGTCCTCAGAACCTTAGAACGATTTTTTTCAGCAACAAAATCTACTATCTGGGATGTGCTAACAGTGGTAACTACTAGCGCTCCTGGATTTTTGACTAAAAGATAATCCACTAACAAAGCCCCAGTCCTATCCCCCCAATGAATAACTCCCTTCTCATCACAAAATACGGCTCTATCGCCATCGCCATCATAAGCAATACCGACATCAGCATTGTAGAATTTAACAGCGTTTGATAGCCCAGATAATGTTGCTGGTGTAGGTTCAGGACCTCTTCCTGGGAAATCTCCATCTACATGCCCATTTATTGTCAAGACTTTACAGCCAAGGCTTGAAAGAGCGTAGGGAGCAGATATTGCTGCAGCTCCGTTGCCAGGGTCTAATACCACTCTCAAAGCCCTTTTCTTTATTATATCGTTATCAACTTGGCTTAAGACACCTTTTATGTAAGTTCGAATAACCGAGTCCTCTTTTCCACAAATACCAATCCCCTTCCAATCCGCTTTTCTGTACGCTTTTTCAAAGTATATCCTTTCGATCTCAGCCTCATCTTCACGAGATATTTCTACACCATCCATCCCTACGACCTTTATCCCGTTGTACTGAGGAGGGTTATGAGATGCCGTTATCATAACCCCGCCTTTGTAGCCCAGTTTCTTCACAGAGTATTGCAAACCAGGTGTTGGTGTAAGATTAACATCTATAACATCTAATCCTGAAGCCATGATTCCAGCAGATACAGCCTTCGATATCAACGGACTTGAGAATCTACCATCATACCCTATAAGAATCGGACCTTGACCAAAGTAAGTCCCTATAGATTGTGACATCTCCAATATGAATTCAAGAGTCAAATCTTTTCCTGGTATACCTCTTATTCCATTCGTCCCAAAGAACTTCCTCTCAATGCTCATTTTATAATACTGGATAAATTCAAAAATATAATCTTATCCAAATGATAAGTCCACGATTTAGTTCAATTGGATTAAAAGTTTTTAATGCTTATGAATCTATCATGGGCGTAATCAGAATGAAGGATGATTTTAGTGCTTTAGAAAAGATGACTTATAGTGGCAGAGGAATTGTCATAGGCACGACTCCTTCAGGAAAAACTTTCATAGGTTACTCTTTAACAGGAAGAAGCCCATCCAGTCAAGCAAGGATGCTAATACAAGAAGAAAGGACAAAGATAATAAGAACTGAAGTGACGGATCGAAAAAAGTTAGAGAAAGGCAGCCCTTCATTGCTACTTTATCCTGCCATTATTCCCTTTGAAGAAACACTGATTGCGGGTAATGGGGCGCATACAAAATTGATATATTCAACTTTTGTCAACAGTTTAAAAAATTCAAGTCATATCGATCCAATGCATATATTAGAAACTGCTTTTAGAGAACCTTTTTTTGAATATGATGAAAAAGAAGACAGATGGATAGATTTGACAACATATGAGCCAGACCCTCCAAATAATACTCCAAGGATAAGTGCTTGTGTTTTTGGGTCTTATGGAGCAATGCATATTGTAAGATGTAATGAAAAGGGAGAAAAAGAACAAGAAAGCCATAGATTTAATCTAAGACCTAGACTTGGTAAAATGATAACAACTTATTCAGGAGGTAATGAGAGACCTTTAAAACCTTTTACTGGAAAGCCATTAGATGTTAAAATTTTATCTGAAAGAGTAGAAGAAATTGCAGAAAGTCTGTACAATGCCATCAGAGGCTCAAATTTAGAGTACAATTACAGAGTGGCAGTTGCAGTTATGATGATAAATAAAGGAAATCTTGAAACGAAGATAATCAATAGAAGTGATAGAGGCGAATGAAAATGCCTAAAGGAACCGATGTTACCAACATAACAAGGACTTATAGAACTCGTGTAACGGGAGAGTTTCCTGACGAGCTTACTATAAAATTAGAAAAGGAATCAGATTTGAGATATGGTGAAAATCCAAACCAGCCTGGTTCAGTTTACAAATTGAAAGGAACAAGCCTAGCAGAACTTACAAATATGCGTGTAGTAAAGGAGGGAAAGGAAGGGCTGTCTGCCACAAATTTTATGGATATTACAAGAGCTCTGAATATATTGAAATTCTTTGATGCACCGTCTGTCGCTGTAATGAAGCACAATATACCTTCTGGGTTTGCAACACAGTTTGAAGGAAATAGTTTAAGTGAAATCTATAGACTAGCAAGAGATTCTGACGCAAGAAGTGCCTTTGGATCTGTTGTCGTTCTAAATAGACCTTTAGATGTTCCAACTGCTGAGGAAATAACGAAAACTTTCGTTGAATGTGTTGCTGCCCCTGGATTCAAAGATGGAACAATGGAAATCTTAGCAAGAAAAAAGGACCTGAGGGCAATAAGCTATTCAAATCTGGATAAATTGCCAAAATTCATTGGGGACGATGTTGAAGGATTGTACGATATAAAAATTCTGCCAACAGGCAGAGCAATTGTTCAAAAACCCTATTTAAGCAACATAAGAGGTCCTGAAGACCTAGTTCTGAATCCATTAGTGAGAAGAGTGGATAAGGAGACAGGGATTGAAAAGGAATATGTTGTTGAGAGAGAGCCCACTCAAGCAGAATTGAGAGATTTGCTAACTGCATGGTATGTGAATATAGGTGTGAGAAGTAACGGTATCGTTTTTGTCAAAAACGGGGTTACACTTGCAATAAGTTCTGGACATCAAGAAAGAGTTGGTGCTGTTGAGCATGCAATAATAAAAGCCTATCAAAAAGCCATGGACAGAGAGAAGATTCCTTACGATCCTCTCGATAGTGCCTCTGCAAGAAGCAAGTTATCGGTTAATCCTTTGGAAGGAGCAGTAGTCTCTTCAGATGCTTTCTTTCCTTTTAGGGACTCGATAGACCTTGTTGCAAGAGTAGGTGTTAAAGCCATTATCCAGCCAGGAGGTTCTTTAAACGATCATGAAGTTATAGAAGCAGTCAATGAGCATAAAATGGCGATGGTTTACACTCTAGAAAGATGCTTCGGGCATTTTTAGTCTTAACTTTTAATTACCCTATCCAAAAAGACTTAAGAAAAAGGATTGTTCTTTCAAATTATGGGCCCGTGGCTCAGCATGGATAGAGCATCGGCCCTCTATTTTTTGAGGATAGCCGGGGGTCGTGGGTTCAAATCCCACCGGGCCCGCCTTTTGTTTTAATTTCATAGAAAAAGCCTATATTGATTACCCTAACTATGCTTTAAAAGTCAGAGTTGAATCGAATAAAACTTAAAAGAAAATCGAACTCTAATAATTATGGTGTTTAACTTTGGCTAAAGCATTAGTGTTGATCGCACCAGGGTTCGAGGAAATAGAAGCATCGACTATTGTGGACATCTTAAGAAGATGTAATGTGGAAGTAACCATGGTTGGTTTAAAGCCAGATGTAATCGAAGGCTCACATAGAATAGGATTTAAAGTTGATAAATTTATTGAAGAGGTATCTGTAAAAGACTTTGATGCAATTATCTGTCCAGGCGGAGCTCCTGGTTATGAGAATCTTAGGAAAGACCAAAGAGTATTAAGCATGATTAAAGAAGCTTTTAATTCTAACAAGCTTGTGGCTGCAATCTGTGCAAGTCCGGCAATCCTTTCAGACGCAGGTATTCTTGAAGGAAAATCATGCACTATATATCCAGGTATGGAAGAAGAAATTAAAAAAGGAGGAGGTAAGCTCAAGAGAGGCTTAGTTGTGGTTGATGGAAATATAGTAACTAGTAGAGGACCAGCCACAGCACTTCTATTCGCCCTTAAATTGGCTGAAAAACTTGTAGGAAAAGAGGTTGCCAAAAAAGTCAGAAAAGAGACTTTAGCGGATACCGCTCTAAAATATAAACCATAAAGAGCAGATAGAAGGAGACAAAAAGGATTCTAATATTAAAAGTAGTCCTCATACACAGAGATAGTATTTCCCGCTTTTAACTGGAGGTCTAAAATGAGAACATTGATATATGTTCCAAGGATGTACAGAAAGGATGAATTCGAAAAACTAACTTCTGAAATTCCGGAAGATTTTGATGTGAGATCAGAAGAGTTCTGGAACTATGTAGAAAGTAAATTAAAGCCATTTGTTGGGCATATTCATAAGGTATACTACGAATCGTTGTATAAAGGTGGCGAGGAAGGCATGAAAATTCTTAATTCGCTCAATAATAGAGATTATTCAATTATCAAAGAACTGGTTGAAAAAGGCGCAAAACTTCAGGAAACTGAGAATCGTTTGCTGGTTTTAGAGACCCAAGCTTGGCTTGAGCAAGCAAGAAGCAAATCAGATATTATAATTAAAGAGATGTATGATAAATGCATAGGAGACCGAAGCAAGCATATTTCGAACGTAATTGATCAAACATTAAAAGATAACGAAATTGGTATTATTTTTATTGAATCAAGCTACAAGCTCAACCTGCCAGAAGATATAAGAGTTATAAAGATGTGCCCTTTTGAGCCAAGCGATTATTTAAATATATGGATTCAGAAATTGAAGTTAAGAAAAGCTAATGGCTCATCTCCCTAAGCTATCGGAGAGGATGAGGACAAACCATTTGCCCCTT
>JBNAWJ010000069.1:0-8373 GCA_049699795.1 Nitrososphaerales archaeon | reverse complement strand
TAAGTCTGATCGGAGGAGGTGGTTTCTTAATAGGTTTCATTCTATGCCTAATAGGTAGTATACTAGGACTTACATGGAAACCCACAGCTGCAGCCCCGCCCCCACCGCCTCCTACGTAAAGGAGGCTTTTTTATTCTCTACTAATCCTGTTAAGATAGTCAAAAAGCTGGCGAGTGTAGTTACTTAGTCCATCGACACGTTTAACTATTTCAGTAAATTGAACTTCTAAACGTGTAACTCTCTCTTTAAGTTCGGCTATATCCCTATCATAAGATTTTTCAGACAAATTCTCTCACCATCAAATTTAGATTTATGACTATTTGAGCTTTGTGCAAAATTTCCTACAATCTTAAACTGGGAATTGGATTTGTTTATAAATCCATAACCAATTCTATTACCTTGGTTTGTGGCGTTTGGTGAGGTAACGAAGATGATAAATTTTCAAGCAGGTAATTACTATCTAATGGATATAGATGGACAAGTACACACCATAGACAGTGCAAAGATAAAAAATCAAAACCTTCAAGCTTTAATCGAAAACGAAGTGTATAAGAAGAGCGTTGCTAAAAGGGCCCCACATATAGAATTAATGAAAAAGCTCAAGTTAGCAGGATATGAAGAATTATCTGAGCCTGGTCACATAAGACTAACCCCAAGGGGGACCCTAATCTTTGATTTATTGGCTGATAGGGCTTTACAAATAGCTTTAGAGTTAGGGGCGAATCCTATCAAAACGCCAATCCTTTATGATCTTGATCTCAAGCCTGTGAGCGAACATGCTAAGCTTTTTGGTCAAAGGATGTATAAACTAAAGAGCGGTAAGAGAACCTTTGCTTTAAGGTATGCAGCCTGCTTCGGGCAATTCTCTTTCCTCTCAGATTCAATTCTATCTTACCGAGATTTACCTCTTAAGATCTTCGAATTGGCTGATAGCTACAGGCTTGAGCAGAGAGGAGAATTGATAGGGCTTGCAAGGTTAAGGAAGTTTCATATGCCAGATATACACATACTATGCCATGACCTGGAAGAGGCTAAAGTTGAATTTAAGAAAATTTATAAAAAATGCTTTGAGGAAGGGGAAAAATTCGGTTGGGATTATGTGAGCCTATATAATGTTAGTAAGGGCTTTCTTGACGATCCTAAAGGATTTGATTATATTAGATCTTTGGTAAAGATGGAAGGAAATCAGGTCTTAATTAATGTAGTTGAGTCTGGCATGTATTATTGGGTCCTTAACATTGAATTTAATTTCGTCAGCCAACAAAAGCGTATCATCGAGAGCTCTACTGCCCAGATAGATGTCGGGAATGCTGAAAGGTTCAACATATCTTATGTAGATGAGGAAGGTAAGGAGAGAAGGCCTGTAATAATCCACACAGCAGTCATAGGATCTTTGGAAAGGTTCATGGCAGACTTATTGGAAAGGGCATCGAGTTTAGAAATTCCCTCTTTGCCAACATGGATCTGCCCAGTTCAAGTTAGATTCATCAACGTAAGTAATGACTCTTTAGACTTTGCAATAAAATTGGCTGAGAAGTTTAATTATAACAATATTCGGGCTGATGTTGATGATAGAAATGAGAGCGTGGCAAAGAGGATAGCCAGCGCTGAAGTTGAATGGATACCATACATAATAGTTATAGGCAAGAAAGAAGTCAGTGGTGGAAAATTGCCAGTTAGGATAAGGTCTTTGAGAAAGACGATAGATATGAGCGAGGAAGATTTGTCAAAGAAAGTTAAAGATGAGACTCAAGGTTGGCCATACCGTCCTTTATACTTTAACATGCTCTTATCAAAAAGACCAAAATTTGTCTAATGTTTTCTATTATTCTGATATAAATAAGATAAGCCGATAATTTCATTCATAAGCTTTGCAGCTACTACGGCTGTAATGCCATTATCATAAAGAGGTGTGAGCTCTACTATATCAAATCCTACGATCCTCTTTCCCTTTAATGAATAGAGAAACTCTAATAGTTTATGCAGAGATAGGCCATCAGGCTCAGGGTTGCCTACTCCTGGGGCGAATGAAGGATCCAGCACATCTAAATCAATACTTACATAAACGTTTTTAAAATCCTTGAGAAAATCTAGCAATAGCATTTCTGCATTTGGAACAGTTTGTATAGTTTGCAGGGATATCAGAGAGAGTCTTATCTTATCAGCAATCTTCCATTCATCTTTGCTAGCAGCCCTAGAACCAATATGAATGATAGATTCAGTTCCTATCTTATCTGTTAAGCGCCTAAGAAAAGTTGCATGGCTTAACTTCAGTCCAGCAAACTCATCTCTTAAGTCTAAATGGGCATCGAATATTATGAGTGCGGTATCTTTAGGCATGGAAAGATACGTGCCAAAAGTTAAGGTATGCTCCCCACCTAGAATGCCAAAAGTCACTCCTTCTTGAACTAGTTCTTTCACGACTTTTTCTACTGAATAAACCATATCATCAACATCATTGGTTAGTTTTAAGTTTCCAAGGTCTAACAAACTCAAACTTTCTAGATCAACATTTAAAAAAAGGGAGTAAACTTCAATGTTCATGTAGGCTTGCCTGATAGCATTAGGACCAAATCTTGCACCAGGTCTGAATGTTACAGTTGAATCAAAAGGAACGCCAAAGATTTTTACAATAGGCTTCATGCCCTCTTTTATAACGGTTATTAAAGGCTCTGATGTGAGGAAAAGATCCTTATAGCTCATTCTAACTTAACCTTTCCAAGAGTGAAGCAACTATTAGGGGGAATGCCAATGTCACCTCACTTACTACCACGACCTTTCTTGCATCTTTGTCTATCTTCCCCCAAGATACAGCTTCATCCAATGTTGCGCCAGAAAGCCCTCCAGTCTCCGGTCTATCAAGAGTTATCTGTATGACGTAGTTCAGCTTTTTCCTCTCAAAGTAAAAGGATTGGAATACATAATTCTTAGGCACTCCTCCTCCAAGGATCACTGCCCCTACATTATCATGCATCTTTCTTATAGCCCAAATCTCTTGAAGATCCATGAATGCATCGACACGCAAAGTATCTTCTCTCTCTTTATTGTGTATCGCTGCCATAAGGCCAAAAACAGAGTCTTGAATGGCAGGGGCAAATATCCTTACATTATTAAGATAGGCGGACTTAAGTATGGAATCCTCGCCTGGCAAGCGCTTAGCTATCTCCATAAGAAACTCATTGATCGAAAGAATTTCCCCCTTTCTAGCCTCGGCTATATCTTTGTAGATTTTAAGAATAGGTTTATCAAATCTTTCTTCAAAATCCTTTTCAAAGACAAACACATCATAGATTCTGTCTATCCCCATTTTGTAGAGACTCTCGTCGTTCATGTATGGAGAACCTTTATGATGCTCTCCACCAAAAGCCTCTAAAACATCATGGACAAGATTCGCTCCAGTGCTTACAATGGCATTCACCCAGCCTTTTTCTATCAAGGTTATTATAATTTTCTTCAATCCAGCTGGGACCAAAGCACCAGACAAAGTCAGGAAGATGTAAGCCTTTTCTCTAATCATCTTTTCATAAATATCTACAGCCTTTGCGAGGGCTCCAGAAGAAAACGAGCCAGAACTCTTCATCTGAAGAATTAGTTCATTTACCGTTATGCCTTTCCAGACTTCCATTGGTTTGACTGGTTCTCTCCTCAGCTCATTGTTCAAATTCCTTGTTTTTGTCTTTCTTTCCTCAACCATGATAGTGAATTAATGAATTATTTTATGCTTATAACCATTATTGATTAACTCTCTCAATAACCATAACATCAGAAAAATTTTTTCATATTGGAAATTGTTGATGAAGTGAAAGATAAAATTTTGATGATTTATGTATGAAAAATCATGATTACTTGCTTGGTAACTTATAATGCTCAAGAAGATGATGATATTGCTCTATTGGCATTAGAGAATTGAACGCTCTTTCTACTACTTCACTTAAAGCAGGATGAATATGCATCCCTTGAAATATTGGGTCTGCGCTCTGCTTAGGGGTATACATCAAGTTTATAATCTCATGTATAAGAATGGAGGCATAAGGTCCAATGATATGTGCCCCTAATATCTTCATATTTTCCCTCTCAACTATTACTTTAACAAAGTAATCCTTTACATTCATAGCCTCTCCTTTTGCTGTATCTTGATACCTATGAATTCCTATCAGCACTCTATCCTTTCCGTATCTTTCTATCGCTTCCTTCTCTTTAAGACCGACGCTTGCAACTTCAGGATAGGCAAAAACTGCATGAGGTACTGCGTGATAATCCACCTTTACCTTCCTTTTCAATATGGCATTGTAGTATACGATTAGGGATTCGTAGTTTGCCTTATGCTTGAACATGTATTTGCCATTTGCATCACCTAAAGCCCAAACATTTGGTTGAGAAGTTTCTAAATATTCATTGACTATAATCCATCCTTCTTTGTCTACTTTTATTCCTGCTCTTTCTGGATGAAGTATGTCAGTATTAGGACCTCTCCCACTGGCTACGAGTATTTCTTCTGCTATTATCTCAATCTTTTTTCCATTCTCTCTGTTAATAGCGAAGAGCTTTTTCATGCCATTCGATGCTTTCTCCACTTCACGAACTTCATGGTTTGTGATAACTTTCATGTGCTTCTGAAATTCTCTCTTTGCCAATGCTGACACTTCTGGCTCTTCTTCAGGTAAAAACTGCGGGTTTCTACCTACTATCGTGACTTCTGAACCCATGGCAGAGAAAAAATGACCATATTCTGCGGCAATGTACCCTCCACCTATTATCACAATGCTTTTTGGTAATTTGTTCAGTTTAAGCAATGTATCGCTGGTAAGGTAACCAGTCTTTTCTAGACCTTTTATTGGAGGGATTAAAGTTTTAGAACCTGTGCAAAGTATGATTAAATTTGATTTTATGGTATCGTTTCCAACCTTCAGCGTGTATGGTGCTATAAATTCTGCAATGGTAGGATAGTAATCTATGTTTTTGGAATTGGAGAGCCCTTCTCTTATCCTATCTATCTCAGCATAAATAATATTTCTCATCCTATTCATTACTTCATTAAAATCTATACCCTTCAATTCAACATTTATGCCAAATTCTCCTACTCTCTGTATTGTCCTAATCAACTCAGCAGGGTATAGCAATATCTTTGATGGTATGCAACCTCTCGTCAGACAAATACCGCCAGGCTCATCCTTGTCTATTACGGCAATTTTTACGTTTGGATTGTCTTGAATCAAAGCATCTACAACAGTCATGGCAGAACCGCTACCTATTACTATCAAGTCGTATTCCTTCAAATTAGACACCTATTGCCTGTCGATATGAGAAAGTGCATTCTATAAATATCTCACGCTTACTCTGCAATTAACCTATAAGTTTGTGGTTTTGTTTTAGGTATTTTCTCTATAATCTCCCTTGCCTCAAGGTCGAGCTTTCAACTTCCATTTTACACCCTCTCCTACGCACTTCGACAAATCCGTATACGCTATGTCAAAATTTATCTCTATTTTAGCAATAACGTTTTGAAAAGTCCTGAATGAGTTAGACTATCAACACCAATCCGTATGTATCGAAAGCCTCAGTTGCAGAAGTATAGACCTTGGTTTTATAGCCAGCCTTTTCTATGGTTGCTGCCACATCTATCCCCATGGACTCCATCGCTGGTCTAGCAATGCTAGGATTCTTACACTTTCCTGGCTGAAGCACACATTCGTCACACAAAAGGCAGCGTCCACAAGCCATGGCAAAAGCAGACTGATATCCAGACAAGAGGATCTGCCTCTCCAACTCTGCAGCTGTTTTTTGTAGATTTACCATATTCTTTATCGAATGAATTCCACCTTGGAAGACACCTTCTGGTACTTCCGATGAGAAGCGCATAGTGAAGAGAAGAGCATAGTTATATTCTTTAACAATCTTCCTTGTCTGTTCTGGTGTTGGGCTAAAAGGCGGGCAAGTTAGAGAGTGAGCATAGAAGGGGCATCCATACTGACACTTTAGCCTTGTTCTATCGTTTATGACTATATCGTCTGTGCTTATGATCTTTGCATCAGAGGCTCCGAGTTTTCTTGCTACTTCACAAAACTTTGTCAAATCTTCTAGAGTTTGCATAACAGTATTCTCTCATGAATTCGATTTAAAGTTTGTGTTAAAGAATCGATCTCATTATTCTTAACTAGTTGCTTTATACTCCCTGTAATTTAGATTAATTTAAGAAGTCCAAAAGAAGTCTTCAAGCTTCATAGCTCCTAATATTTCATCAAAGCTGTATCCTAGAGCATCCAACAACTGCTCAAAGGTCCCTCTAAGATAATCAAGATACTTTTCAACATCTATCTCTTCTATTTTTGCTAAACTTAATGGCTTTACACTTGGCGGTGTTGTAGTTTTTACAAAGGATATTATCTCTCCCGCCTTTACTTCTTGACCTCTGTTTATCAATAATTGAGCAGCTTTAACATGCTGAGGGGTTGTCTCTGTATATTTGCTTGGAGGCTTGCCTATCATAACATTGAAAGCTAGATCTTCTAAAGGTATCTTTCTCTCTCTCAATAAGATATACTTCTCACGAAGTTGCTTCTTTATAGCCTCTCTAGCCTTCTCAAAATCTTTTGGAGATTCTACTTTGCTTAAAGTATCAATGGTCTCATAGAAAGCATTTCTTATGAATGCAGGGACATGGCTCTTCTTTCCTGTCAAGCCTTTTATATCAACACTGCCATCTGGCAGAACTCCAAGATAGTTCTTCTTTCTCTGGCTAAAGGCAACATATCGATAAGTTTTATCAAGGTCAAGCTCTATGCTAAGCTCTTTTTCAGCCCATTCTGAAATATCAGTTACTTGCTTCTTGCTAGGACTTTCAAGGAATAATGAATCAGTATCTCCATAAACCACGTTTATATTAAGCTCTTTACACTTTTCTATAGTGTTTGTTATGACATACCTACCTATGGCTGCTGTTGCCTCGGCTACAGGAAGGCAGTAAAGAGGATAGATTTCAGCTCCCATAACTCCATAAGAAGCATTCAGTATAACTTTTAGAGCCTGAGCCACAACATTGTATAGATTCTTATCAGAAGGATTAAGAGAAGGGTCTTTTGACAAAGGCTTGTAGTAGTTTACTCTTAGGTCTCTTAATGATCCTATAACTAATGATGATATGCCTTTACGCTTTTTACATACCCAATGCTCAGTCTCAGGTATAATATTATCCATGCAATCAGGATGAATACATCGCACAGTTTCATAAGATAAATTATAGACTTTTATTATGCTAGGATACAGTGATGCAAAGTCAAGGACTGAAACATTGAAATGAACACCAGCCTTTGGCTCAACCACAAGGGCTCCTTTGTACTTTTTACCTTTTATCACTGGTTCAGAAACAGCTCCGCCCTTCTCCTCCAATTCCTCTTTTTTAGGTATCAAGGCATTCATTCTTCTATGCTCAAAATACATCATGCTCCTTATCCAGTTCGATACCCCTAGCCTTGCAACATCGTCCATGGGCATCTTTGCAACTCTTGCTATTACCACCAATAGTTTCATGAGGAGATTATCGTTAAAGCTAGTTAGCTTGTAAGTAATGGCACTATCGTTATGGCAGTATCTTGCAAGTTCATAAAGAGGTAAAGAGCCCAAAGAACCTTCGAATTCTATCTTTGACTCTCCTATTAGAGCCTCACTTATACCGCCCAAAGTATGTTCAACATACTTTCCTCCAAAGGCATATATCTGAAGAGATCTGTTCATGAAGGTCTTGTATAGGTCTATGTGCACGCCATGTTTAATGTAGGCTACATCCTTTCCCAAAGAGATGGGTATCTGCTCCTTAGTTAAATTGAACTTCATAGCTCTATGATACAAATAATTAAGATCAAAATCATCTCCGTTGAAAGTTATCAAGAAGGGATAATCCAACATACGCTTAAAGACAGACAAGATCAGTTCTTTCTCGCTTTCAAAGAAGAATATCTTCACACAATCATTTATGACCTTCTTTCCTAACTCTGTATCTTTTCTCTTTAGCAAGAATACTTCGTTGGCTCCATCACTACCAACTATGGATACTGCTAGAATAGGTAACTCTGCCTTAACAGCGTCTGGAAGACGGTTCTCAGCCTCTGGTAAGACTTCAATATCTAAAGCGGCACGGCGTATATCTGGTAGAGGCTGACTCAAGAGCTTAGCCCATTCTATGATATGAGACTTAAATTCAGGATCTGACTGATCAAGAACCTTCTTTAGACTCTCTTCCACTGCCTTTGGCAGTTTGTACTCAAGGGGAAATATCCTCGAATTCTTGACCTCATAAAAAGACCCCTTATTAAATAAGTATAGATTATTGATTAAGGAGAAGATAAGTTGAGATATATTGTAGTAGGATCTTCCAGC
>JBNAWJ010000068.1:0-8531 GCA_049699795.1 Nitrososphaerales archaeon | reverse complement strand
AGAAGGAGCTCGCCACGCCTAATAAGCCCCTCATCAACGCTCTTCCAATACATAAAACAAAAGATTAATAAAGCTAAAGATTTAAATTAAGCCACAAAGCTACATATAACACTTTCAAGTCCAATAGACTTTAGAGATTCTAATGCTTATTCATGCCCATAATCTTTTATATGCACTACATATCTCTGATATGAATTCTTTAAACTCTCTTTAAGTTTTTCATCACATGTATAGAGCATAGTGTCTGAAAGTTTTGCTAGTGCTATGTATGCTGCATCATAGACGCTTACTTCATTCTCCACGGCTATCTTAACCGTCAAGCTGGCGAGTTCTCCGAGGAGTTCATGAAGTCTTATTCCGTAAAGGGTTAGGCTTTCAGCTACTGTCTCAAGTGTTTCAATGCTGATATCTTTTTTAGCTTGCTTTATTGCGTTGAGTACTTCATAGGGCATTAGGCTTGGTGCTTTAAGAGTGAGTTTGCCTTCTATGTAATCGTCTCTCAGTTTAATAGCTTGTTCCCTATGCTCTTCCATAACGTACCATTTGACTATTACGGAAGCATCTACGACTAGGGTTTCCACCTGATTCTGCTCCTCCACTCCCTAATCGCCTCAATGCTTTTATAACCTTCATCAGGAATTATTATACTTCGCTCGTTAAGCAATACAGCCTTGGCAATATTTCTGTTCTCTTCTTGACCTAAAACGTGAATTATAGCCTGCCTAGCAACCTCGCTCCAATTGATATGCTTAAACCTCTCCATCTTCTTCTTAAGGTTATCATCAACTCTAATAGTGATTATGGCTATAGTTATTCACCATAAGAAACATGTATATACGTATATAAAAGTATTTTGGGTTAAAGATGGTTAGAATTTTTTCCTATACGAATAATTGAAATTTTGACCTTCACTTCATCGAAAATTTTCTCGATAATGTCCAATTTCTGGACAAGGAGTATCAAAACTTAGGATAAAATACACTGCATCTTCAATATAATCAGAAAAGTGATGCTAGAATGGAGAGGGAGACCAATAGAAAGGCGTTAAACTATAGCGTTGCAGCAGTGCTCTTAGCCGTTCTACTTGCTACAAGCATATACTATGGTCCTAACTTTCTGCCTAGTTTTGAATTAAAACCGCCAGAGCTTAGAACCTTCTCAAGCTACTTTGAGCTTAAGAGCTTTCTAAAGGCAAACATGGAACAGGCAAGATCCTCTCAAGGATTTAAGGTATATTCCACTCTAACGAATAACGATAAGTTCGCGCCCGAGTATTCAGGTGCACCTGGTTATTCTACAACCAACATTCAAGTTTCAGGGGTAGATGAATCTGATATAGTGAAAACTGATGGAGAATTCTTGTATGTAGTTTCCAGCTCTAACATTTACATTTTAAGGGCTTATCCTCCTGAACAAGCACGAATCCTCTCAAAGATATCTTTGAACGAGACTTACAGTCTAGAAATTTACTTGAATGAAGATAGATTGGTTGTTTTAGGAAGACACCATCAGTATTATTACTCGTTGCCAATGATTCTTTATCCTTACGTAGAGGATTCCTTTATCAAGGTCTATGATATCTCAGACAGAGAGAACCCTGTTTTAAAGAGAACTATGAGCTTGAATGGGACCATTTTAGGCTCAAGGATGATTGGTAATTATGTTTACATTGTGTTCAATCAGCCAGCAACGATTCCAAGCAGTGATGGAACAGACTTTGAAGTCAATCTGCCAAAGGTAGTTGACAATAGCACTATCATAGAGGTGCAAGTAAATGAGATAAGCTATGTCGATGTCCCGAACTATTCCTATTGTTTCATAACTATCGTAGCCGTTAACGTTCAAGATGATGCTCAAGAGCCTACTTATGAGCCAATTCTAGCAGGAGCAACATCGAGCATTTATGTCTCACTGAATAACATATACCTAGTAATTCCTAACACAAAATTCTTGATCTTAAGTATAAGTGGAGGAGTGAATGAAGAAACTCTGATCTACAGGATAAGATTAGATGAAGAAAAGATAAACTTCGAGGCTCAAGGTTCGGTTTCAGGTTATGTGCTAAATCAATTTAGCATGGATGAGTACAATGGCTTCTTTAGAATAGCAACTACAAAATGGACGAGTTTTGGACAGGTGAACAATCTGTACGTATTGGATATGAATATGAATGTTGTTGGAAAGATTGAGGGCTTAGCTCCTGATGAGAAAATATACTCAGCGAGGTTTATGGGCGATAGATGCTATCTAGTGACCTTTAGACAAATAGACCCCTTCTTCGTGATAGACTTGAGTAATCCAGTAGAACCAATGGTTTTAGGCCATCTGGAGATACCTGGCTTTTCAGGATACCTTCATTCTTACGATGAAGAGCACATAATAGGCGTTGGTATGGATCAGAATAAAGTTAAGTTATCGCTCTTCGATGTCACAAATGTTAGCGCACCAATAGAAAAGGCAAAGTTCACTGTGCTAGGGAATTGGTCCAATACTGAAGTTCTATACGATCACAAGGCGTTTCTTTTCGATAGATCAAAGCAGTTGCTAGCCCTTCCAGTTTCAATCTGGTCAAATACGAATGGATATGAATACAACGGCACTTGGCAAGGTGCATTTATCTTCAATTTATCACTAGAGCAAGGGTTTACTCTTAAAGGTAGTATAACTCACCAAAGTAACGAATTCGAATACAATCTACAAGTTAAAAGGATACTATACATCGATGATACGCTCTACACAGTATCAGATGGAATGGTAAAGATGAACAGTTTAGAAGGCTTATCGCTCATAAAAGAGATTGAGCTCCTCTAAAAAAATTTTTTATGCAACTGTAGTGCCTGCTACATACTCTGCGAGCGTATGGAACCCTATTGAGTAAGAGTAAAAAACAAATTTCCATAAGATTTAACATTGATAGGTGTTAGTATGATTTTAACAAAATACCTCAGTCTAAGAACAAAAGGAGAACTTGACATGATAGATATAACAAACGCTGTATCTGATATTGTAAATGAGACCAATATTAGAAGTGGAATAGTGACAATATTCGTCCCTGGCTCTACAGGAGCCTTAACAACTATAGAGTATGAACCCGGACTGTTAGAGGATTTCCAAAACATGCTGGAGAGAATAATCCCAAAGAACATAGATTATGAGCATGAAAAAAGATGGCATGATCACAACGGTCATTCCCATGTGAGAGCTTCTCTAATAGGACCAAGTATAACAATACCCTTTAAAGATAAAAGACTAATTCTTGGTACGTGGCAGCAAATAGTCTTCATAGAGTTAGACATTCATAGCAGATCGAGAGAGCTTGTCTTACAGATAATTGGTGAATGATTCCTAAAATAACTCATATATACTATCATGTTGATTAAATTATTAGTGGGCCTATGGTAGCAGGTTTTAGGAAGAAATGTGTCCGATGCGGTGCAACTTTCTCCACAATAGCTGATTATGAGAGGCATTTAGAAACTTGTAATGCAGACAAGACAAGAAAAAAAGCTGAAGTTATATCAAAAAGGTTAAAGGAAGCGTATGAGGAGTTCGAGTAAACTCACCTCAATTTGTTTAAGATTTGAATAACTTCTTCATCACTAGTTTGCTCAAAGTTTTCGTAGAACTGCCCAATAGCAAAGAAAGGCTCAGGGGTCATCAAGCAAATTACTTTGTCAGCATCTTCTCTTAACTCTTTCACAGTATCTGGCGGTCCTACAGGCATAGCTAAGACTATCAAGGCTGGTTTTCTTTTTCTGATAGATGCTATAGCCGCCCTTGTCGTAGCACCAGTGGCTACACCATCGTCTATTAGTATTGCAACTTTTCCCTCTATAGAAAGTCTGGGCTTATCTCCAAGATACCTTTGAATTCTTCTTTTAATTTCTTCTATTTGACGTTTCACTTCAGTTTTTATATAGTCATCTGGCACTCTTAAGTATTGGACTATATCTTGATTCAGAATCGTTGTGCCATCTTCTGTAACAGCGCCGATGGCAAGTTCAGGCTGGTTTGGCGCACCTATCTTTCTTGGTATTATCAGATCAAGAGGTGCGTTTAATGCCTTAGCCACCTCATATGCTACTATAACCCCTCCCCTTGGAATTGCTAGAACTATTGTATTCTTATCCTTGTATTCCGATAGAGCCTTGGCAAGAATCTTTCCTGCCTCTGTGCGGTCTTTGAACATACACTCACACCTGTGTTATCTTTAACCTGATATGCAGTATAGTCTTTTATTATTTTGGAATTCATAACGCATCTGTATTTTTTACTAGAACTGATATTATCCCATTAGACAATCAGTGTCAATACTCTTAATGCAACTCCCCCCAAGATTATTGCAAAGGCTATCTCGAACACTGTCATTAGAAGTGCTTTCTTCAAGCCAAACTCTTTAACTAGAGCGGCTATAGTTGCTATACAAGGTATGTAAAACATTATTACTAGAGTGAACACGATCATCTGGATTGGTGTCAAAACTTGTGCAAAATTCGTTGTTCCTAGAAGGACAGCAAGCATTATTAGTGTCAGTTCTTTTCTCAGTACCCCAAATATCAGCGCTATACCAGTTACAGCAGGTAGTCCTAACCACATGACTGTTATGAAACTGAATGAGGCTGCGATTGGTTCTAATAATCCTAAAACTTCAGTGAGCTTTATCACAAAACTTCCAACTATTATCAAGGGGAAGGCTATTTTTATGAATTCGGCTAATCTTGACCATGTTTGCTTTACAACAGTCTTCAGATGAGGTAACCTATAATCACTCATTTCCATAATTAGAGCAGTTGGCTCACCTGGAAGTATTTTAAATGCAAGCCTTCCAAGGACGAAAATGACTACTAGGTTAAAGATATAGAGCATCAAAGCCCATTGGATGCCTATAAATTGGCCTACTAAACCAAATATGATAACCGTCCTTGCTGCACAAGGCACTAATGTTGTTACAAAAGCTACAAGAAGTCTCTCCCTCTCTGTCTCCATTATTCTACACCCTAAGCAGGCAGGAACGTTACAACCATAGCCAAGTAGTAAAGGGATGAAGGCCTTTCCGTGCAGTCCTATCTTATGCATAGCGTTGTCCATCAAAAATGCTATTCGACTAAGGTAGCCTGAGTCTTCTAAAAAATACAATATGAAATAAAATGGGATAATGTATGGGATAGCTATAGTGATGCCTGATATAATGCCCTCGATAATACCCCCCCAAACCAATTTTCCTACGACTCCTATTCCAAAAAAATCTACAAAGAGGAATTCCCAGTTGTAAAAGAAGTTACATAAAAGTTCTGAGGCGTAGTTTCCAAAGGTAAAAATGGAATAAAACATTAAGAGTAACAAAAAAGCCATAATTGGATATCCCAAGATTTTATGAGTCGTGAGGGCATGAAGTCTCTCTTCTTTAGTTGGCTTTATTGGTGGTACAAGTTTTTGAACTTCTCTAGCAATACAGCCAGCAATTCCGTATCGCTCGGAAGTTATTATGGTTGCGCAAAAATGCCCATAGATTTTCTCGAGTTCATTAGCAAGTTTTTTTGCAGTATATGTTATCTGAGGATTAATTCTATTGATTGTTCTCTCAATTTCTTCGTCTCCTTCTAGAAGCTTAATTGCCGTATACCTAGGTGGATACCAAAATTGGATACCTTCAATCATCCTAGCAAGCTTGGCAATCCTTTCCTCGACTTCTTCCCCATATCTCACTTCGATTCGTCTTGTTTCCTGTCCTTTCTCAATTATTTCGATGGCTTTTTCCAAAAGCTGGAAGATACCAATTCCTTTTATCGCTACGGTTGGCACAACAGGTACTCCCAGCAACTTTTCTAATTTTTCTACATCGATCTTAATGCCCTTTTTCTTTGCCATATCTAATTGATTTAGGGCTATAATCATGGGAGTCCCGAGTTCTATTAACTGTAACGTAAAAAACAGATTTCTCTCGAGGACAGAAGCGTCTACAACGTTTATCACTAGGTCTGGTCTCTCAACTGCGATATATTTCCTTGAGATCATTTCCTCTAGGGAATAAGTGGAAAGTGAATATATTCCCGGTAAATCAATTATGTCTATTGTGTAGCCTCTAAAATGAAGAGTTCCTTCCGCTCTTTCAACGGTTTTTCCAGGCCAGTTTCCGATATGTTGATGTAAGCCAGTCAGATGGTTAAATATAACAGATTTTCCAACATTTGCGTTTCCAGCTAGTGCAATGGTTATTTTTCTCTTAGACACTTTTTTTCACTACGAAAATTCTCTCCGCTATGCCTCGGCCCAAAGCAAGTCTTGAGCCTCTGACAGAAACTTCTATGGGACCATGAAAAAGGGCTGATTTTACAACAATCACTTCAGTACCCGGTGTTAGACCCATATCCATAAGCCGTCTTTCAAATCCTATGCCTCTTCCATATCCTCTCCCATGGCTTGATTTTATAGAAGTTACGATTCCAATCTCTCCTTCCCTTAACGCAGTTAAAGGTATATCTGATTTCTCTATCTTTTCTTGCTTTCTCATACAACGATCGCCTTCTCTTGATTTCAATAACTCAATCTCTTTTAACGTATATTGATGATGAGATCTCTCTTCCTAAAGCATATTTTGCTTCAGAGACTTTAACAAGAATCGGTCCTCCGAAAGGAGTATTCTCTTCAACCTCGATCTCTACTCCTGGCAGCAGACCAAGAGTTGCAAGATACTTCAGAACATCTTCTTTTTCGTCGATGATTTTCATTACCTTTCCTTTCGTCTTCACTGGTAGATTCACCAAAGGTTCATAATTGTCAATTGGGATTCTGCCATCTTTGTCCGGCACAGGGTTTCCATGAGGACAGGTCTTGGGATATTGAAGGGATTTCTCTATGGCTTCAGTTACATCTCCATTAATAATATGTTCAAGCTTGCATGCTATATCATGAATCGCACTCCATGGAATCTTAAGAAGGTCTGCAAGTAGCCTTTCTGAGAGCCTATGCTTTCTAAGGATATCCAAAGCTATCTTTCGACCCTTTTTAGTCAGCTTTATTCCAGCGTAAGGTCTATGAACAAGAAAACCCTTCTTTTCAAGGTTTGCCACTGTGTTAGTAACAGTTCCAAGAGCTACCTTTAACTCTTGAGCTATCTGTCCAGTCTTGGCAACCCCTTCTCTCTCTTCTAATTTATAGATCAATTCAAGGTATTCTTCTTGCATTTGTGATAACTCTCTAACCATAACCCTATCAGTAATCTACGATACAGTCGTAGATTATAAATCTGTCGCCCTTTCAAAAATTACATTTACTAGAGAGGGAGTAATTATAGAAAATTCAATCATTCGTAATTGAATTAGTAGGGCTTTCTCCTCCAAACCCTTATAGTCTCATACCAAAAGATTATAGTAGCAATGAGCATAGAAGCCAAAGCGAAGATGTTCAAAGCTCTAGCATACTGATAGACATAAGCAATGAGCAAAGTTGAGAAAAATGATGCATAAAATGAAAAGCGAGGTAGCATAAATCTGCCAATCTTTGTGAAGGATTGAAGAGTTCCAACTCCCACATACTCTTTTAACAAATATCGACCATACTCATCTTTTTTAACAAGCCCCAATGAGATCAATTTCTCGAGATGATGATGGGCAATGCTGGGGCTTGAAAACTTTAATGCTTTTTGAATCTCTCTAATCCCAGTAGGAGTATTTTGCTTTATCATGTACCAATAGACAAGAAGAGTCTTGCCTTTTAACTCAGCCTCTAATTTATTGAGGCTTTTTTCCTTACTTTTATCGCTCAACCTCAAAAATCACTTTCAATTTTGATAAAAAGTGAGGCATCCTTATAAATCGATCAGAACTCAAGTAAAGAGCATCATGACGAAGAAGTAAAGGGCGTCTTATGTATTTGCTTATTCTGACAATTCATTATTGCTGGATATTAGAATACAGTTCTAAAGAATGGGAAAGGGGTTGTAGATGGCATAGGCTTTCTACGCCTATACATTACTACAGTGAAAATGGCTATAGCAACTATTACTACTGCTAAAAGTATCCAAGGTGCAAGTTGCTCAAGTGTCCATGGAACAGGTATCTTTGGAACTCCAGGTCCTCCCACATCTACAATTTCCCCATTAGAGACTCCATCAGCATCTCCTAACCCGCCATCAGTAAGCTGAATAATAATAGTCTCATCTCCATCGTTATCACCCATCGGTACTTTAAACCAGTTTCCGTTTTGGTACTTCCAATAATAAGACCCAGCTGGTAAAGATGATGGAAGAGTTATGGTCAAGTCGACTGTCTCATGTGGTTCAAGTCCTGTTATGCTAAAAGAGAAGAATCCATATGGAAACTCGGCATTCGGCTTTCCTTTTGTTGGCAATGTTTCTTCAGCCACTGGGACTAGACTTTCTATGTTGCCTGATGATGAACTTAAAATGGCTATGCCTGATCCTGTCGCTGTCTCAACTGATTCGGATCGTGGGTTCAATATGGCTACGCTTCTCACCTTATTGTCAGTATAATATGTCCAAAGAGGCTCTGTATTACCCATAGTATCGTATA
>JBNAWJ010000067.1:0-8651 GCA_049699795.1 Nitrososphaerales archaeon | reverse complement strand
GATAAATATAATTGATAAGAATTGCACTTTATAACTTTGGTAAAACTTAGACGAAAACCTACTAAAGAAGAAATTGAAAAAATGGAGAATGCAATTAAAAATCCAAAAGAAGGAACTAGAATCCGGTTTGTATTTTGGACTCTTGGGCGTTATGATATGGTATTTTACACAGAAGGACCAGATGCAGTTACAGCTTTAAGTACTGTCCTTCCATTTTTCGATTTTGCTGCAACAGAGACTTTGGTAGCTGTATCAAGGGAAGAAGCGATGAAAGCCTTGGGCATTTAATCCCCACTTTATTTTTTTATATAAAATCAAGCCAATCTAAGTACTTTTTATTTTCCCCTCTAACAGTTTTGAAGAATTCACTTTGTAGCTTCTCAGTTATAGGTCCTCTTGATCCATTTCCTATAACCCGACCATCTATCTCCCTTATGGGTGTAATTTCCGCAGCAGTACCTGTAAAGAAAACTTCATCTGCTAAGAATAGTTGCTCTCTTAAAAGCTCCATTTCAATTGTTAAAATGCCTTGATCTTTAGCTATTGTGATTACAGAATCTCTCGTTATCCCTGGGAGAGCTCCTGCGCTAAAAGGTGGGGTGATCAGTTTTCCATCCTTTACTATGAATATATTTTCTCCTGGTCCCTCAGCAACCCTACCATTCGAATTGAGTAGAATAGCCTCATCATAACCACAATTCAATGCTTCAAGCTTCGCAAGAACTGAATTTGCGTAATTTGCAGTCAATTTAGCTAATGGTGGTAGCATACACGAATCTATTCTTCTCCAGGAAGAAACTTTACATCGAACTCCTTTTTTTAAGCCTTCTTCACCTAAATACGTTCCCCAAGGATAGCATGCTATTGCAACATCGACAGGATTGTTAAGTGGATTAAGACCCATCTCTTTATAGCCATAAAATGCAATTGGTCTTATGTAACATTCTTTCAACTTATTTACTCTTACAGTCTCTTTCACTGCTTCAAAAATCTCTTTTATTGTAAAAGGAATTTCTATCATGAAAATCTTTGCACTATCAAAAAGCCTTTTGATATGATCCTTCAACCTGAAGACTGCCGGACCGTTCTTTGTTTCATAACATCTTATTCCTTCGAATACCCCTGTACCATAATGAAGACCATGAGTAAGGATGTGAATTTTTGCTTCATCCCAGCTTACAAACTTGCCATTCATCCATATTAAATCAGTTTTAATCAAATCTTCTCTCTTAAGTCAACCCTATGTTTTCCTATTGCTATAATTTTTTTGGTGCTCATCTAGAAAACTTTAACCGAATATCGATCGTTATACTTGGTGAAGAAATTTGGTAAATCCAAAGACATTATTGTCTAAAAAATCTGGAGAGAGACATTTGCTCTTAGGTAATGAGGCTATTGCTCGAGGAGCCATAGAGGCAGGTGTAAAGGTAGTCACAGCTTATCCAGGAACCCCCTCTTCTGAAATCGCTGATAATCTATCTTACGTTGCAAAAGACCTTGGAATTTATATGGAATATTCTACGAATGAGATCGTTGCTGTCGAAGTGGCTGCTGGCGCTTCTTTATGTGGGGTTAGAGCTTTATCATCCATGAAGCATGTAGGTCTTAATGTTGCTTCTGACGCTCTTATAACTTTGGCTTACACAGGAGTTAGAGGAGGGCTAGTAATAGTTTCAGCTGATGATCCTAGTTGCTGGAGCTCTCAGAACGAGCAGGATAATCGATACTATGCTCTTTTGGCCAACTTACCCTGCCTTGAGCCTTCCAATTCTCAGGAAGCGAAGGATTGGATAGTGTATGCCTTCGATCTATCGGAGAAGTTCGAATTGCCGGTTCTGTTTCGTACTACTACAAGAGTGAGCCATACATTGGCTCCAGTGGAGTTAGGTGTGATTCACGAAAGATCAGATCATGGTAGGTTCGTTCCTGAAGTAAAGCGCTTTGTTATGGTGCCAGATTTTGCAAGGGTAAGGCATGCTGTCTTAATTGAGAAGATGAAATCCATCAAAGAGCTTAGCGAGAAATCGCCTCTTAACAAGATCGTAAGAGAGGGAGGGAAGATAGGTTTCGTAACCTCTGGTGCATCATTTAACTACACTATGGAGGCTATAGATATTTTGAATATCGAAGCATCAGTTCTAAAGATAGGATTAATTCATCCTTTTCCAGAGCAACTTGTCAAAGATTTCGTAAAGGGGTTTGAAGAGGTTTTTGTGGTTGAGGAGCTTGAGCCCTACATTGAGAACGCTGTTAGGTCCTCTGCTAGTGCTTTAGGCTTGATAAGAATAAATGGAAAATCCAATGGTTTCTTACCGAGGAATGGTGAACTATCGACAAGCATAGTTGTTAAGGCTTTGGCAAAGAGCTTGGGAAAGCCTTTGCCCAGAAACTTGGTCAATGAGATTCCTTTTGAAGAAATTCAGAAGAGCTTGCCTCCTAGACCTCCAATACTTTGCCCTGGTTGCCCCCATAGAGCCTCTTTCTACGCCATGAAGAAGGCCTTTAAAGGCGCACAAATAAATTGCACAGACATAGGTTGCTATGCCCTAGGCGTTCAAGCTCCTCTCAAAATTGGTGACCTTTTGATATGTATGGGCGCCAGTGTTGGCACTGCTTGTGGCATGAGCAAAGTCCAAGAAAGACCAGTAGTAGCTATAGTTGGCGATTCGACTTTCTTTCATGCATCCATCCCAGGTCTGATAAATGCCGTTTATAACAATCATAAGATTGTCCTAATTGTTCTAGATAATTATGCTACAGCGATGACAGGCTTTCAGCCACACCCTGGAACAGGTTTCACTGGCATAGGTGATCAAGGGAAAAGAGTAGTCATAGAAGAAGTTGCAAAGGGCTGTGGTGTGGAACTTGTTGAAGTGGTAGACCCCTATGACATTAAGCAAACATGTGACGCCCTTAAAAGAGCTATAGAATACCTGGGCCCATCTGTAGTTGTAGCTAGACAAAAGTGCAGTCTACTGGCTGTTCAAGAAAAGAGAATGAAAGGCGAAAGCGTAATCCCATATAAGATAATTAAAGATAAGTGCAATAACTGTCTTGCATGCGTAAAGGTGCTGGGCTGTCCAGCAATATATCTGTCGAATGATATGGTAATGATTGATGCTGATACATGCACTGGCTGTAGCGTCTGTGCACAAGTTTGCCCTTACAAAGCTATAGAAATCTCGAGGATGAATCAAGATGAAAGCGTATAATATAGTGATAACAGGTGTAGGAGGGCAGGGAGTCCTCTTGACCGCAGAGATTCTTGGCAATAGCGCCTTGAAAGAAGGCTACGACGTTAGGGTTAGTGAGATTCATGGAATGGCTCAAAGGGGAGGAAGCGTAGTCTGTGATGTGAGAATTGGTAAAAGAGTCTATGCACCAACTACGCCAGATGGAATGGCAGATGTAATGCTAGGTCTTGAGCCCATAGAGACCCTTAGATACCTAAAATTTGCCTCTCCTCAGACTTTGATCATAATGAATACAAGGTCAGTAAAACCTGTGTCAGTTTTGATGGGGGTAGCGAAGGATTTATCACTAGATGATATTACTCAGATCATTAATCGTTATTATGATAACGCTATACTGATCGATGCTATGGAACTTGCCATGAAGGCTGGTAGTCCGATCGTTCAGAATATAGTTATGCTAGGAGTATTGGCCTCTACTGAGTATCTTCCAATTAATATCAATACTCTAAAGGAGAGCATAAAGCAACTTGTTTCTCCTAGGTATTTTGAATTGAACATGAAGGCTTTTGGATTAGGATTAAAGGCTGGAGAATCTTACTCATCTTTTAGACATTAAATATTTACGAAGCCAAGGAGAAATGCCCTTAGGCATCAAGATTATAACTGCAACTAAAATGACGCCAAAGAGAAGAATCTGCACCTTTGGATAAATTGTTATCATTCCTGGACCAATTGTTCGAACCCAAGGTTCTATTATTCTCAAAAACTCCAAGATAAAGAATCTTAAGACTGATCCTATTACAGGCCCTTCTATTGTTGCGAGCCCTCCTATGACCGTGATTATAATCGGCCAGAATGAGTTGCTCGGATCATAGATTTGATGATTTACATAACCTATGAAATGAGCATAGAAAGCTCCTGTCAAACCTGTGAAGAAAGCACTTATGGTAAAAGCTAGAAGCCTATACTTGACAACATCGATCCCTGTTGCTTTGGCTTCTAACTCATTCTCACGAATGGCAGCGAAGGCTAAACCTATTTTAGATTTTATGATAAAGTAAAAGACGAAGACCAAGAATATTGCAAGAGCAAGCATCACATAATAGTAATGGAAGTAATATTGATATTGACTGATGGTTGGAAAGAGCTTAGGAACGACTAACCCTAAAGTTCCTCCTGTAATCCAGTCAAACTCTATGGTCAAGGCTATCATGATTATGCTAAAACCAAAGGTCACTAGAGCGAGAAACCACTCTCTTAACCTTACACAAGTCAAGCCTATGAGGAATCCTACAAGAGCTGATACCAATGCGCCCATTAAGATCCCTAAAAAGGGTAAAGAAGTTTGAATCGTAAATAAGGTAGTAGCGTATGCACCTATGCCGAGAAAGGCTGCATGACCAAAGGATACTTGACGAATAACTAATAAAAAAGAACATCAAGATGAGAACGTGTATAACATAAAGTGAAGTTTGGAAGAAGGGGATGAAGAGGAGTACTATCGACACCAGAATAAGAAAGTAGAATCTCGGTTTTCTAACATTGGTGCGGAGATCTGTAAGTATCTTCATTTTTCTTTCTCTCCAAACAAGCCTGTGGGTCTAACTATTAATACTAAAATAAGGATGGCAAATCCAACAGCGTCTCTCCAAGTCCCTCCTAGTATGGTTACTGCGCAACTTTCAACTAAACCATATGCCAAGCCTCCAACAACTGCTCCTAAGGGACTTCCAAGCCCGCCCAAAATGATTATGGTGAAGGCTTTCAGAGCAGGTATCTCGCCAGCGTAAGGAGTTATGGAAGTAGTAATCGCTAAAAGAGTTCCTGAAGTTGCAGCTAGAGCCGTACCCAAGCCGAAACTAAACATGTTTATGCGCTCAACGTTTATCCCCATTAGCATGGCTGCTACTCTGTTTTGACTTGTAGCTCTCATAGCTCTACCAATCTTGGTTCTTCTTATAAGTATGTAAAAGCCAGTCATGACCAATACAGTAATTCCAATTACGATCAACCAATCGAGACCCATGCTTACTATTCCAAAGGAAACTATAATATTCTTGAATGGGCTATCAATTAGTACTGGATAATCAGTCCATAAAACAGACATAGCATTCTGTAGCACATAAATTAGACCTAGGCTAAGAATTAATTCGTTAAGCTTCGATGTACCCAAAACTTGGTGGAAACATATTCTTTCAGTCATTATTCCTACTGCTCCTACAACAATCATTGAGACAAAAATAGAGAGGTAGGGGTTAAGGCCTGCAAGAATTGAAACCCAATAACTTACATATCCGCCCATTATCATGAACTCGCCATGGGCGAAGTTTACCACTTTCATGACGCCGAAGATAAGATTAAGTCCAGAAGCTAGCAGCACGTATATGCATCCTACGATCAATCCCCAAATAAGTATCTGAATCAGAGTAGGAAGGCTAATAGCTAATGGCAACCTTCTCACCGATAGGCTTGAGCTTCCATTTCAGACTAATTCCCTCAGTTCTTTATTCACAGAGTATTAGGGTCCGCCAGGCTCGTAGTCAGGCGGTAGCTCGAAATCTCTTTGCTTTAACTCATCTGGATAGACTATATATGGCTTGAGTGTAGTACCATCCCATATCATCTGTTCTATAAAGCATAGAGGATCGATTTCGTGGTTTTCATCAAACCTTATGATTCCATCCTTCATCATGATCAGCATCTGGGGCATCTCAATACTTTCTATCTCGTCTCTTATCTTTGCTTTATCAAGTGTTCCTGCATTCTCTATTGCTTGAGCAATTAAGTATATTGCATCGTAAGTATCAGCACCCATCATGCCAGGAATTACCCCCCATCTCTCGATATATTTAGCTTTGTATTCGTCAACAGCTTCTAGGTAGGATTCAGCTTGTGGACCAAACTTTGATTCTAAGATTTGATGATCTCCAAAACTTCCAAGAAACGTGTAGAATTGAGGTTCCTCACAGCATTCAACTGCAATGTATATGGTCTTTAGACCAACATCGGTTAGACCTTGCTTTATAGCATCAGAAGTGTCTTTGGTAAACCCTGCATGGTAGACTGCGTCTGGCTTTGCATCTTTGATCTTTAGTAATTGGGTATGAAAATCTGTGTCAGCCATTCCAAAGGTCTCGGCATCAACAATAGTAATGTTCAGCCCTAAGGCATTTATGAAGTATATAGTTGATTGATAGCATCCTTGACCATAGGCAGTATTTTGGTACAAAATAGCAAGACTGAGGTTTCTATTAGGAGCAACTATTGGTTTTACTGTATGGTTAAGGAATCTTACTATAGTCTCAGAATAATCGTCGGTAATAGTACAATAGTGGAACATGTAGCTTGTATTCTTATCAGTCCTTCTTGTGACAAGAGAAGATGAGGCACCTGTTATGACAAATGGGACGTTATGATCTATGGCTGGTACCTGAGAAGCAAGGGTTACAGCACTCGAGAAACCTCCGACAAGGACATCAACATTATCTTCAGTTATCAGCTTTGTAACAATTGTTACACCGTCTGTCGGACTTGTCTTATCATCCCCCACAATGAGTTCTATTTTCAGTTTCGAATTGTATTCGCTCACGTAAACACCTCCAGCTGCGTTTATCTCCTCGACAGCCAGGATTGCGGCTCTCTCCATATCAGTGCCTACATCGGCTGCAGATCCTGTAAGAGATGCAACCAACCCTATCTTTATGGTTCTTTCAGGAGGTACGATCAGATAATAATAGGCAACTATTGATACAGCTATGATCGCTATTATAGCAATGGCAAGTATCAACTGAGTTCTTTTCTTCAATTTATCTCCTCTGTTCTCAAGGGTTTATTTGAAAACCTTCTTAAAGTTTTCTTCTTAAAAATTTTGCAAGAAATAATGCATTTTCTTCAACAGTTCATGGATTTAGAGTCCGAGATATGCTTTTTTCACATGTTCATGGGCTAGAAGCTCGTTCCAATCTCCAGAAAGGACCATCTTACCTGCTTCTAATAAGTATCCTCTATCTGCTATCTCCAAGGCTCTGTGCACATTCTGCTCAACCAATAGAATTGTTACACCCTTCTCGTTTATTTCACGCATAGAATTAAAGATCTTTTGTACGAGCATTGGGGCCAGTCCCAGAGAAGGTTCATCCATGATTAAGAGCTTAGGCTTTGACATCAAACCCCTTGCTATTGCCAACATTTGTTGCTCACCTCCACTAAGGGTTTGGGCCAACTGCTTGCGCCTTTCCTTCAAGACTGGGAAGATCTGAAAGATAGTTTCCAAAGATTGATCTTTATTCTTTTCAGCTTCTTTACCATAAGCACCTAGTAATAGATTTTCATGGACAGTCATCTTTGGGAAGATTTCTCTTCCTTCCGGAACGAGGACAATACCTATGTCAACGATTTTATAGGTAGGGAGTTTATCTATCCTTCTATCAAAAAATTTTATGCTACCAGAATTAGGGCGAAGCAATCCAAGAATGGTCCTCACCAAAGTCGTCTTTCCAGCCCCATTAGGACCAAGAATCGTGACTATCTCTCCTTCTTTTACGTTAAGAGAGACATTCCAAAGAATCTGAACGTTACCATAAGAAGCACTTACGCCATCTACTTCGAGCAATCTGAACTCTCTCCTAAGTAGGACCTTATCACTGCCTCATTATTGGCAACTTCCTTTGGAGTTCCCTCAGCTATCTTTTCACCATGATCCAAAACTATGACTTTATCACAAAGGCCCATGATTATCTTCATTATATGCTCGACCATTAGAATCGTAGTTCCTCTCAGTCTAATCTTTCTGATGATCTCTATTGCTCTTTCCCCCTCTATGTGCCCCAAGCCTGTTGTAACCTCATCAAGGAGGAGCAACTTTGGATCAGTGGCAAGGGCTTTGGCTAATTGAACCCTTCTTAACTCTGCTATGTTCAGATTTTTTGCCAATGTTTCCATCTTGTTCTCAGAAAATTCAACGAACCTTAAAACTTCAACAGCCTTTTTCTTGGCTTCGTTTACACTCGTTCTCCCTGGCTTTCCAAAAAGCACTCCTATGGAAACGTTTTCTATGGCTGTCATATCAGGAAATGCTTGAGCTATCTGAGCAGTCCCAGAGATTCCCATCCTACAAACCTGATGTGAGTTAAGCTTCGAAATGTCTTTCCCTTCGAACTTTATGGTCCCTGTGTCTTGCTTATAGAATCGATTTATGATCTTCAGCAATGTGGACTTGCCTGCCCCGTTAGGTCCAACAAGCCCTACTATCTCTTTTTGCTCTACTTGGAAATCTACATTCTTCACTGCTATCAAACCTCCGAAACTCTTCGTTACTTTTTCTACGCTGAGTAAGAGCGGTCTTGTCAAGGGGCGTTAATTCTTCCTTGCATTTTATTAATATACATTTCCTTTCATGATCGTGGGGTTGTCAAGATAACGTTCTCCATCTTGTACAACTTTTTTGGCTAGCGCCCT
>JBNAWJ010000066.1:0-8716 GCA_049699795.1 Nitrososphaerales archaeon | reverse complement strand
ATATTGCTTCAGTTTCTGGTGTTGATTATATTGATATGAATGAATTTGAAGTTATTTACAATGTTTGGTCGATAGATAAGAAGGTCCTAATTGGCTTAAGAACAAAAATTCCAAGGGATAATCCTACCCTTAAATCTCTCATTGGCGTGTGGGAAGGAGCGCTTTATCATGAGAGAGAAACATGGGAGATGTTCGGGATAAAGTTTGAAGGACATCCAAACTTGTCCTTGCTTCTCCTTCCTGAAGACTGGGATGGCCCACCACCACTTCGCAAAGACTTTCTCCTTCCAGAAACTCCTCAAGAGAAGTTAGAGGAGAAGATAAAGAGGTTAGGTGGTTAATGGGATGTCTGTAATGAAGTTAAGTATGGGGCCTCAGCACCCTATAACAGGGCACTTTAGGTTTATTCTGGATGTAGACGGTGATTTAGTTCTAAAACTTGAACCAGATGTGGGTTATACCCATAGGGGAATAGAGAAACTAGCTGAGAAAAGAACATACCTCCAAAATTTACCAGTTATTGAGAGAGTTAATAGCTATTGTGATAGTGCAGGAACGATGCTTGGATATCTAGAGGCTATAGAAGAGTTGATGGGTTTAGAGGTACCTGAGAGAGCGAAGTATCTTAGAGTCATAGCCGCAGAATTAAATAGAATTGCAAGCCATCTATATGCCGCATGTTTATTTTCGGTTGCAACTGGGCTTGAAACCATGTTAATGTGGCCCATTAACGATAGGGAGTTAATATTAGATTTACTTGAGAAGTTAACGGGGCAAAGAATTACCTACACATACCAAACTATAGGAGGAGTACGCTTTGATATGCCAGAGGGATTTAAAGAGGAGGCCCTAAAGAGACTTGATTATTTAGAGAAAAGAACTGAAGATTATTATAAAATGCTCTTATGGAACCATACATTCCAGATTAGAACAAAAAATGTAGGTGTATTAAAGCCGTCTGATGCCATAAAGCTAGGAATAGTAGGACCTAACCTTCGAGCTTCTGGAGTTAAGGCTGATGTCAGAAAGGATGAACCTTACGAGGTTTATGATAGATTTGACTTTTCCATACCAACAGGGAAGAAAGGCGACTCTTATGATAGATTAGAGGTAAGATTTAAAGAGGTAGAGCAGAGCATAAATATTTTGAGACAAGCGATAAAAGATATACCGAAAGGACCTATAAAGAAGTGGGCACCACCAATAGTACCTAAAGGCGAAGCGTACACTAGAGTTGAAGCAGCTCGAGGCGAGTTTGGCTATTATATTGTAGCGGATGGGACTATGAAGCCGTATAGGCTCAAGATAAGTCCTCCATCTTTCAGAAACCTAATAGCACTTCCCCACTTATGCAGAAACGTGCCACTCGGTGACATACCTATAATATACATAAGCCTTGACTTAATACCTATGGATGTAGACAGGTGATAACAATGATACCAATATTGAGCTTTTCTGAGCTTATTGAATTAATATTGAAAGTCTTGATCTTTCCTGGCTTAGCCTTTCCATTGTTATTCGCGATGATAGTGATCTGGTTCGAACGTAAATTCCTTGCACGAATAATGCTCAGAATAGGACCTCTTCATGTAGGACCTCTTAACAGAACTGGCTTATTCCAACCAATTGCCGATTTCCTCAAACTAATTCAGAAGGAGATCATAGTCCCAGATAATGCCTATAAATTCCTTTATAACATTGCTCCAATAATAGCCTATTTAGTTGCTTCTATGAGTGTAGCTTTCATACCATACGCTCCAAAGCCAGATGGTGGCTATTGGATGATATACTACACGCCGTTGAGTCTATTGGTAATTCTGGCTATTTTCACTGCTAGACCGTTCATAATGGTTGGGGCAGGATGGGCATCTAATAGCAAGTACTGCACTATAGGTGCATTGAGAGCTGCTTTACAACTCTTGGCTTACGAGGTACCTATCATGCTCTCTTTGGCTAGCATAGTGATAATGAGTGGAACTTTTGACTTGGCTAAAATCGTCGAGGCTCAGTCATCAATTTGGTTTATAATTCTTCAACCCATAGGATTCATAGTTATTCTAATAGCTATGATGGCTGAACTCTCAAGAAGACCATTCGATATACCTCTTGCTGAACAAGAGGTAGTATTCGGTTGGCCAACAGAGTACACTGGTGCTCAGTTTGCCCTTGTAATGGTCTCAGAGTACTTTGACCTTTGCGCTGTTACATCCCTTATTACTGTACTCTTTTTGGGTGGATGGAGCGGACCTGCTATACCAATTTTAAATGATATATCTCCAATTCTATCAGGAGTATTCTGGTTCCTTCTTAAGATGGCAGTATTGACAGTGATCATAATAATGGGAAGAGGAATTTATCCACGTCTAAGAATAGATCAACTACTCGATGCTGGTTGGACGATCTTGATTCCATTAGCAATCATACAGATAATCGTTACGCTTTTTACAGCACAGTGGTGGCTTCCATTAATAGGAGGGGGTTAATAATTGGTCGTAGATGTAATAAGACCTTTCTTCATAGGCTTTTACCATGCTTTTAAGAGAACTTTTACGGTTAAGCATCCATTTGTAAGGTTGAAGCCAACAGAGAGGTATAGGGGCAGGGTCGCACTCAACATAGATAGATGCATAAGTTGCAGATCATGTGTAAACATATGCCCTAACAAGGCATTAGAAATGGTCAAGTTTGAGAAGAAACTAGTTCCTCAGTATGATGCTGGGCGTTGTTGCTTGTGCAACTTGTGCGTAGAGATATGCCCCGCGATAGCTCTTTCTATGAGTTATGAAGTCGAATTTAGTGAGTACACAAGAAAGGGTTTAATACACACGCCTGATAGATTCAGCCAAACTCCAAAGCCAATAGCTGAAAAGACTGTAACAGTAAAGATTCTGGATAAAAAGCGTGGTGTTGCTCATAGATAGCAATTTATGGGCATTGTCTAGGCTTATACATTAAACGTAAATTAAAAAACATCCACTAAATCCTTCAAATAGGGTGCAAAAGATTGTACGACATAGTTGTGGTAGGAGCA
Source organism: Nitrososphaerales archaeon (assembly GCA_049699795.1). Classification (GTDB taxonomy): domain Archaea; phylum Thermoproteota; class Nitrososphaeria; order Nitrososphaerales; family JACAEJ01; genus JAVZMU01. The sequence goes on along the minus strand of JBNAWJ010000066.1, from coordinate 5,685 downwards.
GGTATATCGGGCTGTATTGTTTCTTATCTTTTGGCAAAAAAAGGCTTTAAAGTCTGTCTTATCGATGTAAAAAGAACCGAAGATGTCGGGAATAAGGTTTGTGGCGATGCTTTGATCGGTAGAGGGCTTGATCTATTAGGCTTTGAACCTCCTAGTGATGCTATAATGAATGTAGCCTCAGCCCTACGTTTTCATGCTTCTGGTATGGCACCTATCACGCTAAAGACAAGGGTCTTTCTTTTGGACAGACTAAGGTTTGGGCAATACTTTCTTCATAAGGCTATAGATAATGGTTCCATATTTGTAGATAAGTGCAGAGCCTTCGCTCCAATATTGGAAGGTGATAAAATTGTAGGTATTAAAGCTAGAATCGACAATTCTCAGGTCGAGCTTTTTGCAAAAGTCACAATAGATGCTAGTGGTATTAACTGTACAATAAGAAGAAATCTACCCAAGGATTGGTGGGTTTCTAAGCCGATTAGGAGAAACAATTTAGCATTATGCTACAGAGAGATTAGGAAATTAAAAGAATCAAAAGTTAACACAGAGTATTGCGATGTATTTTATGATAGAAAAGTGGTACCTAAAGGGTACTATTGGATCTTTCCAAAACGGGATGATTTAGTTAATGTAGGACTTGGTGCCAGAATGACCACAATAGATTATGACCTTAAAGAGGGACTCTACAAACATATACTCCCTAATCCAATTTTTAATGAATCAGAAATATTAGCTAGTGGTTTTGGCATGTTACCAATAAGTCCTCCTTTGAGTTGCTCTACAGCATCAGGCTTCATAGCAATTGGAGATGCGGCTAAACAAGTAAATCCCTTCATAGGCGAGGGTATTCGCCCATCCATCATATCTGCCTATATCGCTGCTGAAACTATAACAAAGTCGAAAGACTTCGATCAAGACCATTTATGGAGCTATAACGTAGACTTCATGAAGAAGCTTGGCATAAGGCATGCCATGTTTGCTGCTTTTGGTTCTTTCTTTGAGAGACTTAATTACGAAGAGGTTAAACCCTTGCTTTCTGTGTATGAAGGTGGTACATACAAATTCGGTGACTTTGAAGATTTTAACATAGGCTTACTTTTGACTCTTAAGGCTTTTTTGAAAGGCTTTAAGCAACTTAAATCTATACAAAAGGAGACATCTATTATAAAATCTGTCCTTTCAATATACAAAGATTATCCTGATTCTCCTAAAACCTTTTTAGAATGGATGCATAAGGCTGAGAGATTCTGGAAAGATTATTCCTAAAACTTATGACTTGAAACTGATCATAAGATAGAAGCATGACTATAGGAAAAAGGCTAATAAATGGCATCTAGAATAGTTTTTTGATAAAGTTTGTTAAAGTTTAATGTCTGGATGAAGATGATAAGAGCTCCCTTCCTGTCTTTAGCAATCATATTCACCCCAGTAACTTTAGCAATGGCTTGGGATAGAGGCTACCTTAATCCTCTCGATGCAGTTTTGACTTTTATAGGTGTGCTATGCCTTCACGCCAGTGCAAATACCTTTAACAATTATTTTGATTATAAGAGTGGAATAGATGTCATAACTATTCCTACGCCCTTTAGCGGAGGTAGCAAAGTACTTCCAAATAAGGAGCTCAAACCTGAGAGTGCCTTAAAGTTGGCATCTGGGCTCTTGGCTATAGGAGCAGTCATAGGTATTTACTTCTCATTTATAAGATTCGAATTTACTTCCTATGGCTGGGTAATCGCGACCCTACTGCTAGTCTCAGCCATATCCATCTACTTCTATTCAACGAAGTTCGCAAGTTGGGGCTTAGGCGAGCTCTTTGTAGGTTTAAACTTCGGGCCTCTCCTTTCTATGGGTGTATACTATGTTCAGGCAAGAACCATCAGTCTAGAACCTATTCTTGTAGGAACGGTATTGGGAATATTGACAGCGGGAGTTCTTTACATAAACGAGTTTCCAGATTATGATGCAGACAAGTCTAAGGGGAGATACCATCTGATTGTAAGAATGGGAAAAGATAAAGCAACCAAAGGATTCAAAGTCTTAATGATTAGTGCCTATGCCTTGATTATACTGGGTGTAATTAGTCAAGTTACCCCGTTCACTACCCTCATAGGCTTAGCAACGCTACCACTTGCCATTAAAGCTTATAGAATCTTGGATAAAAACTACGACTCGCCTGTGGCTTTGATTCCAGGCATGGCATCAACTATAATTTGCACTTTGTTGACAGGTGTAACACTGACAATCGCCTATCTGATCAGCGGTTTCCTCTTATAGCCTCAAAAGTGATAATATAGTTGAGCGAAAAGCATTACGATGCTATAGTCGTTGGTGCAGGTCCTGCAGGTTCTTCTGTTGCAAGAAAAGCTGCTGAGCAAGGCGTTAATGTGCTTATCATAGATAGGAAAAGGGATATAGGATACCCTATACAATGTGGAGAGCTCGTCCCAACTGTAGAAGAATTTCCAAATATCCTACCAAGGGCAAAGAGGGCTGAAAAGCTCTTTAACCTGCCTAAATGGGTTATATCAAATACTTGTTCAAGAGTAGCTGTTATCGGTCCGTCAAAGAAAATTCATGAGTTTAATTTTGGCCAAAACATACTCGATAGAAGCAGATTCGATAAATGGCTTGTGATGAATGCCACTAAGGCTGGGGCAGAATTATGGACTTGTTGCAATGCTATTAAAGTAGAGAGTGACGGCAGGGAAGTCTTAGCAAAAAAAGAGGGAAAGATTCTTAGACTTAAAACAAACGTATTGGTTGCAGCAGATGGTCCATCATCAAACATGGCAAAAAATCTTGGATTAGGTTCAAGCGATCCTAAAGATTTGATAGTAACTATGGAGTATTTTATGGGAGGAGTTGATATCGATGCTGATTTGACTGAGGTCTACTTTGGAAAAGAATACGCACCAGGAGGCTATGCCTGGATAATCCCTAAAGGAGAAGGCATGGCAAATGTCGGGCTTGGTATAAGAACATCTTTTTCTGAAAGAGGAGTATCTTTAAAGGATTATCTTGATAAGTTCATTAACAAGCATCCTATAGCCTCAAAGAAGTTTCAGAAAAAAGTGATATTATCAAGGACTGGAGGACTGGTTCCAGTTGGAGGACCCATTGAAAAGACGTATAGTGAAAATGCCATAGTTGTAGGCGATGCTGCCGGTCAAGTCATGGCAACAAATGGGGGAGGGATTCCGCCAGCAGTTATCTGTGGGGATATAGGTGGGGAAGCCATTGCTCAAAAATTAAGAGGAGAGAACGATCTATCTTTTTATGAAAAAGAATGGAAGAGCGAAGTTGGAAAGGAGCTTGATACAGGTGTAAAGATAAGAAAGATAGTGGATATTGCTTTGCGTAGCGATAAGCTTGCTGAGAGAATTCTCGAAATATTCGAAGGGAAGATAGTAAGAGAAGTGATTCTTTGTCGTTTATCTATACCCTTAAATCTCGTTTATAAGACTGTAATGGGTCTAAGACGTTCCTTGAAAGTTTTGAAGAGATAAAGTCATCTATTACTTTTTGACTATCTCTCAATTTTTTACAAATAAATCTGGCTCGTTATGAGTGGCGGACAGACTTTACCCTTGCCCATATAGGCAACGGCTTCTCTATTTACATATATTACTAACCACTCTTCAACATATTCCGAATATTCCTGATTTTTTCAGGATTTAGTCTATTTTGCTCTTCTTGCCAAGGCTACATATACGTTGATTATGGATATAAGGAATCCAAGTATGGCAATTCCAATCAGGATTCCAATCGGCTGAACGTACACAACTATACTCTCGTGGATTTGGGGTATTGGAACTCCGTTCAGAAGACCCGTACCTCCAACGAATCCTGACCAGCCGAGAAGCCATGTTGAACCCAAAAGTCCTATTTCCCATAGGATCAAGCCCAGCCAAGTTGCTTTACTATTAGGTGTTTTGTTCTTGACAGCTGAAATCATGTAATGAACTGTCCCACAACCTAGTATCCCTGCACATCCAACTATCATAAAAGTAATGTAGCCCACAAAGAACCATGTTCCAACTGAACCTCCGGCGATTATCTGTGGCAATCTCAGGTTAAGAATCTCAGGTGGAATTATTATGAGAGCAGTCCATATGGCAGTCACTATAGCGTTGAATGAAGCAAAGTAGAAGAATCTCATGAATTGACTATTGGTCATACTACTGTAATGGTAATATGGGTTTAAAAATTTTTTCCGCTCATTGCAATGATATTGCTAATTTTTTAAAATTTAATGGCTTGTTTACTAACAAAATGGCGGGCTCGCGGGGATTTGAACCCCGGACCTACAGCTTAGGAGGCTCAGCCGAGAGTCTGCCGCGCTTTCCGGTCTTTATATCCATGCTGCGCTACGAGCCCGTTTAGCGTATCTATAATACGCCTCACTGATGTTAACATGAGGGTTCATTTAAGGTTTAGCGCAAAAGATTGATCTTTATCGAACGAGACCTATTATCTTTGTTAAATAATTAGCCAAATCTCTCTCGAATTTTTTTGTCACGTATTCTCCTAAGTTTGTCATGAAATTCTTAAAGTATATGAATTCTTTTCTCATGGAATCATCGGTTTGAACTAGGAATTTTTCAACAGCATCTTGCGCCTTTTTAATATCTTTTATATTTTATGTCTCGTCATGTTACTTATTGCGAAGCGGTTGTTCAACATTATGCCTACGTTCATCCACCTCTCTTCCATATCTTTAGGGCTAATTGATTCGTCTTTTATCCAACTGAAGAAGAAATCAATAATTTGTTCAGCAGATAATAAACCGCTTTTGTTGAAAACTTTGAACGCTATATCATCAGCATACAAATCTTGTATATGGTTAACTGCTTGATGAATTACATTTAATTGACAGTCTTCAATTATCCAATTTTTATTTATTACATCCTGCACGACGCTTTCTATCAACCCATGATCGTGAGATGGATGATTTGTATCAGTTCTGTAGATATGTGACATTTCATGTATCAACAGCCCTTCAACCAACCCAGACCTGAGCGCCATGCCAGAAACCACTATGAAATGGCCCTTGCTTCTTCTAGTTGAGTATCCCATGAATGGTAAATTTGGGTCTATGGCTACTTCTAAATTATCAGAAATTTCAAATCCAGAATCTTTCATCATCTTCAGTGCTTTGAGTGTAGCGTTTTTCGTGATATCCTTATCAGAAAGCATCCCAGAATCATATAATAATTGGCTTAAGTAGCTTTTATCTTTTCAATACTAAAATCCAAGCTTCTCATTTACAAAAATGAGCTTCATGTTACGATTTGGTAATATTTCTTTCTCGAAGAGCAAAATTTTTCCTATAGTACTCCCAGAATATCCTATGCTTTTCATTCTTTTATCCTCTAATGGGAGTGAATAATTTCGAACTCTTTTGAATCCCTCTTCCAATGTAGGCACGATCTTTTGAGTTCCTATAACCCAGATGACATTCTTCGATGATTATGCGTATGCAGGAATCTGGCTACCAGTGGCGCTTGCTACTAATATTTCTCCTGTTTCAGCAACTGCATGAACACTACCAATAAAGTATTCTGCTGTCACACTTTTTCTGCGAAGTTCTTCTTTCTTATTTTGATCTTCTTCTGCTAGAATTTCATCTTTAAGCTTTGTGGCTTAATTTTAATCTTTCGCTTCATTAATCTTTTGTTTTATGGA
>JBNAWJ010000065.1:0-8772 GCA_049699795.1 Nitrososphaerales archaeon | reverse complement strand
AGCACCTCATAGTAGAAGAGTAAAAGGAGCTTACTCATAATTCTTGACAGTATCCTTATGATAACCTCCATGTTCTTAACAGGCATATTGAATAGTATCTCATATTGCGTTAACATAAAGATACTTTTACCTTTTAATGGTTTCTCTTTACCTCTCTTTTGACAATCTTAACCGACCCAAGCGCATAGGCTTCTATGTTACCACAACCGAAACTACCCATTATGTTATCATGCTTGTACATTTGCAAGGCTCTTAGTTGCAGGTTGCCATTTTTTGAATCATGATTAAGGTATCTTTTACTGTAATACCAATATCAATCTCTACAAGATACCCAGTACTGAACTGCTGATAGAGAATAGGTATTCGGTCTTGCCGCTTCTTGTCTCTTAGGAATGGAAGTCACTAATCCTTTACAATAAATTTAGCTTGGACACTTCAGCTATAGCAACATTAAATGAGCTAATTAAGATATGGTATAACTCGGTTGATAATTGTAATAGATTTATTAATAGAAAGATCATGAGAAGGACTATGCAAGTAGCAACAGACGTAGTCGAGAAGAGCGTTCAAGAGGCGATAAAGACTCAGGAAATGGTTGTAAAACTGATCAAGAAATACCGTTTTCAACCCTTCGAACTGCAACAATGTGAAGATTATGTGAATCTAATAAGCAAAATGGAGAAAAGCCCAGGCCAATCTGAGGAAAGCCTTAGCCTCTATAAGAACTCTGTTATAACACACTATAAGATATTGAAATCTTTGGCAAGAACCATAGCACCAAAGGATATCACTTTCCTTGAATGGCAACAGACGCCTGTTGTTATGGAGATTCTTTTTGAGTTAGACAAGGACTTTAGGGCAGTTTTGGAAGAATTTGTGAGGACTATCGACGAGTCAGATGACATCATAGGAATAGAAAGCATGAGGGTTCATACAGGTTTTTATGGGTTAACCGCTACTCATGATTTTCTTGCAATACCAGGCTCAGTCTCAAATATACTTTTTCAGATACTTGAAAGAACCAATATACCTAAGAAATACAAGAAAGCGATTCTTGCATCAAAGACTTGGGGGCTAAATACAACCTACTCTTTTGGCGATAGATTTACTAGAATTCTGAAAAAGACTAGGGATGTTACAAAGGCGATTCATATCGAAAAACAGTATCTTAAGCGAATTTGGCTTGAGCCAGTAAAAACGCAATTGAAGTTTATGAAAGATTTTGGCCAAGGTTCATATGACGCAGCAGAGTATTTTAAGCTATACAAGAAGGGGATGTTCGATTCAGTTAAGCGGGCATACGATGCAGGGGTTCATATTGCAAACATTTTAGTCCTACCAACTCATGTAGGGGATATTGGGCATCATATAGGTCCAGCATATTATAATATATGCCGTGATGAAATGGCGATGGCAATTCTAGAAGCTGTTACAGCAGTAATGAAAAGGACTCTCCTAAAGGGTCTGGGCGAAGGAAAGATTAAAGACATATTCACAGCTTCTAAAGTAGCCTTAGCGTCTTGTGATGCAGCAGTATATGAACTTGTAAGATGGGATGCTTTTACCCTTGAAATGGTCACAGACTTTTTAATGAAAAGGTTTAGAAATTATGTTTGTATGTATCCTTATCAAAGAAACATGGTCGGCGAACTACATAACTATGATTTTATTGAGATTTTAAACCGAGGTAAGAGAGCATTGGAAGCGAAGAAGGTTGCTGATATCGATATAGACCTTTATCCTCTTAAATCGTTCACAATTCTTAATGAGCCGCAATGGTATGGTTATCCACTCACTTCAATAACACCAAGATTTTCTGCACTTTTCAGATTTGTAGATATCCCTTGCTTACTTGCTCCCGAGCCACCAAGCATTACTTTCATGATAAATATAGCAGCACTTATGCCAGATAAGGCTATAGCACCTGTAGCTATGTGTAGAAAGTGCGAAGTAGCTGATATGACTCCAGCTATATGTGATTATTGCAAAGCCATGATAGTGATATGATATGGAAATGGGATATGTAGGAACCATATTAAGAGTAAATTTGAGCGCTGAAGAAATAAAATATGAAAAGCTACCTGATGAAAACACTTTAAGGAAATTTATCGGTGGAAGAGGACTAGGAGTGAAGATACTTTTTGATGAGCTAAAGCCAGGAGTAGACCCTCTTTCATCTAAGAACAAAATAATTTTTGCTTCAGGACCTGTGACTGGAACTATTGTACCCACATCAGGCAGACACTCAGTAGTTTTTAAATCACCTCTCACATGTGGTATCTTTGATTCTTGCTCTGGAGGAAGATTCGGTGCTTTCATGAAATTTGCTGGTACTGACGCTATCATCTTTGAGGGGACCGCTTCATCTCCTGTATATCTTTATCTTGAGAATAAGGAAGCAAAACTGCTAGACGCTAAAGACCTTTGGGGTTTAACAGTCTCTCAGACTACTGATGTACTAGAAGCGAGGCATGGTAAAGATGTAAGCATTGCTTGTATAGGGCCAGCTGGGGAGAACAAAGCCCTTATCAGCGCAATAATAAATGAGAGGTCAAGGGCTGCTGGAAGAGGGGGTGGGGGAGCAGTCTTAGGCTCGAAGAAATTAAAAGCCATAGTCGTAAAGGGAAGGTATCGCCCTAAGGTTGCAGATGAAGGTAGATTAAAAGTAGCGGTAAGGATGGCTTTAGACTTGATAAAGGAGAACCCTATAACTGCTGAAGGATTACCTAAATATGGAACATCCATATTAGTGCATGCAATAAATACTCATGGCATCTTTCCAATCAAAAACTTTCAAGCAAATTATTGGCCATGGAAAAAGGCTGAAGCTATTTCTGGCGAGAGGATTCATGAAGAATTTTTAGCTGGAAGAAAGAGTTGTTTTGGTTGTCCTATAGGTTGTGGGAGGGTTACAAAAATAAAGACCGAAACCTATACCGGATTGGTTGAAGGTCCTGAGTATGAAGTAGTCTGGTCTATGGGAGCTCAATGTAATAATACCAACCTTGAGTCGATAATAGCGCTTCACCATCTTTGTAACGAGTTTGGTTTAGATGGTATTTCTATGGGAAGCACGATAGGTTGTGCCATGGAGCTTTTTGAGAAAGGTCTAATCAAAGTAGAGGATATCGGTTATGAATTGAAATGGGGCGATTACAACGCTATGCTCTCTCTTGTTAAAGATACAGCTTATGCAAAAGGATTTGGTCAAGACCTAGGTCTAGGCTCTAAAAGGCTTGCTGAAAAATATGGATGCCCTGAGGTTGCAATGCAGTCAAAAGGTCTTGAGATGCCTGCCTATGATCCTCGTGGTGCTCAGGGGATGGGACTTGCGTATGCTACATCTAATCGCGGTGCTTGCCATTTAAGAGCGTACATGATTGGGCTTGAGGTCTTTGGAAAACCAAGGAGGCTCCTTGATAGATATTCTACTAAAGATAAAGCTGTATGGACGAAGGACCTTCAAGATACAAGTGCAGCAGTTGATACGTTAGTTTTATGCCGCTTCTCTCAGTTCGCTTTAGGTACTGAATTATATGCAGAATTTTTGTCAGCCGTAACTGGATGGGAGATAGATTTAGTAGACTTTTTGACGATAGGAGAGAGAATCTATAACCTTGAGAGGTTATTTAATGTTAGGGAAGGGTTCAGCGCTAAGGATGATGCTCTTCCCAAAAGGCTCCTTGTAACTCCTTCGCCTTCAGGTCCATCTAAGGGGCGCATCGTTAGGTTGGAGGAGATGTTAAATGAATATTACACGCTTAGAGGATGGGATAAGGAGGGCAAACCAACAGAATCGAAAATCAGAGAACTAGGACTAATGCTTGAAGCTATAGAACTTAAAGTAACCTAAAGCTCATGATCTCCTTTTAAGATAAAGTAATATCATCGATCCATAAGTAAAATAAATTAATGGGAAAGTATTTGCCATTTATACCCCAAAATTTTAAGGTGGAAGCTTGGACGAATTAAGTGACGAGGAAATTGCCAGCAAGCTAAAGGGCAATACTCTTCGAGTTTATTGGGCTTTGTTAAAATCTAAAGATGGAATAATCGGTGTTAGAGAGGTTCAGAGATCACTTAAATTCTCAAGCCCAGCATTAGCTTCGTATCATTTGAGTAAATTGGAAGAATTGGGTCTAGTGAAAAAAGAAAATAGTGATTATCGCCTTATAAGAGAAGTTAAAGTTGGAGTTCTAAAACAGTTCACAAAAATTGGGTCTTTTATGCTACCAAGATACACATTTTATGCTTCTATGCTTACTACTCTTTTAGTTTTTTATTTGACACAGTTTAGAGAGGTTAACTTTTACAGTATATTTGCTCTTATCTTTGGATGCTTGAGCACTGCTATAATGTGGTACGAAACAATAAGAACTTGGTTAGAGAAGCCTTAATTGTACAAGAAGTTGAACAATCTGTACAAAAGCATTGGATTAACTATGGCAGTAATATAAGGTATAGTGGTGATATAGATGGCTATTGAAAGGAAGCATTTGGTCATACCGACTATAGCTGGAGTTTTAGTAGCAGGGCTTATAATAGCAGGCACTATCCTTTTACCTTACATTTCTGGGATTATCTCTCCGCCAAAAGAGATTACGAGTATTCCAGATGAGAATCCTCCAGAAGTAACCACTCCTCCACCTACTACTGAAAAGATGGGCACGCTAGTTCTTATGCTGACCGATGCTCCTCCACGCACCTTAAAGTACCTTTACATTAAGATTGATGAGGTAAGAGTGCAAATGAAGGGGAACAAGACTGGTGAAGGACCTATTCTGAGACTCTCTGTGACGCCTGAGATCTACAATGTAACTAAGCTCAGAGAGTTTCCTGAGCAAATTCCTACTTCTGTGCCTGAGGGCGAGTATTTGGGGATTTGGTTACACATACTTGAAGCGAATGCCACATTTACAGATAACCCAAGTGTGAATGTTACCCTCAAAATAGTAGCGAAAGGATGGTTAAAGATACCACTTTACTTTAAAGTCCATTCAGGAGAACCTACCATCATAGTACTAGACTTTGATATGGCGCAAACTCATGTCAGCCAAGGCATGGTATTAACGCCTGTCATCAGACCGAATAAAATCTTAGGACCGTAACAGTAGATAACGAGCCAGATACTGAACTAACGCATTCTCTATCTATTTTTTCTATTCTATTAATGAATTAATGCTTTTGTCCTTTGGAATTGCTCGATTACATTTTCTATTATCCTCTTAGATGCAGATAGATGCTTTTTAGGATCGAATATACTCATGATTTCCTCTTTTGTCAATAAAGCACTTAATTCTTCATCTTTAAGAATAGCCTCATGATATTGCATATTCCTATTTAATGCCTCACTAGCAGATTTTCTCAATAGTCTATGAGCTTTTGATCTTGACAATCCTTTTTTCAATAAAGCATCTAACACAAACTCTGAATAAATCTGACCTTTAGTCAAATCTATATTCTCTTTTATTTTATCAGTTTTAACCACTAAACCTTTCATAACATCTATCATTAAATTTATGCACTCATCCAAAAGTATGAAGGCTGAAGGCACTATTATTCTCTCGTTTGCAGAGTTAGAAAGATCTCTTTCGTGCCATAATGGTATATTGTAAAGAGCAACTTCTGGCAAAGCTCTAATATACTTAGCCAGACTAGAAACTCTCTCACATTTTATCGGATTTCTTTTTATTGGAACTGCAGAGCTTCCTATCTGATTTGTAGCAAAAGGTTCTTCAACTTCCTTTATCTCTGTGCGTTGTAAGTTGCGAATTTCTTTAGCTATTTTATCTAGCGTTGATGCTAATAATGCTGTGAAGAATATTACCTCAGCAAGAATGTCCCTAGGAACTACTTGAGTGGCAGCATCTAAAGGTTTCAGACCTAGCTTTTTTGCTGCTAGTGCTTGAACATCCAAAGCCTTCTCTCCCATAACTGATCCTGTACCAACGGCTCCAAGAGTCTTACATACCAAGGCTCTATCCTTCAATTGTTGCAAGCGTAAAATATTGCGGTTCATTTCAGAAATCCATACAGCGAACTTTAAACCAAAGGATATTATGCTGGCATGCTGACCATGAGTCCTACCTACGGCAGGCAAATCTTGATAATCCGAGGCTTTATCACATAAAACCTCTGTCAAATAGATCATCTTTCTTTCGATTATCTCCAAGGCTTGCTTTAATTGCAGTGATAACGCTGTATCTAGAACATCGTTGCTAGTTAGGCTATAATGAACCCATGGCTTTGCTTCATCGTTGCAGACTTCGACTATAGCCTCTACCAATGATGCTGTCTCATGCTGTGTTGTCGCTTCTATCTCACGCCATCTTTCTATTGTAATATGCTCAATATTCGCTTTTGATGCAATCTCCTTGGCAGCATTCTTAGGGATTAAGCCTATTTCTGCTTGAGCTTCTGCAACAGCAGCCTCCACCATTAATTGATACTTTAAGTAGCTCTCCTCTTCGAATACATCTCTCATCTCTTTGCTACCATACCTTTCAGGAACAGGAAGAGTACTTCTATAAGATGCCATAAGACTTCTTTTAGTAGCATAAATAAAAGCTAATCGAAATGATTAATTAGAATCATCCTCTAGTCTTTATCTCGTTCAATCTAGTTCCTTATGTTTTGTACTCTCTAGCTGGATCTGCAGTTGCATGGTGCTTCCTTAGGAAGGAAAAGAAGGTTACAAGAAAAAAGAATTCTTTTTTCTTAGAATCTTATTAAAAAAGAATTGGGTAAGGATTATGTACTAGAAGGAAATAGAAGCCCAAAGGGAGGGTAATATATCTGCAATACAAGTGGACAGTGCTCACAGTAACAACCGTTGGAATTCTAATGGCTGGGCTAGACTCTAGGATAATCATAGTCGGTCTCCCCCAAGTAGCGTCAGCCCTAAGAGCAGATGCAGAGCAAGCGATCTGGTTTACTCAAGCGTATGTCCTTGGAACTACTGTAGCATTGCTCCTCATAGGCAGAGTTACTGACATAGTTGGGAGGGTAAAGATCTACACAAGTGGCTTTGCCATCTTCACAATAGGATCAGCTTTGACAAGCCTTGCACTAGAACCTATACAAGTTATCTTATTCAGGGGCATACAGGGTCTTGGAGCTGGTATACTCTTCACAAATAGCATAGCCATGATAACAGATGCAACACCAAAGAATGAGCTTGGTTTTTTCCTTGGTGTAAATCAGATAGCCTTTAGATTCGGTGCTATGGCTGGGCTGACTCTAAGCGGGATAATCATCTCCTTCTTAGACTGGCGAGCATTATTTTACATAAATGTGCCGATAGGTATCTTCGGGACCTTCTGGGCTCATCGTAGGCTTAAAGAGATAGCGAGCTTAGAGAGAGGAGCACCGATAGATTGGATAGGTTTTTTGACGTTTACAGCCTCTTTGACCAGCTTTCTCCTAGCTCTCACATTCACTGCTTATGGAATAGCAGAGCAGGTTACAGTTTACGTTCTTCTCGTAATCAGTTTGACAAGCATGTTAGCCTTCATAGTGTATGAGAGAAAACATGAGCATCCATTGTTCGATCTAAGGCTCCTTAAGATAAGAGAGTTCACTGGAGGCGTTACAGCACAATTACTAAATGCAATAGCATGGGGGGCTGTACTGCTCTTGCTCAGCCTTTACTTCCAGCTTGTTGTTGGATTAAGTCCTTTTGACGCTGGGATAAGGATAATACCCTTTGATATAGTATTTCTCTTTCTTGGAGTAATAGGCGGAAGATTATCCGATAGGTTTGGGCATCTTCCCTTTACCACATCCGGTCTAGCTCTTACAAGTATATCTTTATACTTCTTCTCAACTGTAGGTGCATCCACTCCATATTCACTTATAGCCATTTACATGATGCTTCTTGGTGCTGGTATAGGTCTTTTTGTCTCACCAAACATGAGTTCGATAATGGGCTCTGTTCCAACTCAAAGAAGAGGAATTGCATCAGCCTTTAGGGCTACCTTCTTTAACGTTGGTTTCACTATAAGCCTAAACTTAGCTGTTCTGATAATGACCTTTACAGTGCCATACGCAGTAGTAACAACGATAATATCATCTACAAATGCTATCGTTATCCCTGAAGCAGATAAATTGCTCTTCGTTGAAGGATTAAAGAACACGTATCTATGGCTCGCTGTATTAAATACTGCTGCCATCCCACCATCTGTTCTCAGAGGGGGAAGATTTAGGAACAATAGTTCTAAGAATTTTAGAGCTTCTCTACTTATGAAGAGAGCTGAGTAAAAATGTAATGTTTAAATATAACTTTTGTTATATAAACTTCAAAGCCATGAATGTTCACATAAATACGAGGATGACAAAGTCTGCGAAATGACGCCGTTTTGTTATTGAAAAATATAAAGGAAGAAAAATAAAAATGAGTCTTTGGAACGAACCTGAAGAAAAGAAGCATATCAAGAAGCTTATGGAACAGTTACAGCAGTTGTGCCCAGGCTGGAAGTCAGTAGGCATGATTCTGAGTTATTTTGAACTTTACAAGACTATCCCAAGGGCTACTCAAAATCTCGTTTCTGTCTACAAAGATAGAAGTAAAAACGAAAAAGAACGATTAGCTTGCTATCAATAATGGATTGTTGCAGGAATCTCATTAAAGAGAATTGAAAGTAAAAGGAATAATCCTTAAGATAATGCAACTTCTCAAAAAAATAATTAGATTTTTCTACGTGCCTTATTTGTTAAATATTATGCTTTGTGGCTTAATTACTAATTTCGAATTTATTGTTCCATTGTAGTCCT
>JBNAWJ010000064.1:0-8773 GCA_049699795.1 Nitrososphaerales archaeon | reverse complement strand
GTTTCTTGATTCTATCAAATAACTTGTAGATAATATATTATATCCAGGTGCAGAAACTTCTACTGACTGAGTTGGGTCAGTTAGACTCGGGCCATAATTGCTTGTCTTGTGCAAATATAAGTAAGATCCTACTTCGGTATGTGTGTTTACATCTAATCGGGAAAGAGCTGAAACAGAAATTACTTTGCTAAGCGCGGCAGGGTAACTTGGGTTTGAAGTTTGTTCATTTCCTGAAGCTGCGACTATCACAATCCCCTTTGAGTAAGCATCATTAATTACAGATTGAAGCGTTAAGATGGAAGGCCAGACAGAGTAACTACCAAGACTCATGCATATTACTTTCGCACCATTTTTCACTGCGTATTTAATTCCCTCTATAACAGAGTCGGATAAAATGAAATGAGAAGGATCGGGGTACTTTTTATCAACATTATTTTTATCTGTCACTTTCACAATCATAATTCTGGCATTAGGCAATAAACCAGCTATTCCCTCTTCATTATTGATTTCTGCTCCAATTACACCTGCAACCTTAGTTCCGTGTGCATTATTACTGTCGTCCATAGGTCCATACCAAAACGTACCAGTCCCGCTTGGGAATTCCCAACGATATTGGCTCCACTTTTTCGTTATTACGCTATAAGAGCTATGAATAAAATCAAAACCATTCCAATCGTCTATGTAGCCGTTATTATCATCATCTATACCGTTTGTACTCTTATCTCTACCCTTGCTATCTATACCGATCTCACCTGAATTCTGCCAAATCTTATTTTTTAAATCTGGATGTTCCCAGTATACGCCCGAATCTAAGACAGCCACTATAACAGGCTCAAAAACTGATGTGCTATGTTCCTCTAAGACTTTATCTACACCGGTCTGGAACCATCCCCATTGCTTTAATATTTGGGGATCGTTAGTTGTGGGTGTAATGGGCATAGTTAATAGTTGTGGGTTGATGAGCCGAACTGATACTTTGAAATTTATATAAGTGGATACATGGTCAAAAGAGTATGGCAACTGATCATACGTTAAAGTTGTACCGAAGCTTGTTAATTCCAAATCTCCGAAGATTGTCTTTCGAAAAGCTTTGATAGTGAACGAGAGTGGAAACGAAGAGCGACTTTCAGGAATAAAAATGGGTCCTAAATAAGTTTGGCCGGGCCTTGCATATGTCTCGTAACCTTCCTTAGGAGATCTAAAAGTTTCGCCAGTATTTTCTATCTTGAAGGTGAAATAAATTTGTGAGCTAGATCTCACATCAAATGAGCTTATTTCTATTTCCACTTTAGGCACTACTGGTACCCTAGCGACGTATCCCCCGTTGTAGAAGGTGATGTAGACATATCCACCCTTAACCGACAAATCCATCGGTCTATCAGCTTGACTTAACCCACTAGCAACCGTAACAGGAGTCGTTGACCCCTTAGCCAGCATCATGACCGAAATCATTCCGTCATCAAAACCAGTTAGATAGAACAGGTTGTCATAATCGTCTACGTCTAAGTGCCCCCCGACTTTATCATCAGCAACGATCAGGACTGGTGTTGAGCTTCCAGAAGGAAGTTTCCAAACGCCAGCAGGTGTACCATCATAACCCATAAAGTAGAGGTTTCCTTCCGAATCTACCCCAACATCAACGGGGCTACCTAGTGTAAACCCTAAAACCACAGTCTGCGGTGATGTTGAGCCCTTAGGAACTTTGACTATTGACCCAGTAGGAGCGAAGTACCCAAATAGGGCTATGAACAAATTACCGTTACTATCAATATCTAAACCTCTTGGGGGAGTTGGGTTATAAGGGTCGGTATAACCTAAACCGGAGAGAAATGTCTCAGGAGTTGTAGAACCAGCCGCCAGTCGATACACTGTTCCAGACCAAAAAGCAGTCACATAGAGGTTACCAGCATTGTCTAATGTGGCAAAATGGAGGTATTCCGGTGAATTCCATATGGTAACTACAGATGTTGATCCGGCTGGTATTTTCTTAATGGACATGCCAGCGTCTTCTGTAAAGTAGACATTTCCGAAATCATCCACAGCTATTCCCGTTGGTTGGTTTAAACCAGAAGCTAGAATTTCGAGACTAGGGGTTTGCGCCTTAACTGTCTGTGGTATGAGTGCCAGAAAAGTTGAACCGACGATCAAAAAAAGAATTATAGATGCTTGCAGTTTAGGTGTTAGTTTCTTTTGCAACTAAACCTATCCCAAGCCTTACCTATAGATAGAACAATATTTAAATCTGTTCATATGGCATGCTTTAATTGAATATAATAAGTGAATACCACAATGAAAGAAAGCATTGACAATAAAATCTTGAACTACTTGATAAAACAAGACTGGCCTGTAACAACAGAGATGATTGCTAAAGAGCTGAATATATCTTGGAACACTGCTCAGATTCATTTGTACAAGCTTATGGCAGAAGGATTGATAAAAGGCAAGAGGGTCGGCAGACAGAATCAATGGATGGTAACAGAGAAAGGAAAGATGGTTAAGAGTTGAAATAAACTTTTCTAAAATGAAACTCTAATTCTAGGAATGAGTAACCTTCATTCCACATGCAAAGTTTCTAAGAGAAAGAGCTAGACATTAATTAGTCCCGATATTAATGACTTTCTTATGAATAAAGAGATGTCTGAAGATATAAAATCAAAGCTTCCTGAATGGTACAGCATCCTAAGAGAACTTTATCTTAAAGCATGTGGTGCTGATGAAGAATGATGAAATGAATCTTGATACTTTAGTTCTTAAGGAGTTAAAGAAGATAGGCTGTAGAAGGATTATTCCCTTTCCTTTAGTCTATTATCGTCTTGGAGCGATCTTCCACTTTGACAGAGAGACTTCACAAGCAATATTGAGATGTATGGAAAGAAAAGGTTGGATAGAGGTCAAAAATTTTCATGGGGTTAGGATTCTAAGACGTTAAATATTCAGATTAACCCCGTATAAGAATCAAGAGGTTCTGTTAAGTTAAGGGACATGATCGATAGCCCTAACTCAACAATATTATGTCTGAGTTAGTATGTCTGGCTGCAGAAAGTTTCTCGATAGGCCGGAGTAACGCTCTTTGCTAGCAGAACCAAATCATCAGTTGATATCTCAGAAAGACTCTCTAAGACATCCCTGAACAGTCCCAAAATATCAGGCGAGTCAAATCTGTCGAGAATCTTCTTTGCTAGTATCTTTCCTTCTTCGGTGAGCTCATAATTATATTTGATATATCCTTCAGGCAAAACGACCTCCTTTTCTGTAATCAAACCCGCAGCTCGAAGTGTATTGACTGCGTCTTGTAGCCTGCGCGAATATGGACCGTAAAAATACCTACGAAATTCGAAAGAGAATGGTATCTTATGCTTGTATTTCAGAATACAAACAGTTTTCTGAAGGCGCGTTCTTCCCTCTATTCTGTCATTCGAACTTCTCATAAGCAACAATAACAACGCCAAATCTGAACTTTTACTCATTCTTGCCAACTTGAAAGTACCTCCTCAACTTTCATATTTATAGTTTCCGTACCCAACTTCTTGTGAGTCACTCCATTCACATAAGCTTTCAACTTAATCCTAGGTTCCATGTACTTGATAATGTCTGACTCATCTGCCAGTTCAGGCGGCTCACCTTTCTTAAGGTCAATAGGCCGATCGATATGGATAGTTTCAGGTACTTTGCCTTTTATGATATCAACAATTATATCATACTTGTCCACACCAAGTTTTTCACAGACTTTTAGACTCATTTTGTCGGAAATCTCCTCTTCCTTAGACTCCCCAATTAGAGCATCCATGAATCTTTCGTCCACAATTTTCCGCGCACTGAGTTGCTTAAGATCGGTGGTATATGTTGTTTTGAACACAGTCCCCTTTTTGAAGATGGCCTCTACAATTTGCTTAGAGAAGTTTGATCCACGCTCGAGGAGGAGTTGTAAAAGGAGTTCATCATTCAATTGTATGTATTTTTGTATCGATTTAAAATACTCCTTAATATCTGAGTTGTCTTGGCACTCTAATATTAGTGCCTTCTCTAGCATTTTTTCAGCTATTCTTGAATTTTCAATGTGGTACACAAGATCGTACATACTCCTCCAAATGAGAACAAATACTTCTGCGGTCGTAACGGTTTCAGGCACGTCTTGGAGACCAAGCTCGCATTCCTCTGGAAATTCATCGTTACCCAGAACAGAGTACCCGTTAATAAAATAATCCAAATCGAAACTGTATTTTAAACCGACGTGGTAACTATCCCTAAGGAGATAATCTAGCTTATCTACATCGAGAGGTCCGTTGATGATCTGAGAAACGAATCCAAATTCGTGCGACCCATCGATGATGTCAGCCACAGACTTAGTAGATATGCCAAATTTCTCTAAATCCTTCAACTCGTCACAGATAACCTCACGAGCAATTTGTTCATGTGTCTTCTTTAAATTCTTCTCTAACACAAAATCGATTGCATGAGAAAAAGGACCATGGGCTATATCATGTAAAAATCCAGCCGCAGCGATGTTGATTTGATAATCTTTTAAGATTTCTGACACGGTAAGCTTGTTCCGACGTTTCTCTCTTTCAGAAAGCATTGACGTAATCTTTGAAGCTAAGTGCATTGAACCTAAGGCATGAGAATAACGCGTATGGATAGCACCCGGAAAGTCAAGATACGCTTTAAGACCGAGTTGTCTAATCTGCATCATTCGTCTTACTGATGGTTTCTCTGCTGCCAGTTTCGTTATCCAAACTGGGAGCTCAATGCGACTATGTATGGGATCAATAACTACTCTTCTTTCGTCCATTAGCTTATTATGTCACTTAGTGCCTAGATAAGAACTTATTCATAACTAACAACGTCGTGTTAATGCTAGAGTAGTGTTAGAATAGTTACTCATACTTAAGAAAACTAATCAGACCTGTACTGACCTAACGAATGCTTATGTCCCTTAACCTAACAGAACCAATCAAGACACACTTTAAATAGAGTCAGCAAGGAATATTCAAGATAAGATCCAACTGTTTTAAAGATACATATGCTAAGTACTATAACTATTTATCCTTTCATGAACAAAATATCTAAAGTCATTATATCTAAGGAGAATTGCGAGTTCAAGTCGAGTTCTAACTTACCCCCTGCATTGGTAAGCTCGACTTCAACTCGTTCTCCTTCATTAGCCATGAAGGGAGGTATTTAGTATGGATCTTCACAATTACTCTGGTAGATTGGAAAGAGCTTTACTTGAGATAAAGAATTCACATATGTCTGAAGAGAATAAGAAAGCAATAGAAGATTTTAAGAGCTATTTGATCATAAAAGGATTAAGCTTAGCTAGAATAGAGAATTATGTTCAAAGGCTTAAGACTGTTGCTTTAATTCTGAACAAATCATTCCTCAAGACTACAAAAGAAGATTTAGTAAAGGTACTTGAAGAAATTATCAGTAATAAAAATTGGAGTGAGAGATATAAGTATGACTTTAAGATAAGCATAAGAGCTTTCTTCAGATGGTTGAAGCAGACTTATGGACATGATGTAGAAATAGACTGGATAAAGGCTACTCATACAAAGAAGTCAGTTCTACCTGAAGAAATTCTTACTGAAGATGAAGTAAAGAGAATAGCTGAGAAAGCTGATAACCCAAGAGACAGAGCCTTTGTTCTTGTTTTGTATGAATCAGGTTGCAGAATAGGAGAGATTCTATCATTAAGGATAAAGCATGTACAATCAGTTGAGCATGGAATGAGTTTAAGCGTTAATGGTAAAACTGGTAGCAGAAGAGTGCTTATCATATCATCAGCTCCAGCCTTAGCGAATTGGTTAAATTTACATCCTTTCAAAGATAATCCTGAAGCATTTGTATGGCTTGGAATAGGCAATAAGAACAAAAATCAAATGCTTAGGTATGGAGCAGTATATGATCTATTGAAGAAATTAGCTAAGCTGGCTGGTGTGAATAAAAGAGTCACCCCTCATGCTTTTAGACATGCGAGAGCAACTCATCTTGCAAATTGTCTAACTGAAGCTCAGATGAAGCAGTTCTTTGGATGGATCCAAGGAAGCGACATGGCCTCAATATATGTTCATCTATCAGGAAGAGATGTGGACGATGCTTTGCTTAGACTTAATGGTTTATCTAAAGATGAGATTAAAAAGCAAGAGATTTTGAAAGTTCAGTTTTGTCCTAGATGTGATAAGAAGAATTCTCCTGCTTCTAAGTTCTGTTGCAAGTGTGGATCTGTTCTCGATTTAAAGACTGCCTTAGAAATAGATGAAAAGAGAAGGTATGGTGATGAAGTTATATCTATGCTGGCAAAAGATCCTGAGATTCAAGCCATGATAATAAGAAAAGCTATGAATGAACAAGAATTTAGAGAAAAATTAAGAAAGATAGTTTAAGAGATACGAAGCGACTCTTTAAGTTTAATTTCCGTATGCTACATTAATTCACTTTACTTGGAGCGAAAGTAAGAAATATGACTTCTTCAAAATGACTCTTGAACTGGAGTGCCACAAAACGCAGAGAAAAGGGAGCAACAAATATGGGAATTACAGACCTTGCTATTTGATGGGATTGACGACTATATCGAAACGAACAAGCCGATAATACCTAGTATCTCAGAAGATTTCACTCTCTTGATCAACAGTTGTCTTGTTCAAACAGGCAACACCACTGATGATATGATTCTAGTTGACAATCGAGATGAAAATGATCATGGTTTAGTCCTATTTCGTGACAAACAGAGCAAGCAACTCTCTTGCTTGATAAGTGGGGTAAATGGGACAACTAGTCTTTCAGGCGAAGAGTGGGATGATTTGAGTTGGCATTTCCACGCTTTTTGGCGCAAGGCAGGAAAGATTTACTTACAAACTGATCTAGGACAAATCTATACCGCTCCTGAAAATTCAGGGAGCATACTTAGTCACAGTACTTTAAAGATTGGACGCCGTTCTAGGAGTATGACAGGTTTCTTCAAAGGCCACATCGGTGGGCTTTTGCAACTATTTGGTCGAGCTCTAGAAGATGATGAAAGGAAGAATCAATACCGTGTCAGCTGGAAGCAAATAGTTCCGACGCCACCAGCATGTATTCTATACTATAATCTAATTCGTCCTCCACCAGGTCTTTCCCAGAACGCTTTAGTTTTCTACGAACTAAAGTCATTTCTCGAAGAACTACTTGGAAAACAATGGTTGATCTCGCGAGAAAAACGGCTGAGTAAAGAACGCTCATCGGAATCTCTAATGCATGGAGGCTTAAGACAATGGTTGATCTGCAAAAGGCATTTCACTGAAGGTTTAGGATGGTCGCAAAGTGAACTCGATGACTTTTCGACCCTGCTTGAGTACAAATTAGCTTATGAGTACATGACACCAGCAATTATGAGAGAAACACGTCCACACCTCATGCAGGATTTGAGAACGAGGCATTATGATAATTATATGTATGAGACGGTCCTAGCAGCTGGGTACAAGAGCCATAATCTTCATGTAGAGTTCATAAAAGAGGAGACAAAACCCTCTTTAAAGAGACCTGAATTCAGAATTCAGCATGAACAGTCATACATCTATTGCGAAGCTAAAAAACTAGATCCACCTTGGGGACGCGTTGCATTAGCAAGACTCTCTGAATATATGCTCCCCAGAATCAAAACCGGTCTTTCTATGCTAATCGAACTGGATAGCATTCCATCCACGCCGAGAGAAGAAGATCAGCTTAGAGCAGAGTTAAAGAGGATTATTAACACCAATCAGAGCAACTATGAAACAAAGACGATGCGAGTAACCATTCACCCTATAGACAATACCATGACGCCATTAGTAGCAGGTTTGGCGAAGTTCATCAAATTTAAGGTTAGAAGACTCCCAAGTATTTTTCGTCTCATCAAGAGAAGACTTGAAGATGCCTGCAAGCAACTGAAGACAGCCCCAAAAGGTTGCCCCAGAATTGTTCATATAGACATTTCAAACTTCATCTTCGAACCTACATACAACGAAATAGCAGATGTAAGACCACCTATACTAGAGGAGGCTAAATCTGCCGTTAGGAAAGAACTCACATA
The DNA here is from genome assembly GCA_049699795.1 of Nitrososphaerales archaeon. Taxonomy (GTDB): domain Archaea; phylum Thermoproteota; class Nitrososphaeria; order Nitrososphaerales; family JACAEJ01; genus JAVZMU01. The sequence goes on along the minus strand of JBNAWJ010000064.1, from coordinate 726 downwards.
TCACACATCTGCTAGTGCCGTAGTCCTTACATGGAGTGATATTATATCACTTTGTCAGGATTCTCAGAAACCAAGTTGGTTCTACGTGGTGCGAATGCGTTCTGAATCTTTACTGCATAATAACCCACAAATTCCACTTCCTGACGGTTTCGAACTCTTCCCTGGATGGACAGTTAATTTGATTCTTACCGCTCCATTTTGATTCAAGCCCCAGCAAAGTACTAAATAACTTGACAACTACCATTCTGGATTTCATGGCTTTAGCTTTACTCATATTTTTATAAAGTGACTAAAGGCTTTGGGATAGTAATTATGTCAAAAAGATCATTTAAGATCGCTCTGAGCATTTTTTGAGTCATATAAAAATAAGGGTGGAAGACAGGACTTGAACCTGTCTTATTTCGACTGAACAACTTAAAATTGAAACAGAATACTCCTCCTCGGCTCTCATATACGGGCTCAAATGCAAAGGCTCAAGTAATCTGCTCTCTTTGCCTTTTTGCCAAAAGAATTTTAAGGCTCATCTCCCTAAGCTATCGGAGAGGATGAGGACAAACCATTTGCCCCTTTCGTTCAATATCAAGCTCAGGAAGTCAAGGTAGCCTTGTAGGTGGTTCTTTGATACTCCTCGATACTTTCTTAAGTATGCTCTGAGAAATCCGTTTCTATTCTCGCAGCCGTTCACGTGTATGTCTCCTTTCGCCCACTCCTTCTTACAGTGATCGA
>JBNAWJ010000063.1:0-8812 GCA_049699795.1 Nitrososphaerales archaeon | reverse complement strand
ATAAAACAAAAGATTAATGAAGCGAAAGATTAAAATTAAGCCACAAAGCTATAATTAAGGATTATCACTATAATACTTATACAATATATAAATCCAAAAAACTTCGAATTAGTAAGTGAGGATGTTGTAAGGCTATTAAGAAGTTTCATTCTTATTTTTACGTAATTTTATAACCTGCCTCAAGAATTCAGCCAGAACCAAAAGCACCAAGAGTACCACAATGATCAGTATGCTAGATTGTACGACCCCTACAAAGGTCCCTGCAGGAATCAACTCGTTTACGACTTTTAAAAAAGCTCCATAAATGGCCGCTGTTGCGAAGATGAAAACTGGCCAAAAGGTTACAAGCCCATAGATCGGTCTAATTCGCCTCATTATGAAGGATGTGCCTATGATCAATCCTATGGAGGCAAGTAGTATGTTGCATATCCCAAAGATTGGCCAGATGGTTCCTATCTCTCCGGTGTAGAGTAAGTATGTCCAGAGGAGGACACTAATACCACCTGCAAAAACTGCACTTGGTATGTGCTTGGTTGGATTTGATGATCTATGAACCCAGCCAAAGACTTCTTGAAAGAAGAACCTTGACATGCGAGTACCATGGTCCATGATGGCCATTGTGAAGATCGCTAGGAAAAGTATTGAAAACTGATACCATAAAGCCATAGCCTCCTTGCCCCCTAATATCTTCGAAAAAACTTCAGTCATACCTACCGCAAAAGATACAGTGCCACCAGTTCTGGCCTGCAGATTCAGTCCTATATTTTCAGATATTTCTGGTAAAAGTACGGGTGTAAGACCCGTTTGGGCATAAGCCGTTGGCGATGAATTGATGGCAAAGTAGTCACCAGGTATCATGGTGGCTGCTAGTGAGAGAGCTACGACTGCGCATAGGCTCTCCAGAAGCCAACCTCCATACGCAACAGGTCTTATATCTTGCTCGTTTCTGACCAATTTTGGAGTCACACCAGAGCAACAGAGACTGTGCCAGCCAGATATGGCGCCACAGGTTATGACTATGAATAAAAAGGGCCAAAGTGCACCAGGTATTACAGGCCCTCCACCTTGGATGTATTGAGTAACAGGAGGCATGTTAAAATCAGGGTGAACTAAGAAGACCCCAACTACGAGTAAAGCGATAACGCCTGCTTTTATATAGGCGCTCAGATAATCCCGTGGAACAAGGAGTAAGTCTGTAGGTAGAATCGCTGCGATAAAGGCGTATAAGCCTATAATTATAGTGAGTTGCTCCTTGCTAAGCGTAAAGTAGGTTGCAAAGCTTGAATCAGGTATCAAAGAGCCTAAAAAGAAAAATGTTAGAATGAACCCTACGCCCAAAAGAGATGCCTCAGCAGTCTTTCCTGGGCGAATATGGCGCATATATATACCTATGAACAAAGCAACTGGAATGGTCATGATGGCGCTGAAAGCTCCCCAAGGGTTATTCTCCAATGCAGTAACTACGCCAAGCCCGAGACCAGCGATGCACGTTGTAGCAAGGAAAAGTATTCCTATCATCACAGCGCTTCCTCCTATCTTTCCAAGCTCTTTTCGTGCTATTTCTCCTATAGATTTGCCACCGTACCTCACAGACGCAAGCATAATTACTAAATCATGAACTCCGCCCGCAAGACAAGTGGCTGCGAGTATCCATATGATACATGGTAACCATCCATACTCAACCGCCAATGTCGGACCAATGAGAACACCAGCCCCAGCAATAGTAGCGTAATGATAAAAGAATACAACGCTTCTTTTTGTGGGTATGTAGTCTTTACCATCATTCACTTGAACTGCAGGGGTGACCCGACCTGGATCAATACATAAAATCCTATTCGCTATGAACTTTGAGTAGAATCGATAGCCCAGAAAGAAGATGCATATGGCCACTGCCAGAATAATGGCTGCATTCATTTCGTAACACCCTTCATGTCCGAGGCAAACGGTAGTAAGGTCTCGGAAAAGCAGGCCTGAAGCTCTTTGCAAACCAGTCGGAGTATTCGGCTTTATGCCTTAAGGTTACTAGTTTGAGTGCTTCACGAACACACTCTGTAACGCCATCTGGATCGAATCTAGCTCTGATGTTCATTATAATATCGATAACTTTTGAAGGAGGGGGCAACACATTTGTGAAGCCAACGCCTTGCTCAAGATTTATTAGACTTGCCTTGGCAGACCCTTCCATAGTTGAGAAGTTAAGTTTTAAGTGTATTACTTGACCACCTTTGCTCTCTATCTTTTTTGCTGTCTCTATCATCAAATCCCTAACAAACTCTTCTGGGCTGATGTTATTTTCAGAAGTTACTTTCCAAGAACCATTGAACCAGCCGAGCTCGATTTCAGCAGTGCCATACAAATCATAATCAACATCAATTGAAGAGCGAGTCGGGTGCTCTCTTTCCATTAATATCTTCATTAATTCGTCTAGGTTGTAGCCAGTTTTTGCTGAAAGGGGGACTAATTCCGCCTCTTGATTGATATCACTTAAAAGATTCTTTACTTCTGTAAGTTGTGAGTTTTTAACTAAATCCGACTTATTAATTCCAACTATATCTGCCTCCTTGATCTGCCAAGAAATAAGGAATCCTAAAGGTGCCCTTGGTAGTATGAGATTGAACTTTTGATTATAATTTAAAATAGTGGATGCGTCTACAAGTACAAGAAAGGGAGATAAGCTAATCTCCTCTTTATAATACTTTCTTAAAGGAGCATAGACTGTTGCAAGGAGGTCTGTACAACTTCCAACAGGCTCTGCAAGTATGACATCAGGCTTGATCTTGGCAAGAATTTCATGAAGAGAATCTATAAAGTCTGGAAACTTACAGCAGAAACATCCTTTTAAAACCTCTGCACAAGGCAATCCAAGGTCTCTTATTGTCTTAGTATCAACAAGAACCTCGCCTTGGTCGTTGGTAATGAGGGCAACTCTCCTACCCGATAAGGTTAATTTTTTCCCAAGTTCTATCATCACGCTGGTCTTGCCTGCACCAAGAAAACCACCTATAAAGGCTAGCTTTACCTTCTCTGTCATGGAATCTTCTTTCTAAAATCGGGGTTAAACATTTTTAAACACTGCGTTAAGTATTCATTAATATATGAAAGAGCCTGGAATCTCTGATTTTCGAACTCTACTTGAAGTGGTCAAAGTGAAGAGTTTTACAAAGGCAGCCCAGAACCTCAAAACAACGACAGTCACAGTAATGAATCGGATAGATAAGCTGGAAGATTACTTTATGGTCAAAATCTTCGAAAGAAACGTCAAGGGAGTTACTCTCACCGATGAAGGCAGACAGGTGGTAAACGTAGCTAGGAAGATCTTAGAAATTCTGAACAGCCCTAGAATTATTACTTCCCCCAGAACAGAGACAAAGGGGCACATAAGGATCGCAGCGAACGAAGTGCCTGGCGAGCATATTTTACCATGCTTAGTTAGTAATTTCAAAACCATGAACCCTTACATTGAATTTTCACTTGAGATTTTGAACGAGTTTTTATCTTTAGAAATGTTAGAGAGTAAACGCATCGATCTAGCCTCGATACAGCTAACCAGAGAATTTCTAAAGGAAAGGATACAAGGTTTTGATAGTGTAGAGATCGCTAGAGATAGAATTTTTGTCATATCTGCGCCAAGCCATGAACTATCCTCAAAAGAAAGAATAGAAATCGAGGAATTGATCAATTATCCATTAATACTAGGAGAGGAAAATTCTGACTTGGATTTTATGATCAAGGATCTATTTAGTTCTCATGAGATTGACCCTAAAAAGCTAAACGTCAAACTTCGCTTAGGTAAGTCTACAGCCATAACTATAGGCGTTTCTCAAGGTCTGGGGGTGAGCATAATTCCAGGAATCGTTGCAATAAAAGCTGAAAAAGCAGGATTAATAAAGACCATTCCTTTGAATACCTCTCGTGATGAGGTGCCGATATATATAATTAAAAGAAAAGAGAAGGGTAGCCAAGCCTTGGACTGCTTTTGGGAGTATGTCTGCCTTGTAAAAGAGAAATTTAGAGGGAACCTGCCTTGCATCCTAAGATCGATGATCTAGAAGTTTGCTATATGGGTAGAGATAAGTCAGAGGACTAGACTTTTATACTTGGAGTTTGAGGGTTAAAATACCATTCAAATCGAACGTTGAAACTTGGTGTCATAGATGAAGATTACGCCCACTACGATCAAGTTCCATGAATTGATAGGGCTAGAAGCCCGTATTGTCGAGAGTAGTAATCCTAATATAAAGAATCTCTTAGGCAAAGTTGTCGATGAAACTAAGAACACATTAAAACTTTATGTGAAAGATAACATAAAGATAATACCGAAAACTTGCTCTGCTTTTATCTTCAATTTGCCAAACGACATAAAAGTGAAGATTCATGGTTCTTTGCTCATAGGAAGGCCTGAGGACCGATTGGAAAAGTTTAGGTGATGATATGAGGAATATAGGTATAGACGTCAAACCGCCTACAAAATCTTGTAATGACAAATTTTGCCCTTTCCACGGTTTATTAAGTGTGAGGGGCAGGATCTTAGAAGGTAAGGCTGTAGGTATAAAAGCCAGAGATATGGCAATAATTGAGAGAGAATATTTGCAATACATAAAGAAGTATATGAGGTATGAAAAGCGCAGAAGTAAGACTCATGCTCATCTACCACCATGCCTTGGAGTAAAGGAAGGAGACTCTGTGAAGATAGCGGAGTGTAGACCCTTGGCAAAGACGATATCTTTTGTAGTTGTTGAAAAGTTAGGTGGATAAAATGTCTAAAAAATCTCGTGCTGTCTCAGCGAAGGGTGTAGAAGAGTTCAAACTCTATGTAACTAGAGCCATACCTGTAAATTCTGTAATAACTTGTGCAGACAATACTGGGGCAAAGACTTTGAGGGTGGTACAAGTAACAGGGTATAAGGGTAGGTTAAGGCGAATTCCAACAGCCTCTGTTGGGGATTATATTATAACTGTAGTGAAAAAGGGCCCTCCCGAATTAAAGAAGCAGACTTTTGGGGCAGTGATCATAAGACAGAGGTACCCTATTAGAAGGATAAGTGGTGTGAGAGTTATGTTCGAAGATAACGCTGCCGTAATAGTAACCCCAGAAGGCGAGTTAAAGGGTACGGACATAAAGGGGCCTGTAGCAGCAGAAGCCGCAGAGCGTTGGCCAAGGATAGCGAACTTGGCCAGCATAATAGTCTAAAAGGAGACTAAAATGTCATCAAAACCATCTAAAGTAAGAAAAAAGCTCTTTGAATCTCCAATACATGCCAAGTCAAAAAGACTCTCTTCACGTCTCTCTGATGAATTAGTTTCTAAATATGGGGTAAGATCCTTACGAGTTAGAAAGGGCGATACTGTAAGGATAATGAGAGGAGAGTATAAGGGGATAGAAGGCAAAGTTACTGGAGTAGATGTGAAGTCCGGAAGAATAACAATAGAGGGTGTCACTCGTGAAAAGATAGCAGGCGGAACTATACCAGTAAAGATTCATTCGTCGAAAGTCATGATTATGAATTTGAACCTTGATGACAAGTGGAGAAAAGATAAGTTAGAAGCACGTCAAAAGGGGGCTTAATGAATGACAAAGATGGGTGGAGATAAGAGGACTAAGAGATCAAAGGCACCAGCCTTCTGGAAGATTTCTAGAAAGAGAAATCAGTTCACTGTAACAGTAGCTCCGGGTCCACACCCCAAACAAGAGAGTTATCCTATATCTGTGCTAATTCGAGATATACTGGGCTTGGTTAAGACTTATAGAGAAGCAAAAACAGTCATTTATGAAGGAAAGATATTAGTTGATGGTATCGCTAGAAGAGCGCCAGATTTTCCTGTTGGCTTGATGGACGTCGTTGAAATCCCTTCTATTGGCAAAATCTTTAGACTGGTTCCAGTTCAAGGTAACCCCCTTCATCCTATAGTGATCAATGATTCTGAGAAATCTCTAAAGTTATGCAAAGTCAAGGTGAAGAAGACCGTTAAGGGAGGGCTCATCCAATATGGCTTCCATGATGGTAGGTCTATTCTTACTGATAATGGGATGAAGCTAAATATAGGGGATGTTTGTTTGTTGGAGATACCTTCTCAAAAAATCATAAAATCTGTGAAGTTAGAGAAAGACAACTTGGCTATTATAACTAAAGGGAAGAAAGTTGGGCAGCTTGGCAGGATAGAACAATTAAAACAAGGTTCATTCTCTCGTCCTAAAATGGTTTCACTATCTGTTAAAGGCATATTAACCGAACTACCATCAGATATCGTCTTTGTTGTTGGTGAGAAAAATCCTCTAATCACTATTAGCGAGGAGGTTTAATTTTTGTCAAACTCTCAGACAATAAAGACGGCTGAGAATGTAATGCGAAAAATCAAGATAGGTAAAGTAGTGCTTAATATAGGAGTTGGCAAATCAGGCGATATACTTGAGAAGGCGAAGAAGATTCTTGAAGATTTATCAAATCAAAAACCTTGCCCTAGAAAGGCAAAAAGAACTGTGCGTGACTTTGGCATTCATAAAGGAGAATCCATAGCCACCGTGGTCACTCTTAGGGGTGATAATGCTTTGAGAACTCTTAAACGCCTCTTGCTTGCAAAAGGTATGAGGCTCCCCATTTCATCCTTCGATGATAGAGGAAATTGTTCCTTTGGTATAAGAGAGCATATAGAAATACCAGGCACGAAATACGATCCTGAAACAGGAATATTTGGTTTAAACGTATCCGTCTTGTTAGAGCGACCCGGCTATCGAGTGTCTAGGCGAAGAAGAGCAAGATCGGTAATAGGCAAGAATCATTTTGTTAATCGGGAAGAGGCAATAAAATTCTTTAAAGAAGCACTGGGGGTCGAAGTTTACTAATGGTCAAGATTAGGCACGGCAAGCCAAGAAAGTTTGGTAAAGGTTCCAGGTACTGTAAAAGATGTGGCCAGTATGGGCCTGTTATACAAAAGTATAATATAATGCTATGCAGACAATGTTTTAGAGAAGTTGCTGAAAAGCTTGGTTTCAGAAAGTTTGAGTGATGTTCATGCCTGCTAAGAATGTTTTGGCTAACTTATTCTCAACAATTTACAACAATGAAATCAGGAAGAAAAAAGAATGCCTTGTTATACCTGCCTCTAAGCTTGCCAGTGAAGTCTTAAAGACTATGCAAAAATACAAATACATTGGAGAATTTGAGTATATCGATGATGGTTTGTCTGGTAAATTGAGGATTCAGCTTTTAGGAAGGGTTAACAAATGCGGCGTCGTTTCGCCTAGATTCGCCGTTAAGAAAGACCGTTATAGCGATTGGGAGCGTAGATTTTTACCATCCATAGGTAGTGGAATATTGATAGTATCCACCCCAAAAGGTGTCATGTCCCATATTGAAGCCTTGAACCTTGGTTTAGGTGGAAGACTCATAGGTTATGTGTATTAGTCAGCTTAACTTTAAAACGATATATTTTTGATTAAATGAGATAATTATGTTGGATGCCATTATTGCTAACAATCTAACAAAGATCTTCTTAACTAAGAAGAGAAGAGGTAGGCTACCCTTTACAGGAGAGAAGATAGAAATAAAAGCCTTGGATGGATTGAGCTTAAGAGTCAAAGAAGGAGAAATAGTAGGGCTACTGGGTCCAAACGGAGCTGGCAAGACTACTCTGATCAAGGTCTTGAGCACTCTTATAATACCAGATAGTGGAACTGCAAAGGTGAATGGCTATGATATTCTAAAGGAGCCCATTAAAGTTAGAGAGAGCATAGGTGTCATGCTAACAGGTGAAAGAACCCTTTACTGGAAGCTTACAGGTAGGGAGAACTTGCTTTACTTCTCAAAACTTTACCATGTGCCCAAAGATTTGGCAAAGCAAAGAATAGATGAGCTTTTGGCTTTAACTGGGCTTGAAGAAAAGGCTGATGAGCTTGTCGAGAATTACTCATCAGGGCAAAGGGTAAGGCTAGGTTTTGCAAAAGCTTTGATCAACGATGCACCAATATTGTTCTTCGATGAACCTACGATGAGCTTAGACCCTCAATTCTCAAGGCGCATACGTAATACGATTAGATGGCTTAACGAGGAAAAAGACAAGACTATTCTCTTGGCAACTCAAAATATGTTCGAGGCAGATGAACTATGCCATAATGTTTCTATAATCGATCAAGGGAAGATAATTGTCACAGGATCGCCAAGTGAACTGAAGGCTAAGCTTCTGGAGAAAAAGAGCATAAGAGTGATAACTCGAGACCTCTCTCTAAGAGAGATTTATAATGAGAACCTTTTGAACAGTGTAGAATGGACCGTAAAAGAAATCGATAATGGGCAATATGTCGTGTTACAAGTAATAGCTGAAGACGAGAAAAGTACTCTCCCTGAACTGTTGGATATGATTGCAAGGCACCGTGGGAAAGTAGTAAATGTGACTGTGAGTGAGCCCAGTTTAGAGGACGTATTCCACCACTATGTTAAATCTTAATATTGCATTCTCTTAAAGAATTCAATTCCTAGTACTCTGCACAATCTCTTTTCTGCAAGATTCTGTGGTGCGCATTCTTTAGGCAATGTTATAGTTTCATCCTCTAACTCTTTTAACCTCTTTTCAATCTCATCAAGATCAAATTTCACATAAGCTAAGTACTGCTTATTTTGATCTAGCTTTAATTTTATCTGTTTAGCTCTTTCTCTTAACAGTTGAATCTGGGCTTTTCTTAAGTACCCTCTTTTTTAATTCATATTCTTCTGGCTTATCCTTAATGTTTAGTAAATAAATTTCAACTCTATTCCTCTAATCCATGGGATTGTCAAAATAACGAGTTTAAGCTTAGACAAAAATAGACCAAATTCTA
>JBNAWJ010000062.1:0-8842 GCA_049699795.1 Nitrososphaerales archaeon | reverse complement strand
TTTCAAATAATATTGATAAGATTGGATATGTGAAGAAGAGGCTTACAACAAAGTAGGACAGATGTGTGCAATGCAGGAGCGCATAAGACGACTGCGAATCGCCCTGATGCTCACCTTCGTAGCCTTGGTTATAGCAGGTCTCATTTACTCACGTATCATGGCCTACTCACTAGCCCCTACCATTCAGCCAGCACATCTTCAAGGCCTTCCACTGTGGATGATTCCACTTGCTTACATCTGGGACTATCTGAGCCATGGATGGATATGCCTTCTCTTCGCCTTTGTCGCTGCAGGCTTGGTCTACGAGTTCATGCCGAAGTCTTTTATTACAAAACATATGGGTAGTGGGAAGGTTCAAGGATATACTTTAGCTGCAGGGTTCGCCCCATTTTTTACCGTCTGCTCATGCACTATGGTCCCTTTGTTTGCTGGAATTCTTTATACTGGCGCAGGTATAGGCCCTGCCATCTCTTTTCTTCTAATGGCTCCAGCCGCCAATATACTTACGATCTTGCTTACGGGTGAAATTCTCTCTTGGGAGATTGCAGGTATCCGAATAATTGCTTCTCTCGTTACTGCTGTTGCCGCAGGATTTATCATATCCAAGACACCTTGGGGGAAGAGAATTGAGGCTGAGCATCGGCTAAACTCTGGAACTACAACTACTAACCTAGGAATTGTTAAACCTCCTCTTGACGAAAGACTTACAAGTGCACTAAAATTCGGCGGATTCTTGGGCAAGCAGATACTTCCATTCTTCTTCTTGGGACTTGTAGTTGTAAGCTATTTGGAAGCCTTCCTTCCTGAAAAAATAGTTGCCACGTATTTAACAGGCGTAGGTGGAGTTCTTCTTGCATCGGTAATTGGAGGACCTCTATATACTCCAACATTGGTTGAAATAGTATTGGGTAGAGGGCTAATGAATTTAGGAATGTCTAGTGCGGCTTTGCTGTCTTGGCTTATGGGTCAGCCTTATGATATCCCGAATATGATTGCAACCTCAAGGGTCGTAAAGTGGAAAGTTGTTTTGAACTACGCCCTTATAGCATGGTTCTTTAGTGTATTATTTGGGCTAGCCTATGGACTGGTATCTGGCTCATTATGAGGTGTGAAGAGCTTTGCCTGAGACAGATAGAAAAATCTCGAAGGTGAAGCCCCCTCCTGAATACCCTCCTGAAGATGGTAGTTACCTTAGAGGAAACGATCTTTCTCCAGTTGCGGTCTGTGTTCTTCTTCATACTTTCTATGATAAGATTCCACCATATCTTAAAGAGTTGGTGAAGACAAGCATAGAATCTGGCGCTGCTCTAGCAGGATACCTTCAGACCGAAAATATAGGAATTGAGAAGATTATATGCAATATTGTAGCGAATCCGAACATTCGTTACCTAATTGTCTGCGGAGTAGAGTCTTCTGGACATCAACCTGGACAGACTCTACAGTCTCTAGTGGATAATGGTGTTGATGAAAAACGCATGATCATAGGGGCTGAAGCGCCTACACCATACCTGTATAATATACCTCTGGAGGCTATAAAACGCTTTAGGAAGCAAATAACCCTAGTAAATCTTGCCTTGCTTGAAGACGTCACATTGGCAAGAAGACCAGAAGTGATAAAAGAGGCTGTAAGGTGTTGCTATCAGGAAGAGCCAACACAATTCATGCATTGGACTCTTTATGATCAAGGTGCGTTTCCTGAAGAAGCTTTATGTTTTAAGATCACATGGCGAATCGAGAAGCCATGGGCTGTTTTGTCACAGAAAGAGGCTGAAATCATCAAGAAGTTGGATATAGAGATTGAACGGACTCGCCAGAAAAAGGAAAGAAGGAAGGAAGATGAGGAACTACTCAAACTACTTAAACCCCAAAACAGTAGCAAATAAGTAAAGTAGAAACGAACGCAACTCTTCGATTTAAAACATATTTAAATATGTTCATAACTTCTATATGGCATGAGTAGTACTGACGCAAGATTGCAACGCTTAGTATCATCTGAAATATGTAAAGGGGAGAATGTGGAAAAGTATGCATTAGAATTAAAACGTCTTGCTGAGAGTGTATTTGATGAAAAAATCTTAAAGTCAATGGAAAGACTCTTCAAAACTCTTGGAGACTCAACGAGATTAAGAATGATCAAGATGCTAGCATTAAGAGAAATGTGCGTCTGTGAGATAGTGGTTGCATTGAACATGACCCAGCCAAATGCTTCTCATCATCTTGAAATGCTAGAGAGAGCTGGTATTGTTAAGAAAAAGAAGGAAGGGAAGTGGGTATTTTACAGTCTTGCAAAGCCAGAGATAGTTGATGTTTTGAATAATTTATCAACTCATCAGACTATGTAAATGGCTGGTCTATAGGGTTGAGCTAAACTCGCTCTATTCATAGGATCGAATTTTTTATCATCGTCTTCGCTGTAAACCTCAACCTTAGCACCTAATTCTTTTTCTAAAAATCCAGCAGAGTTTCCTAGAATATTTAATTCATCTAAAACCTTGACCTTTAACCTTCTTTGCCTTATATCAGGAGGCATCTTTCGAGCTTCATCATAAATCTTCTGAACAAATTTGTATAGTTCTTTACTCACCTTCCTCATTCTTGAATCTTCCATCAATTTTTTCATCAACCCACCAATATCTATTGCACCAACCTCAAGAATTTCAAGAGCTTTTAAGTATGCATCCCACTTCCAACCAGAGGATGTATAATAGCAAATTCTACTTGGCTTGATCTTAGTTACTTTAATTATATTTGAAGTATCATCTAAAGTCTTCATAATCATCTCTTCTATCTCCTCAGCCCTCTCATCAACCTTACTCCCATCATAAACTGGCCAATCAGCAACAGAAACTAAGCCTTCTTTGCCCATCTTCTCCCAGATTTCTTCACATATATAGGGAGCGAAAGGTGCTAATAATCTCACTTTTGTTTCTATTAAAGTTTTAAGCACTTTGGCGATTGCTTTCTTCCTTTTCTCTGATGAGCCTTCTATAGGACTACGTTTTAGATACCATTGTAAATCTTGATCAAGCTCGTAAAAGGAATAATTGATAGCCTCTCTTATTCTGAGCCTATCCATGGCTTCAGTCACAGACTTTATGATTTTTTGAAGCTTGCTCATCAGCCATCTATCTTCACTTAATAGTTCAACATCTTCATTTTCATCCTTGATATTTATCACACTCATGGCAAACTCATAGAAGCGCTCAAGCTTAACATTAAGGCTCTTTGCCAAAGATGGGCTAAAGTCTGCATCCTGCAATAGTTCTGCTGTTGAGAGAATTGCTAGCCTCAAAGGATCAGCCCCAAACTTTCTAATGGCTTCACGCAATGGTATTATATTGCCAAGGGATTTTGACATCTTCTTGCCTTCCATTAGCACGCTACCATTGACAACTATCTGCCTTGGCCACAATTCTTTTGGGAAGATGGCTACATGGTTGAATATGAAAAAGGTTAAGTGATTTGGGACTAAGTCTCTACCAGAATGCCTACTATCTAAAGGATAGAAGTATGTGAACTCATCCCTTATCTTCTTCAGCAATTCTTCTTTGATCTTGGTTACCTTCGAGACTTCTTCAAGATTGCCCTCACCCAATAGTATGTAATCGAAGAATTCATCCACCAATTGATCTGGACCTATTTTATACAATTTGATATAATTTGATAGTGTGTAGTAAGCCATGTATATTACAGAGTCTGATAAACTCTCAATTATCCATTCTTTATCCCAAGGCAATTTTGTCCCTAATCCAGACTTCCTTGCACATGCTTTTTGCCTCAACCATCTTATAGTGTACTCAAATTCAGGACGAAGATCCTCGGGCACTATGTCCATATTTTCAAGGCAATCTCTAGCAAGATTCTTCCAATTCTCATCGCCATAGTTTATGAACCATTGATTCTCAAATATCTTCACTATACATTCTGTTCTGCATCTGCATATTACAGGTCTGTTCAAGATTTCGTAGAAGATATCTCCTTTATTCGATTTCATCAAATCTTCTTTGATCCTTTCTTTCGCTATAGAGACTGGCAAGCCTGAATAATGTATAGTATTTGCTTTCATCCTACCTGAGTGAAACTCTTTGCTGTAGACCTCTGCTGTTGCTTCCTCAAGCTTAGGATCGCTTTGACTCTCTATGCCAAGCTTCTTAATTACATCTAAAGCTGGAAGGTCAGAGTAGCCCTCAAGCTCTATTATTGAGATAGGAGTTATAGATTCTAATAACTTTAGGTCTATTTTGTAAAGCATTAATTCATCACTTCTCTTTTTCAAATCTTCTAATGCTTGATAATCGTAAGGCGCATGCCCAGGGACTGACATAACTACTCCAGTAGCATTCTTTGGATCAACAAAAGATGCAGGAAGTATTGGAACCTTAAGCCCTGTAAGGGGGTTTTCAGCCCATTTCCCTATCAGATCTGATCCTTTCACCTCTTCTATCTCTTCTACTTTTTTATTAAGATAACTAAGCTTTATCAAACATTCTTTGCTTACTATCCAATTCTCATTATTCACTTTGACTTTTACATAATTGGCATCAGGATTTAACCAAACGTTTGTCACACCAAAAATCGTTTCAGGTCTCAGAGTAGCAGCTGGAAGAATATATCCATCAAGGATGAATTTTATTAATATGAATTCTCCTATTTCAGGTTCAACATCCCCAATAGTATCATGCTGACCGACTGGGTTTCCATCCTTAGGACACCAACCTACTGGATGGCTACCTTGAGCTATGAAACCTTTCTCATAGAGCTTCTTAAACTGCCATTCTATGAATCTGCTATATTGTGGATCGATGGTCGTGAACTCTCTGCGCCAGTCTATTGAATAGCCGATTTCTTTCATTCCCTGCTTTATCTCTTCATGGAAGTATTTCGCAATTCTTAAAGGCTCATCAAACTCTTCTATAGTTGAAATAGGAACGCCGTATATCTTCGTGAATGTTTCTATCAGTTCTTCATCCTTTTCTGCCAATCTTTTCGACATAGCAAGTATAGGAGTGCCTGTGTAATGGAAGCCCATAGGTAATAAAACGTTCTTCCCTTTCATTCTCATGTATCTTGCATGGACGTCTGCTAGAGTATAGGTCCGACCATGCCCTATATGCTGTGGCGAGTTAGGGTATGGATATGCAACTGTTATAAAATACTTTTCCCTTTTGAAATCAGCATTGGCTTCAAACACATGTGAACTTTCCCATATCTTTCTCCACTTCTCCTCAATTTTTGACCAATCTAATACCAAATTCTCCACCTGAATGTTAGAGATATTTTCAGAAGGCTATTGCTTCCTTTCCTTTATCACATTTTCTATCTGTGAGTATAAAGTTGACTTAACCTCTCTAACCTTATCGATGAGGGGACCGCCACCTCTTCCAAACCTTTCATCCCCTCCTCCTGATCCTCCTATGATCTGAGATATGTTCCGAGTTATCTCTTTTGCTTTCACACCTCTTGCTCTAGCGTCTTTCCCACAGAATACTATAACTCTTGCAACTTTATTTTCTAAAGCTATTGCGCAGTAGACTAAAGACGGATTTTGCTCTATAACCTTCTCACCGAGCATTATGTGAAAGTCTTCTCCTAATTCACTATCAACTTCGAAATAAACATTAACACTAGAAATCTTAGTGGCTTTCTCTATTATTCTATCCTTTGAAAGTTCTGACAATCTTTTAAACATGATTTTCTGCTTTTTCATCAGTTCACTACGATCTAACGCTAGCCTATTGATGGCATCTACAAGTTTCTCTTGCTGAGCTCCTACTACTTGAGATATTTTTGACAATACATCTTCTTGAAGTTGAAAGAATTTTAGGGCAGGCTCTCCTGCAACGAATTCAAACCTCTCAACACCATCTTGCACCCTTTCGACCCTTATTATCTTTATCAGACCTACATCTCCAGTCCTTGAACAATGAACGCCACCGCAAGCCTCGATATCCCAGTCCCCTATCTTTATCACTCTGATCTCCTTTCCTGGCACAACCCCTCCTTGGTACAAGCGAGAGCCATACCTCTTTTCAGCATCATTTCTCTGAAGTTTTAGAACTTCAACTGGTATGTTCATGCGAACAACCATGTTAGCCCTATTCTCTATCTCAACGATTTCTTCTCTTGTCAAGTGGGCATAATGAGTTATGTCAAGCCTGCTCTTATCCACATCCTTCAAAGCGCCTGCCTGCCAGACATGCTCCCCTAAAACATGACGAGCAGCACCGTTTAAGATGTGAGTTGATGTATGATGAATCATCAAGGCTCTCCTCCTTTGACTATCCACTATGCCTTTAACTATAGCATCCTTTTGTGGCAATTTTCCTTTTATCTTATGAAGAATCACTGAACCGACTTTGATGGTATCTATAACTTGAGATTCTTCTTTATCCCATGCGATCAAGCCCTGGTCTCCTAACTGGCCTCCTCCTTCAGGATAAAAAGCAGTCCTATCAAGGATTAAGAAATCATCAACAACTCTTAAGACCTTGGCATCAAACTCTAATCGCTTTGAATCCATGTAATAAATTGGCTCAGTGGCAGGTAGATCTTCAATTTTGCTCATAAGAGCTTCCTCCTTGGGCTTTTGCACTTCAATCTCTGACTTCTTCTTAACAAGGTTAGAGAAGAAATCCAATGGTATTTCCACCTTCATTCCTATCTTCTGTGATATTTCAGATACTTGCTGAGGGTGAAGACCGTGAGATTCGTAGAATTCTTGTAAAAGCTCAATAGGAATTGATGATTTGCCCTTTGCCTTTAACGCTTCGATCTTCTTTCTCGCTTCACCATACTCTCTTTCCAACGTTTTTTCATATTTTTCTATCTCTACGTCCGCCAGTTTTATTATCTCATCTCTCATATCTTTGATATGAGGAAATTGTGGAGACCAATGTTTTATCTGCATCTCTAAAATGTCAAAGAGTTTACTCTGAGCACCATACAAAGAGAGTAATCTATAGGATCGTCTAGCGAGCATTCTCGCAAGATAACCAGCTTTTACATTGGAAGGGACTACACCTTCAGCGAGCATGAAAACAAGAGCCTTTGTATGATCAAGAATGGCTGCAATATTTTCGAAGGGCTTTATGGCATCTTCAAATTCATCGTATCTCATTCCTAGCCTCTTTGCCACGGTCTCTCTCGCCATCCTCGATCTATTACTATCTAAAACAGAGAAAGAGCCTGAAATCTTTCCAGCCTCTGATAGGACCTTATCATCTATTTTTATGCCAACCAAATCCAAAGTCTTATCAAAAATCTTTCCAAAGACAGCATGAAAAGCTGTAGGAGTGCCCATGGTTAACCAAGCCCATCTTTCTATACCATAACCTGTATCCACAGTCCTGACAGGGGTCGGGATAAGGTTTCCATTCTCCAATCTATAGCTCATGAAGACTAAGGTTGAAATTTCTAATCCCATAACGTTGGCTTCAACGTCTGGTCCAGCATTTCCTCCTCCAGACCAGAAATGCTCCTTATAAGTTACTAGATCGCTGGGCACTCCTAGCCTTTCTGTCAGCAACTCATGATGATACCTTATAGTATCGTCCTTCCAGTAGATGAACCTATCAGGATAGTTGAAGGCATGAGCACCTCCCATTTCAAATATGGTCAGATGCCTCCCAAAGGTTGGACCGACGTTGTCTATATCCTCAAACCTCAAACATGGCTGGCTAATCACTAATGGATTTGCAGGTGGTGGTATCTCACCATTCGTAACATAAGGCTGAAAGTCCACTATGCTTGCTATAGTTACAAGAAGATCGTCTCTCCATCTCGCTACAACAGGATATGGATTTATCACGGCATGCTTATTGTCTTCAAAGAACTTGAGGAAGATTCTTCTCATCTCATTCACATCAGCCTTTACCTTTGATGGAGAATTGCCTATGAACTCATACTCCACACAAGGAGACTCCATACAAACGTCAAGATCATGCTTTTGAGTCCAGAAGAAGGAACCACAGATTCTACACTTCTTTCTGACAAAGTCATTCTTCCTCATGAAATCAATATCGAACTCATCATCTTTTAGGGGCATGCTATCATGAGAGATAAATAACGATTATTTAAAGAGTTTAATGATTTGCAGGCATAACACTATTCTTATAGTATAAGAATCAGGTCGCAAAAATTTATTTAGGTATGAACAAGAACTTTGTGTTTAGTGGAGGTTTAAATGAAACTGAAGATAACATACTTCCCGAAATACGAGTGGAGAGAAGATGCGAGAAGATCAGGAGAGGAAGTAGCACGAGAGCTATGTATTGAGTTCGAACATAAAGAGAAAAGTATTAGAGATGGAGGGATCTCGCCAGCTTTTTTCCTTAATGAAATTGAGCTGTTTCCTGTTAAGATTAGTGGTGCGGGATGCCGTCGCTAGCTTTCATCAAAAGGATGAATTGGTTAAGGAGATCAAATTAAAGATGAAAAATATTGGGCGTGAAGATTGATTTGGAAGAACGTTTTAGAGATCTCCAATTAGAAGGTCGTGCAATATTCACAGATATTATAAGATCACTGAAAGAGTTTGAGTTCTGTTGGCAATGTTACGAAAATGTAGAATACTTTGAGATAGAACTTTATGATCATGAGTGGGTTAATTTCTACGCATCCACTCAATTTGAGGAATTTAAAAGACTGCAAGAGATTGGGAGCAAAGAGAGCGAGAGAACCTCTGAGGAGATAAAGGAAGATTACATTTATAGATTTATTGCTTGGAATGTTGTTAAAGATAAATTGAGAAATATACATATTTTACACTACAATTATTATGAAAGACAGTCCTTCGAGAAACCATACGAAGGGCCTTTTGATTTCGTTATTCGAACTAAAGATG
>JBNAWJ010000061.1:0-8885 GCA_049699795.1 Nitrososphaerales archaeon | reverse complement strand
TAGATGAGAGTATCTTAGCCCTTGCTAAGAACGAGGATAGAATCATCTTAACTTCTGACAAAGCCCTTCATAATAAAGCCCTACTGAATGAGTTAAAGTCCATATTATTGTCAGAAGAGGAGGATGAAGATAGAATTGTGGCTGTATTCAGGAACTTTGGATTGAAACCCGAGCTTAATCCAAAAAATTCAAGGTGTCCTTTATGCAATGGAGATATAGAAGAAGTTGACAAGAATAGGCTGAAAAATGTTCCAGAGAGTATATTAAAAAAGCATGACCATTTCTATTCCTGTATGAAATGTGGCAAGGTCTATTGGATAGGGAGCCATTGGTTAAGACTAAGGAAACTTTCAGAAAGAGTTAGACAAAGATTATAACAAGTTTAAATCAAGGCGCATTTTTTAGACTCAGTGATGATTTTGGATATAAGTGATGAAGAAGGGAAGCTCTTGGTGAAAATAGCCAGGGATGCCATAGAAAATTATGTCAAAGATCAAAAAAGGATTAGACCGTCTAGAGATTTGCCAGAAAAATTCTACAAGAGATGTGGAGTATTCGTTACGATAAACAAACAAGAACATGGTGAAAAGCATCTTAGAGGATGCATAGGATATCCATATCCAGATAAGCCCTTAATAGAGGCTGTCATCGACTCAGGAATTGCGGCGGCTGTTGAAGACCCTAGATTCGAGCCTCTTTCAGTGGACGAGTTAAATGAAGTACGGATCGAAGTCAGCGTTCTAACCCCTCCAGAGCTCATAATTGTGAAATCTCCAATGGAGTATCCATCCAAAGTGAAGATAGGCGAAGATGGTCTGATCTTCAGATGGGTTTGGGGTAGTGGATTGCTTCTACCTCAAGTCCCGATAGAGTATAAATGGGATGCTGAAGAGTTTCTCTCAAATACCTGCATGAAAGCTGGGGCTCCCCCAGATGCTTGGCTTTCCCCAAATGTCAAGATTTACAAATTTCAAGCCATTATATTCGAGGAATTGGATCCAAAAGGGGAAGTGGCGAGGAAGAAGTTATAGAGACTTTTTGTGAACCAACGCGTTTATATCGACCTTATTGATAAAAATACTATGGATAAAAAGGAGGAGTTAGCGAATTATCAAAGAGGCGAGTCAGAGACGATTATGGATACATCTACGATGAAGGATAAGACCAAGATCTTGGCACTATCTGAAAAACTTGAACTTTGTGAAAATATTGGTGATATATTCGAGCTCGTAAAGGAGACGACAGATAGATCTATAGGCCAGAGAAGGGCAGGCTTGACTCTATACATATCAGACCTCCCGCCATACATCGGAGCAATGCATCAGATCGGCTCAAACGCCATAATAATGAACCGATTCGTGCTTGATGCTTTGAAGACTTCAGATAAGCTGAGAAAAGATGCTAACCCTCTCATATATGTTATACTGCTCCATGAGTATCTGCACGCGCTGGGTTATGCTGAGGAAGCAGATGTGAGAACGATTGCTTACAAGATTGCAACGAATTCTTTTGGGGAGAACCATAAAACAACTGAGTTTTTAAAGAAAGGACTTTCAACCATCTTGCCACAGATCTTAGAAGTTACTGAAAAGAGAAGCAAGATTCCTTACTTGGAAATAGTCAAAGATTTCGATAGGTCAAGCATGCCATATATCGCTTAAGAATAATCAGTGGTAATCTAAACCGTCCAGCACTTCTATCTTAGCCTTTTTGTTAATAATGATCACAGCAGCAACGATCATGACGAATATTATCGCGCCAACTGTTAATTCAAAGATCGGCACCATTTTTATTGGAACGATGGTTTGTGGTGGAGGAACGATATCCATGCTTGCTATGGGCGACTTGAATATGTATTTAGGAGCCTCTGATTCTAATTCTGGAGAAGATACACCTACTGAAGGATCGTGCATTAATGTACCGCCACCAAAGTAAGGATAGACGATGAATGTCTTCAAACCCCTTGCAACCCAAAAGACTCCCTCCACATCCACAAACTCCATATTGCTTTGGCCTTTATAAACCACCGTAGCACTAGGGTTGAAGCTGAAGAAACCCGACATGGTTCTTCCTCCCGTCAGCATCTCTAACTTTGGAAGACCGTTCATTGTAACTATCTTACCTTCTTCATCCGTTCTGCCTACTACTATGGTTCTATCTCCAACTCTGATTTTGACTTCAAGGCTCGTCTGGCTACTTACACTTGTAATACCATCCCTCTCTTCATTCATTACATCGATTACCTCCCTTCCATCTACACTGCGAATATTTAATGTGGAGCTTAGAACCAGCCTAGGCACTATCTCTGGGAGTTCGTAAGAAAGCTCTCCGAGCGTACCAAAAAAGGCGTCATAGTTCCATTTCCAATTAGAGATGATTATGTCAGATTTCAACTCCGCCTTTGATAATATTACCTCATTTTTTTCAACTTGCATCATAACTGGATCTAAGAATAACTTGTTTCTTATGATGATATTGCCCTTTGCAAATTCAAAACTTGAGTTTTTAGGATCAGTAAGAATGAAGGCAAAGGCAAGGCCTACCAGTGTACCGTCCTCAGCCCTGATTTCTTCGATTGGCGTTAACTCCCAGTTCCCTTGAGAAAAGGAGAAGAAGAAAGGATGTAGGATCTTTGATGCTTCATTAATCTTCTTCAGAACAAACCCTGAAGTCTCCATCCAACCATGTGAATTGGCACGCACTATGAATTCATACGTAAAACCCTTATTATCTACGAACAGCTTAGCATGGCTAAATTGTTCTGATGTAAATAGCCAAGCTTCCGCCAGCCCCTCATATTTTGCTACATACAAAATGCTGTTATCGTTGTTATACCACCATATGAACATAGGAATAGTAGAATTGGATGGAACTGCTACAGTAATTGTCTCGGTTATTATTTTCTCCCATCCATCCACCTCTTCTATACTATACCTGCCTTTGTCAATGATCTGACCTTGACCAATTGGTAAGGCGACTAGGGACATCATCATGATTACGGTTAGTGCTATGACCTTCCTCCTAATCATCAAGGTATCTGACTTCTATTGTTATTTAAAGCTTATAATATATGCTGTTCTAGAAAAATTCTAAAGGGTACTCTTCATAACTCCAACTAACAGAGGTCATTGACCTAAGCAATATTTATATCAAAATTTTGATCATCAAGACCTGAGATTAAAGGTAGGGACAGAAGCATTTGGCTCAAATCGATATAAATACTACTCTTGAGAAGTTTCGTAGGTTCTTGATCAACAGTACGTGTAAATCTTTCATCCCAGAAAGCTATCTTAGAGACCCTGAAGTATTCCCCGAGAAAGAAGGAAATCATGGATCGATATATGTAGAAGCGGTGGATAAGGTCACTTTGAAGAAGATTCGTGACATCACGTTCATCAATGCAAATGGCATTCTTGGAATAATTTATGTATCTAAGAGCGGAAATACAAGGCTTAAGTGGAGGCAGATAAAGGGGCAGATAGGTAGGGTCACAGGGGAAGCTTCAGCCAACTCTCTGGTGAATTTGATAATATCTAGAGTTTTGACGAGAGAGTATGCCGAAAGTTTGATGGGAAGCATTGGAGAGGTGAAAGAACAAGCCCAGGAAGTTATAGAGGAGGAAGGACAGAGCGTTGGCGGACCGGACTCAGCTTCATCCAATTCTGAAAATCGTGATCAGGAGGAAATTCATCATATAACTGAGGACGAATAGCTTCTAAAAGCCTGTTTTGTTTGCCCAGATACTCTGCAAATGTAAGGACGCTATTACCGTGCTGAGACGCTATTTCCTTTAGACCTTGTAGCCTCTCAAGAGCTTTCTCGTCTCTCATTAAATGATGGTCGATTATCGTAAGAGGTACTTTTGAGATTATTCTCATCAGATTTTCGAAGCCCTTTTCTATAGAACGTGCTGGGACTTTGTATTCCGATAGATAAAGAGGGGGACCGCCTATGATCAATTTGGTTGGACTTACCTCCAAAATGTAATCAAGAGCTTTATTGGACATAGGACCTTGAAAGTCTGGGCAGTAGAGCAAGTCTTCATCGCCATGCTTTATTTGGAGAGAGAGTACGAATCCTAAGCTAGTATCATCCTCTCCATGAGGAAGGGGTTGACTGAAGCTGATGAGAGTTTCACCGAATTCAATTGTAGAAGAGTCGACGTATTTTATCTCTTTCACAAATTTATCTGCAATCTTGCTGAAGATCCAACCTCTTCTCCTTTGACTGGCATTTATGTAATCTTGATAATCCTTTGCAAGAACAACCTTCCCACCATATATCTTCTCGGCTACATCATAACTGCTCCAAGTCCACCTCGCTTCTATGCTATTCCAAGTAGCCGTATAATGGTCGAAATGATAGTGAGAAATGGTTATTGCATCTGCTTTGATGGCAAATCTTTCTAGAGAGTTACGTGCTTCTTTAAGGGCTTTATACTCAATAGGATGTGGAACAAGGCCAAATCTAGGACCTAGCGATACTCCAGCATCCATTAGAAGCTTTACATCGTGAGTTTCTACAAATGTGGCCATAGATCTAACTCCTAATGTCTCTGATGCTATAGGCGTTATCTTTATGGTCAATCAATTTTGTTTTAGTATTGCCAAGATATAAAGCTCATCTCAAGAGTTAATACTAAGTGATGTTTTAATAATGCTCCTTTACTAGATAATTATGGTTTCATGATAAGGGAGACTCAAATATGAAAGAAACTGGGAGTTTATCTAAAGAGGTCTTAAGGATCGATTGCCAAAAGACTGAGAACGAGATTCTTGAGTTCATCAATAAGATGGTAAAGGAGGCTAATGCCAAAGGAGTAATAGTAGGTCTAAGTGGAGGCGTAGACAGCTCTGTAGTGGCTACTCTTTGTGTAAAAGCTTTAGGGTCTGATAGAGTTCTAGGCTTATTGATGCCTGATCCTGGAATTACCCCGGCATCTGACGTTAAGGACGCTAAGAACCTTGCTTCAAAGTTAGGCATAAAGACATACACCATACCTATAGATGCTGTAGTAAAGACGTTTCTAGATTCTATTCCTTTAGAGAACAAGGATAGAATACCTATAGCCAACTTAAGGGCAAGGATAAGAATGATCATCAATTACTTCTTCGCCAATTCTTTAGATTACCTAGTGGTTGGCACAGGGGATAGGAGTGAGGCTTTAATAGGATACTTCTGCTACGATGCAGATACCAGGGCACTCACCCCTTATGGTTTCAAGTATTACTGGGAATTAAAGCCAGGTGATATCATTTTCTCACTTAACTTTAACACAAGGCAGATAGAAGAGGCTAAGATATCACGTGTGCATGTCTTCGACTATGAGGGTGAACTCTTCCACTTCAAGGGAGATTCCTACGATCTAATGATAACTCCTAACCACAGGATGGTTGTTCAAACATGCCATCGAACAAGACTAAGATTTGAACCAGCCCAAGAGTTACTAAAACACAGAAAAATTTACGTTCCTCTTCCTGAATCTTGGTCTGGCTTAACATCATCACCAAACATCATTACATTGATGCTTGGGCAATGTAATACTTCCAAAGCTGTACACTTAAGCGCCAAAGATTTTTTTTACTTGCTCGGCCTATACTTAGGCGACGGTTGCGTTTACAAGGGAGATGTATCTGTTAGCATAATGAGTCCATTAAGCAGGGGCGAGTACTTGCAATCTGTGAGTAGAGATCAGTTTGGCAGATTCCAGGTACTGGTCCATCATCAGCCCCAAGTCAAAACCTACAATACTTATGAAACGTTCTTTGCGATACCTAAAGACGATAGAGCACGATCGAATCTAGAAGGGATACTTAGAAGAGCTGGCATAAATTATAGCACGACAGACTTGACGGTTAGAATAAGCTGTAGAGAGCTTTATGCACTATTTGCAGCTTTTGGTACAAAAGCGTTAAACAAAAGAATACCCCGTTGGGTTCTTAAGCTACCTGCAGAGAACCTGAAATGGTTAATGTATGGGTTATTGGATAGTAATGGTACTGGTCATAGTTCAGAAATAGCTTGGGCAATATCAACATCTTCAACTCACTTAGCCCATCAAATTCCTGAACTTTGTGCAAAAGTGGGATTATGGTGTAGCATAATGAAACGGGGCTATAGAAAGGGGTATTTCAGAGGTAAGGTAATTAAAAGTAAACCTTCATATGTAATAGTAGTGAGATATCGGCGGAGACAGCTAACTCTTGATACGTCTAGAGTCACTAAAGTATGGTACAGAGGAAAAGTCTGGTGTCCAGAGGTACCTGGTTATGAGAACTTAATAGTGGAACGAAATGGAAAACTCATAATTTCCGGGAACACAAAGTATGGAGATGGAGGGGTTGACTTTTTGCCTATAGTCCATTTGTATAAGACTCAAGTTAGGCAGTTGGGCAAGTGCTTAGGTTTACCAGAAAATATAGTCAATAAACCTTCTTCGCCTCAACTATGGAAAGGACAAAGGGCTACCGATGAGATTCCAGTAGATTACGATACTCTGGACTTGATCCTTTACGCTATGTTCGATTTGAGGATGAGGGATAAGGAGATAGCATCTGAATTGAGTGTTCCTTTAGAGATAGTTCAAGAAGTTCAAAGGCGTTACAATAAATCTCTGCATAAAAGAGCGTATCCTCCTATGCTGAGATAATAACTATTAAAAGCCAACTTAACCATTAAGCTTATTTAAAAGAGCTTTAACTAAATTCAGGTTAAAGCAAATGAGAAATTTATCAGTAGAAGATCGGATAAGAATCATTGATAAAATCATCATGGAACATCTAGATTTGCGTGACCCTCTAGAGTTACATAAAATGATTCTACAGGCTCAGAGGCAGCTTAGAGACGATCCAAGAAAAGGAACTAGTTTAAACTGGGATGATAAATCTATCATAGAAGATTTACAGAAAAATGCTCGTGAATTTAATCAACCCATGTCCAAATTTCTTAATCCATCTATATTCGATTCTAAAGCTCTACTTCATACATGTGAAAAAGTAGTAAAGGTACTCATTGGGAAGGGTATTAAAGAGGATTTGTTTGAAAAATTCTTGGATGAGCTGATAAGTGGAAAGATAAGCATACTCGATTCTGTAGGCTCAGCATTAAAGGGAGATGCAGAATATTTTGAAAATTATGGTGAAAGGCTTGGAGTTGACCCAGCCTTAATTCTCTTCGTTGTAAGCACCTTAATTCAACCATGTCTTGAAGAGATTGCACAAAAGATCGATCCCTCCTTCCTTGAGAAGTGGTGGCAAGCTCTATGCCCTATCTGTGGGAGAAGACCTATGGCGGCTAGGCTGAAATCTCGCAAACGTTACCTATTATGCTCTTTATGTGGGGCAGAATATCTTGCTGATCTCTTCCTTTGTGTCAATTGCGGGAACACAGACCCTTTAACTTTAAAGTTCTTAGCCCCAGAAGGTTATCCAGAGTTTCGAGTTGATTTTTGTGAGAAGTGCAAGCATTATCTAAAGGTTATAGATGAAGAAAAGTTGAGAAGACCTATTCCAAAAGGCTTAGAAGATGTTATTACTATAGATTTGGACTTTATGGCAAAAGGTGCTGGATTGATAAGAGTCTAAACTATCCCCAAGGAGGTTCTATGTTTACAATAGGTCTACAGAAGAAGTCTTGGACCTTTTCTTCGCCTTCAACCAAAGTTACTTTTGCCCTCTCATCTTCGTATCCTGGTATAGATGCCCATAAATCGTAGCTGTCTTTTGCCAAATCTTTGAATTCATAGCGACCATTTTTATCCAAAAGGGCATACTTATTTGTAATAGGCAATACTAGGATTATAGTACCGCCTGACGCTATAGGTTTTTTCGTACTTGCATCATAAACAGTACCATAGATCTTTGCAGTCCCTATCGCTTCAGACAATCTAAAATCGAGAGTTATGACTTCATCTTTTTGAACAGTGACTGTCCTGCTATCGCTTTTGAAGCCCTTTAGACTCGCTACGATTGTGTATGTTCCTGGTTTAACGTTCTTGAATTCATAGAAGCCATCAAAAAGAGTTATGGTTTTTTCCTCGTTGCATGCTACTTTGGCACTTCCTAGGGGGGTGCCTTTCTCACTATACACATGCCCAAAAATCCTTGAATTAGATACTATAGCATCTTGAGTATTGCTCATCGTCATCACATCGAATCAAAAAAAGAAAAGGTGGGGATTCTTTAACTTCTTTCTTTCTTTACTTCTTCGTACCATAAAGAGTGGTGCGCTTTGACGTATTCAACAGGAACCATGCCGTCTGTGAACATTCCATCTAAGAGTGGTCTGTGCTCCTTATAGAGAGTGCTCATGTAGAAGTGGAATAAGAGTATGAAGACTATGAGGAAGAAGAAGATATCATGTATTACTAGTGCCCACTCATGGATCCATATGGGGAAGTACCATGGGTACATAAGTATGATTCCTGAAATGCCCATGAATATCATGAACCATACAGCCATTCCCCAGTATACTATGATCTTCTCTGTTGGGTTATGAAAACCTATCTTCGGTGTTTCTTTAGATAAGCCAATGTAGTACTTTATCAGTCCTATTGAGTCTTTTATATCCTTGAAACTTACGCCCATTCTAGTACTTCTTAAAGCAACTGTATGATAGAATACATGGAATATTGCTACAGCAGCATATAATCCTGCTGCGATCTTGTGGATGTCTCTGAACAAGTCTATGGTAATAGGAGGTACGATCATCCAGCTGAACAATTCTATCTTCAATAAGGGTAGCCCTGATATGATGAAAGCAGGCATAAGAATCATTATGAGTAGATGCTCAACTCTCTCTGCTAAAGCCCAGCGAAGTATCTTTTCTTCATTCATTTCTTCTCACTCTCCTTAACCTTCTCTTTACGATGAGCTATTAACGATATG
>JBNAWJ010000060.1:0-8989 GCA_049699795.1 Nitrososphaerales archaeon | reverse complement strand
GCACCTCATAGTAGAAGAGTAAAAGGAGCTTACTCATAATTCTTGACAGTATCTTGATCTGGGGGATTGTCAAAATAACGAGTTTAAGCTTAGACAAAAATAGACCAAATTCTATCTCAAAGATTCATTAGTGATTTTTGCTATTTTTGTTCGCCTTATCTTGACAACCCCTTGATCTGAAACTTGCCTAGGTTTTATGCGAAAATAAAAGCTTATAAATTGAAGATATAATTTAAAGATGAGTCAAAATGGAAAGGAAGACTATAACGAAGGAAAAAGTCGTTGGTATGCAAGTTGTTGATGGCGATGCTCGCTTAATCGGGGTTGTCAAAGATGTTTCTTTTGCAGTTGGAGAATCAAGATTATATTTGGTTGTCGAGTCGAAGGATGGAAAGATTCAGGAATTTCCTTGGGAGGATATTCAAGCAGCAGGTGATTTTGTTCTTTTAAAACCTAAGCCTAAGATCGAGGCTGTAGCCCCAACACCAACTGTTACTCCAACTCAAGCTCAAACTCTTTGTCCTACATGTGGAAAACCATTAACCTACATTCAACAGTACAAACGCTGGTACTGCTATAACGAACAGAAATACGTATGAAACTTTGTATGATTGCTTTAAAATTGCTTTGTGGCTTAAATTTTTCCTCTCATGACATCCATTTATGCTAAAGAAGACGTATACTCATGAGAGCATAAAGGTAAAACAATTAAGCCACAAAGCTTTTAAAATCGTAATTTATGATTATAATCCTAGAGTTATGTTTAAGTTATTCTTTAAATGATCTTGTGATGCCATGCCCAAGCAGATCCTTAACATCGAGGACTTCAAGAAGCTTTTGGAAAAGGCAGTAGAATGCCGTGTTTTGAGAATGGGTGATAAAGCAAAGTTAAAGCTCAGGACTAAGAAGATGCTCTATGTCTTTATTACTTCAAAGGAAGAAGCAGATAAAATTCTGAAGGATATTAAGATTGAAGTGAAAGAAATAAAGTAACAATGGCTCATAAGAAATGAATGAAGTAAGTATAAGGAAATCTTCACATCAGGATTGACCTTTGATCTTACTCAAGCAATCTGAACATAGCATAGGCAATTTTCTATCAACATCATATACGCTATTGGCAAAGCTCATTATACAACTAGGTTCGTAGCAGTGGGCCAAGCCGAAAAGGTGACCGAGTTCATGAGCAGCTTCCTTGAATACCCTCTCTTTGATCAGGCTTGGCTCTAATCCAAACTCTAGCTCGAAAGATGTTAATCTTGCTGTTGAGAGAAGGGCTACACCTCTATTCATATCAGCCAATCCGAATACAAAGTTCAAACTCGGTACAAATATATCAGCCAAAGTCACACCAATTACCTTGTTATCTTTTGTTTTAAACTCTAAGAGTCTAGAAAGAGTCCTTGTAGCATCGTATTGTTGCCTTGAGGAAACATAATCCTCATTATGAAGAGGAACTCTTTCTAAAGATAACTCAGGCTCACATCCATACAATCTAACAGCCGCTTCTAATTGGTCTGAAAAACGCATCAGGTAAAAATCTCCTAAAGGCTTGACCAAGACTCTAATCTTTGGCTTTGAAAGCATTCTTTTCCACTATGCTTCTATTATTAGAACAGAGAGCGATTATAAAGATTCTTTGAGTTAAATCGAATAAGTATCACCAGTCTTAGGCGCCACAGCATCTAGCCCGAGTTCGCTTCTTAACTCTTCAGCGAATTTTATACAGCTCTCTTTTTCTCCATGCACTGTGTAGACTTTAGGAGAACCTTTTATTCCCTTGAACATATCAAAAAGCTCCTTTCTACCACTGTGAGATGAAAAGTCAAATTGGCGGACTTCAGCCTTGACCTTTCTTGGCTTGCCATTTATTATGGCCACCTTTTTCTCTAACAGCGTCCTTCCTGGAGTTCCAGGTATCTGATAAGAGACTATGGCTATGGCATTCTTGGGTTTCTTTGATACTTCGCTATTGTAAAAGACAGCTGCTCCTCCAACTAGCATGCCTGCAGGAGAGATTATTACTGATGGTGTCTTGACCATTCTCCTTCTCTGGCTCCAACTCGTTATGAATTCGATGCTTTCCATGCTTCTTCGGAAGAGAGATGGATCTCTAAGATATTCTTGGTATCTGAACAATATTTCATTGACCTTCAGAGCCATACCATCCATAGCCACTGAGTAGGGAAAGTTATGCTTTTTCAGCACACATGCCATTTCTTGAGCCCTGCCCACTGAGAAGGCTGGGACTAACAGGGTACCTCCTCTCTCTATAACCTCTTTAGCAAAATCGATAAACTCCTTTTCTACATCCTCGCTTTTTGGATGGTCGCCCATTGCATAAGTACTCTCTGTTATTACCGCATCTAGCTCACCAAAGTTCGTGTCAGCGTCTCTAAGCAGTAATGAGCCACGCGCGTTTATGTCTCCTGTATAGAGAAGCCTTTCTTTATTACTCTCCAATATGATACTTGCACCTCCAGGAATATGACTAGCTTCTAGAAAAGTAGCAGTGAATCCCTTTAAATCGACTGTTTCGTTTAGTTTGAGTCTATGGGAACTCTTCATCATAGATAACAGGTCTATGTATTCAAAAGGCAGGTAAAAGCCAGAAATGTTCAAAAAGTCTTCTATAAGAAGCTTAGTCAACTCTAATGTAACTTCTGTGGTGTATAACTTCATATTTCCAGATATGTAGAATAGGGGGATTGCGCCACTATGGTCTAGATGAGCATGTGAGAGAAGGATTCCATCCACTTCTTTCGGTGAGACGTGCATAGGAAATGTGGGCTCTCTTGTAAGCTGAACTCCAAAATCCAGCAAGACCTTACTGTCCATACTCTTGACTAAGAAGGCTGATCTTCCTACTTCCCTTGCAGCACCTAGAATTTTTATTTCCATTTCAAAAACAGGACAAGAATCCGAGTGATAAGTAATATATAAAATGTGCTATAAATATATAAAGTGATTTAAATTTCAACTGCATAGAATCCATCTACACCTGACTCTTGCCTTTGGCAACATTCATCAAAATTTCTTCTACTATTTCATCAAAATTATTAGCAGTGCTAGTCACATCGATTATATCACAATTTCTTATCGATCTAACCATCCTCTTAAATATAGGGTTGTAAGCATCTAAATTATTAAGAAGAATTACCTTCTCAAAAGGATGTTTTCTTATGAATTCTTTTGTGCGCTTTAAAATTTCTCTCGTAACATAGCCATCGGGTCTAATCGCACTTACGTATTGTGATAAAGGATAAACGTCTGAGAGTTCAACGGGTATTATCCCAAAAGGTAAGGCTAAGAAGCAGATTTGAATTTCTTTTAGAGCATTACCAAGAGCATTTGCTAATTTTATGTAGAATGGAGATTTATAGAAGGGCTTTACATCAGACTCTGGAAGGATTAGAAGAGTCTTCTTCTCTGATGGTATCGATATATCTTCCAAAATCCTTTTGTGGTACCTTAAAGCTTCAGGTCTCATCAAATCATAGTGTCCATAAAAGAAAAGTGCCCTTGGTTTGAACAACGGAGTACCATCCTCTAAAAATTCGTAATGATCTATTAGTAATTTAAAAGCCTCCCAAAGCTTTGGGTGAGCTTTTGCTTTCATGCCAAGATACTCCCAGATTCTTCCATCCTCTATTGCCTGCTTTGTCGCTTTGAATTCTTTTGATAAAACGTTTAGGTTATGGATTGCTATCTTCTTTGTTCTTTCTTCATATTCAAGCTCTTTCATTTCCTTTAATGCATATTCCGAGCATACAGGGCAATTGCATGGTAAGTATGTTAATTCGTCAAACCTTAAAGTACCGTAATCCGTCATGTATCGCCCTTCTCTTGCATATAGCATATAGGAAGCTGAATCGAAAAGATCACAGCCAAGAGCAACAGCGAGAGGTATCGTTAATGGATGCCCAGCACCGAAAAGATGAAGAGGTTTATCTATAGGAAGAGATTGCTTTACTGCTATTATCATCTTAGCCAAAAGATCAAAATCGTAGGATTCCATGACTTCAGTAGGGCTTCCAAGAGCGAATAAATCGAAACCCATCTTACTAGTTAGCTTCGCAGACTTTTTTAACAAATCGATATAGCTGCCTCCTTGAATAGGCCCAACCCATAGAGTTCCTTCAGCTTTTATTGCCTTTAGAGTTTCTTCTGCTGCCTTTAAAGTTATTTTAACAGTTTCATTGGCTCTTTTTTTATCTACACCTATTCCTGTAGGTGTATCAAGAACTAAAGCCATATCAGAACCAATCTTTTCTTGAAAGATAGCCATCTCTACAGGATTAACCTCTACACTTCCATACTCAAGAACCTGGTAGCCTCCTGAGTCTGTCATGATAATTCCATCATAATCTATGATTTTGTGTATTCCTTTCTCCTCTGCCTTTTTGCCAAAAACTTTCAATGTTATGTAGGCATTTGTCATGACAGCGTTGAAACCCATTTTCTTCATCTCTTTTGGTGCTACGCTCTGCCTTGCAGGATGTATAACAGGTAAGATGCAAGGCGTCTCCAACAATCCGCTCTTTGTTCTTATCTCTCCTATTCTACCCGCTAAATCTGTAGCCTTTATTTCGAACATGTATTAATCAATCTTTTAAGTCTAAGCGAAGATTAAAACATATTTGCCATTAAGATGACTTGCTATCTATCAATTAGTTTCATAGTAGTTCTTTGAAGGGTTAAGAATAACAATTCTAAAGCCTTCTTTAATTCCAAGTTTCTCCATCAATGGTTTCTTTGAATATTCTGCCACTATATATTATTCAGTTGTTACAATTTTGTTGAAAATCTTGGAGTAGTGATCTAAGGCTGCTTTCATGTAGTTCTTATCGATCAATCCATGGAAGCTTGGGACTTCGAAGATTCTTTCAGGAATTCTAAGTTCACTAGGTCTGAAGCCTTCCGAAGCCTTCAAGGCTTGCTTTTCCCTATAGATGCACCTCCCTAGTTCTTTCAACCTTTCTTCATCAAATTCATACCCTAAAACATCAAGAGCCTTTCTGACTATGTTAGGTTCATAGATTCCTCTGGCAAAGTAGCATATTACAAGGCTTGAGAGGACTTGCCTCCATCGCTCTTCTTCTATCAACTTATCCACCATCTCTTCTGGCGATAAACCTTTCATCTTCTGATCTATAGAGTAACCAGCTGCATCAAGATGGCTATGGCGAGAACCTATTAGATAGCCAATATGAGCTGCTGGACCTGTATGATAACCAGGCATTTCATTTCCACCAAAGGATAGAGCAAAATCTCTACCACCATAAATTTTAGATGAATGATCAACGCCCATGGCTAAGGCTTTATAGAACTCATTAGGCTGGTCTACTATCAACTTGACAGCCTCTCTATAAGCATCTGCCTTTCCCCAGTCTAAATCTACTAGTAAATCATTTAATTTGATCAATCCTTTCTTGTAAGCTTCTGTAGCCCAAGCCAATGCTACGCCAGTGCTTATAGCATCTAATCCTCCTATTTCCACTTCATCCATCAGCTTTAAGAGACCGTTTATATCAGAGATGCCTAGCATACTCCCCAAAGAGTATAGAAGTTCATAATCATAAGATACAAAAGTAGTCTTGTAAAAGTAAGGCTCATCAGGATAGGGTTCTCTTATAGTTGCTAGGTGTATACAAGCCACTGGGCAATGGCTACAGGCTACTCTTCTACCAAGCTTTTTGGCAGCTAAATCTTCACCACTAATATTCTCAGCCCCATCAAATCTAGCTTCTGAGAGGTTTCTCGTTGGCAAGGCTCCCAAAGTATTAATGGGTAATATATTCATGGCTGTACCCAATTCGTGATATTTTTTCATTGAACCAGACTTTACTGCAAGATCATATATCTCATCATAAACATCTCTATAAGCCTTAATCTTGGGCAAACGTATACTTGATTTACCATGAATTACCAAAGCCTTAAGCTTCTTAGAGCCAAAGACTGCTCCTAATCCCATTCTGCCAAAATGTCTGTAAGTCTCCGATACGACACAAGCATACCTAACTAAATTCTCACCAGCCCTGCCAATCCTCATTATCGTCCTTACACCAGTTCCAGGTGAAGCCTCTCTAAGAACTCTACCAGCAGTGAAAGTGCTTCTCATCCCCCAAAGGGTGGCTGCATCTTTAAACTGAACTCCTTTTTCACTCATTACCAAGTATATGGGTCTATCACTAACTCCTTTGATCACTAAAGCGTCATAGCCGGCAGACCTAATGGCTGTAGCACTTCTCCCACCTGCGTGACTCTCGCCATAATTCCCTGTCAACGGACTCTTGAAGACAGCCACAACCTTTGATGCTAAAGGGTAGAGAGCTGTTAGGGGTCCTACAGCAAATACAATAACATTTCCAGGACTAAGAGGGTCAGAACCTTTGACTGCCTCTTCTTTATAGAGCTGAAGAGCTACTCCAACCCCTCCAAGCCATTTATTAAAGAGATCGGATCTATTCTTTATGTAGAAGCTCTTTCTTTCAAGATCTACGTATAGAACATTGTTTTGATTCATCATCTAATCATCTCCTCGACGCCTAAAACTCTAAAGTTACAATAGCCCACACAATAACCACAGTGCACACAAATTACAGGCTTGTTCATGCTGTCGTCCCAGAATACAGCCCCGATGTCACAAGCCCTTTCACAGAATCTGCATCCTATGCATTTTGATAAATCTAGTATGACTCCTCCTCCATTTCTTGCTCTTAAGGCATCGACAGGACAAGCCCTAAGACATGGAGGGTCTATGCATGCTCTACAGACAACGACTGTGAATCCCCTCTCAAATCCTCCTACGCTCTTAACATGAAGGGCTGATTTGTCTAGACCTGCGAAGCCGAGCCTTCTTGAGCATGCAAACATGCAGAGTTGACACCCCACACAGCGCTCTGCATCCATTATGACAAGTCTCTTCAATTTAGTATCTACCTCCTATAATCGCTATATATTAAACCTTTGACAGATAAAGTGCTCGTTGTATTAATGCTATGATAATATCACAAGTTTACAAAGATCAAGGATAAAGTATCTTATTTAAAGAGAATCTAAGGAGAATCAGCAAGGTCAAAACCGATGAGCATTATCCCCAGTTTTGAATCCCAGCCCATAATATGTCTTAAGTATATGTCTGTAGTAGCGCATGGTGAGGCAGAGACCACACTGCAAATCTCATCAAGGCATTCAAGCTCTGGAAAGGAAAGAGGTGGAAATAGAATTAGAAAGTCCGTCAACGGCGAACCCTTAAGCCTGTCTCTATGTATGACGAATGTTTTGCCTATGAGCAAAGCATCCTTTTTTCCTTTCAATTCTTCCAATGTGTCAGCATCCCAGACCTCTTCGCCAACATCAACTCCTCCTAGCCTCCATTTCACAAAAGGTTCAGGTGGGTGACGAAATTCATTATTATGCGCTAGAACCAGAACTTCCTGTCTATCAAGAACCTCTCTGATTCCTTCGTTGTAAAAGCGCCGAGATTGCATCGATGTTTCCTCTTCAAAAGTCTTCTCTAATTCGAGAATTTTAGCTCTATGATCAGGTGAGAGTCGCTTGATATCCAAAGCGCCTTTTATACTCTTTAGAATTGTCTCCACTTTTTCGAGGGTCTTATCCTTTTCCACTTTAACCTTAATATTCACAATCTAGTATATCAATTTTCTTTTCGACTTAGGACAATTCCAAATATTTCAAAGGCAAGGTTAACAAACTTTCAAAAGTGTGAATCATGCTCATCCTCTTCTAATCTAAAATCAAAGCGATACTGTGACAAAATCTTCTCCACTTTGCCTTCTAAAATATTCTTCAATATTTTATCCTCCAGATCTTTGACGACAGTATATATCGTCATTTCACCTTCTCTTGTAAAGCCTTTGAAATTCCCAGAAAAATCCACTCCGTGCTTAACATCTAACAGACTAGCCTTGAAAGAGCCTAATGAAGTCTTTACATAAGCCTTTACATGCCCTATCAATCCACTTCCAGAATTTAAAGAAGCATCAGCAATTTCATTGAGCATTTCACTAATGACCACCTTAAGTTTTGCTTCGCTTACATCCTCGTTTGCTTTAAACGACAACTTAAGGGCTGCTCTTCCCATGCCAGAAAGCACTACTGAATCTTCATCATCACTTAGGGATGAAAACTTCATGTTACTCTGCAGAATTATATCTATCAGTTCGTTCATTCCATCTCCTCTTTTCGCTGACATACTAAATATGTAAGCACTTGGATTAAGCTCTCTCATGGCTGATTTTAGCAAGTCTATATCCCATTTCGATTCTATAAGGTCGACTTTGTTTATGGCAATAACATCGGCTTCTTTGATCTGCTTGATGAGGAAGTGCTCCATTTCTTTGAACATATTCCTAAATCTTGCACCATCCACCAAAGCTATCACTGGCGCTTGTTCCATTGGTATATCTATCAAACCATCTACGATCTCCTTAATTTTTGAGGGAAAGGCGATACCCGTTGGTTCAATCAAAACGATGTCAGGTCCATAATTTTCATAGAGAATTTTAAGAGTTGATTGTAAATCTCCTTTGAGTGAGCAACAGATGCATCCTTGGACGATCTCTTTAACTTCAAACCCAAAGTCGCGAATAAAAGAGCCGTCTATACCTACTTCTCCAACTTCATTGACGATAATGCCTACCTTCTTTCCATGCTTTGTGGATAGTTCCTTTCCTAATTGAATCAGTGTGGTAGTCTTCCCACTACCAAGAAAACCAGCAATTTGGGCAATTCTAGTCAATCTTAATTCACATGGATTATTTCAATTCCTTGAATGCCATATAAACTTATTTACAATCGTTCTACATACGCTTACAATGTTCATGAACATTTTGGCAACTTATGTAAAATCCTCTTACTTGCCAATTTAGGTTATGTTTTATAACTGCATTTTAAAGTTTCTACAGCATAGGCTTTGTAGAAAACCTCATTTCTTACTCTTCTCATAATATTGAGGGTGACCTCA
>JBNAWJ010000059.1:0-8995 GCA_049699795.1 Nitrososphaerales archaeon | reverse complement strand
CTTTACAGCTTGGTACAATTACCTCAAGGCAGGAGGGTAATTCTTGACAGTATCGACTGGTATTATAACAAAGATTAAATCTTTGTTTTTTAGTATCTATTGAAAATAGAGTGACTCATCTTTGAGCTCTTTAAGCGTCGAGAATTTAAGCGTCGAAGTAAATGGAAAAAGGATCCTGGACGGGGTAAACTTAGCGATACCAAAGGGAGAAGTTCACGTTTTATTTGGTCCAAATGCTTCTGGAAAAACAACTCTACTGATGACTATACTGGGTTTCCCTAACTACAAAGTAGTCTCAGGCGAAATCTGGTTCAATGGCGTGAATATAACAAATATGTCTACAGATGAGCGTGTAAGACTTGGAATAGGTGTTGCCTTTCAAAACCCTCCTGCCATAAGAGGGGTTAAACTGGCTGACATCCTTCATAACTTTCTCAAATCTGAGCCTGAAGCTAAGAAAAAAGAGATCGAGCTATGTGAGACCTTAAACTTCACAAGAGAATTCCTTTCCAGGGATTTGAACCTTTGCTTCTCTGGGGGGGAGGTTAAGAGATCCGAACTTTTACAAATCCTTGCCCAGAAGCCTAGCTTTGTCATGTTAGATGAACCAGACTCAGGAGTCGATGTCGAGAACCTTGGGGTCATAGGTAAAGTGATAAACGACTTCCTCAAGGAGAGGTCAGGGCTGTTGATAACTCATCTGGGTTACATCTTACGTTATGTTAAAGCTGATAAAGCTCATGTCTTGATCGAGGGAAAGGTAGCTTGTTCAGGAAAGCCCATCAAGATTCTTGACCAGATATTGAAGGAAGGCTACGGATGGTGCGAGAAGTGCTTAAAGATAGAGAAGAAGTGTTAAAGGCTGTAAACAAGCCAGCCAGTTTAGGTCCTGATCTAGAAATAAAAGATTATATCAGAGAAGCTAAAGCCTTGTATCCCTGCCCAGTTTCATCTCTTCCAAAAGAAATAGCGGATCAATCCTTGAAAGTAGGGATAAGAACTGATGAGAAGGATAGGATCGGAACTTACTTTCAGATAGACCATTCGGTCGTTTTTCAAGGCTTTCAAAAGGCTTTTGAAGGGAAGATAGAGTTAATGAGCACAACAGAAGCCATCAAAAAATATGATTGGCTCAAAGATTACTGGTGGAAGCTTATACCAGCAAATATGGACAAATACACTGCCCTATCAGAGCTAAACTGTGATCATGGTTATTTCATCAGAGTCTTAGAAAATCAGAAAATAATGCTCCCTCTTCAGGCTTGCCTCTTCATATCAACTAATGGATTGAATCAGAATGTTCATAATGTTGTGATAATAGAGCCTAACTCAGAAGCTCAAATAATAACAGGTTGTACTGTTCATCCCAATGTTCAAAAAGGACTTCATGTAGGAATTACGGAATTTTATTTGAAAAAAGGCGCTAAGCTCACTTTCACTATGATCCATAACTGGGCTCAGAACTTTGATGTGCGTCCAAGAACAGCAGTGCTTGTAGAGGATGATGCTACATTCGTTAACAATTACATATGCTTGAAACCAGTGAAGAGTCTTCAAACATATCCAGTTGCATACTGTGAAGGAAGTAACTCAAAAGCAAGATTCAACTCCATAATATTTGGAGTAGGAAATTCTAACATAGACTTAGGAGCGAAGATAGTTCTTCAAGGACCTAAAAGCAAAGGAGAAGTTATCACTCATGCCATAGCCTCGGATAGTTCACAGATATACTCTAGAGGGTTATTGATAGGAGAGCATAGTGATAGCAAAGCCCATCTTGAGTGTAGAGGTCTCTTGGTTTCTGACAGAGCTTTCATACATGCCATACCAGAGCTTATTGGCAAAGTTAGCGGAACTGAACTTTCTCATGAAGCTGCTGTTGGTAAGATAGCAGAGGAGCAGATAAGATACTTGATGGCTAGAGGGTTTTCGGAGGCTGAAGCAAGATCTTTGATAGTAAGAGGATTTATGGATGTTACCATCTTCGGCCTTCCAGATGCTTTAAGAGATGAGATGAAAAGAATCGTTGACGAGACTGCGAGAGGGGTTTTGTAATCACTTTCATATAATTAACTAAAAAGCAAAGCTTTTACACTTATTAAGACGCTAAATATAAATCAGCAAAGTAAACCTATCTATATTGATGCAATTGAGTACAGAGCTTATTCGCCTTGAACACGGAGGCGGCGGAAAACTCATGAGGTCGCTCATCGAAGATGTAATCATACCAAGTTTTTCTCTCAAAAAAGTTGAAGGAGGAACAGGATTGCCAGAGGAAGATGATGGCGCTGTAATACCTATTGGAGAGGGTTATCTCGTTTTGACTACAGACTCTCATACTGTAAAGCCCTTGTTCTTTCCTGGAGGAGATATAGGAAGATTAGCAATATCTGGTACAATAAACGATCTGGCAGCAATGGGCGCAAAACCTATTGTGATAACTTCTGCAATTGTCATGGAGGAAGGCTTCCCTATTTCTCAACTTAAGAGAATTCTTGATTCTATGAATAGAACTTTGATGGAAGTAGGCATACCGTTAGTAGCCGGCGATACAAAGGTTGTTGAGAAAGGCGGAATCGATAAGATCGTAATTACAACAGCAGGCATAGGATATACTCATACTCCCATTTTTGATAGCGGACTAAAACCTGGAGACATGATAGTAGTAACGGGTCCTATTGGAAGGCACGAAGTCGCTTTACTATCTAAAAGAGAAGGATTGAAGTTCGAGATTCGACTAGAATCCGATGTAGCGCCTCTTTGGAATATGGTAGAAATGGCTTTGAAATCAGGTAAGATCACTTCTATGAAGGATCCTACTAGAGGAGGGGTTGCTGGAACTCTTAACGAGATGGCTCGCAAGTCTAATGTGAACATAAACGTATGGGAAGATATGGTTCCAGTGGATGATGAGATAAGGGGTGTAGCTGAAATGCTGGGCATAGACCTCTTTGAAACTACGAACGAAGGGATAATGATAATGGGCGTTGTAAAAGATGATGCTGAAAGAGTGCTAAAAGCTGTAAAATCTACAAAGTATGGGCAAAAGGCAAGCATCATAGGAGAAGTGGAAAAAGGCGAAGGAATGGTGATTCTTGAGACTAGTACAGGCGGAAAAAGAATCATAGAAGAGCCTATCGGAAGTCCATTGCCAAGAATATGCTAAAGTCTTATGATTAGGTTTATTTGGCACTGAATGCAAATTTACTTTATGTGCCTAGGCGTGCCTGGCAAGCTTGTGAAGATCATAGGGACAAAAGGGATAGTAAGTTTTGAAGGAGCAAAAAGAGAAGTAGATTTATCCCTTATTGAAAAGCCTATCATTGGAGAGTATGTTATAGTTCATGCCGGCTTTGCCATAGAAAGGATAGATGAAGGCGAAGCTAGGAAGACTATAAAGCTCTTAAGAGAGACTTTTGGTTCCTTTTGAAATCTTTTGTTAAGAGCTTTGATGCGCCTAATACTGCTTGACCTAAAGCTAATCCACCATCTCCACAAGGTAAGATTCTATGCCTCAAGAAGGCGAAACCTTCCTTTTCAACTTTACTTCTGATGATTTTAGTCATGGCTTCATTATAGGCAACTCCGCCTGAAAATCCGATGAGTCTTATGCCTTTTTCTTTAGCCACCCTTGTGGCTATATCTGCCAAGCCTTCAGCTAGTCCTCTTTGGAAAGAAGCAGCCAAATGTTTTCTTGATTCGCCCTTTTGTAAGAGAGATTTTACTTCAGCGAAGGCATCAGATGTCATCAGTATTTCTCTATTATCTAAGTTTTGAACCTTAAATGGTAAAGGTATCGAGTCATCTCCTCCAATTGCTATAGATTCTAGCTTCATAGCCCCTTCTCCCTCATAAGTCCTCTTAAAGCAAACACCTAGAAGGCAAGATAAGGCATCAAGAACTCTTCCAGTGCTTGTTGTTAGGGGTGTGTTTATCCTTTTTTCGATCTGTTGAAAGACTACATCTACCTCTTTCGCTCCATATTTGAAACCATCAGAATAGTTTGCCTTAAGAAAATCAGCCAATTCTCTTTTTTCAATGACTTTATAGAGAATGCTTTGAAGCATGCGACCATACCAAATCGCGCTTAGATCTCCTCCAGGCATAAACTGTGGCTCTAAACTAGCAACTCTCTTAAATCTTCTAAACCCTCCTAATAGTATTTCTCCTCCCCAAAGCGATCCATCATTACCATAGCCCACACCGTCGCATGTTATCGCTAAAATTTCATCGCCAGGATCAATTCTGTTTTCAGTCATAAGAGATGCGAGATGAGAATGGTGATGCTGAACCTCAAAGATTGGTGCATTAAATCTTTTGGAAATTCTTTCAGCTACTTTACGAGTATGAAAAAGGGGATGAAGGTCTACTACAATCGAATCCAAGCTTTCTATCTTCAATATCTTTACAAGATGCTCTATAGCCTCTTCCAAAAATCTAATACTTTCTAAACTCTCAACTTCTCCCACATGCTGACTTAAAAACGCTTTATCTTTTTTGATCAAGCAAGAGGTAACCATGAACTCTCCTCCTACAGCCAATACATTGCTATTGAAAGGCAACGGTATCAAAAGAGGGGTTGGAGTGTATCCTCTTGACCTTCTTATGGGCAATGGCTCATTATCAACAATTCTTATGACAGAATCATCACACCTCATGTATATTCTTCTATTGTGGATGAGAAAGTAGTCAGCTATGCTCTTCATTCTTCTAAAGGCTTCTTGATTTTCTATAATCATAGGCTCATCAGGGTTATTGGCTGAAGTCATCACGAATGTCTTAGTATTGGCATAATGGAAGAGTGTATGGTGAATTCCAGAGTAAGGAAGCATAACACCAATATTATGAAGTTGAGGCGAAACATTTTCAGCCAAAGGAAATGGTTCCTTTTTTCTTAACAGAACTATGGGCGCCATTAGAGAATTGAGCAGCTGCTCTTCTATGCTTGATATGTAGGCAAAACTCTTCACTTCTTCTAAGTCTGAAGACATTACAGCGAAGGGTTTTTGAGGTTTTCTCCTTCTTACCCTTAACTCGTTTATTACCTTTTCATTGTATGCATCTACAGAGAGATGAAAGCCTCCAACTCCCTTAATGGCTACTATATAACCCTCGTCAATTAGTTTTGCAGCCTCTTCTATCGGATTTCCATTAACTAGGCTTTCATCATTTCTTCTCAATTCATATTTTGGACCGCACCTTGGGCAGCACGTTGTTTGAGCGTTAAAAC
This sequence comes from Nitrososphaerales archaeon, assembly GCA_049699795.1. Classification (GTDB taxonomy): domain Archaea; phylum Thermoproteota; class Nitrososphaeria; order Nitrososphaerales; family JACAEJ01; genus JAVZMU01. The sequence goes on along the minus strand of JBNAWJ010000059.1, from coordinate 3,765 downwards.
GCCTATCAGGCGGATGGTTATACTCCTTCTCACAATCTGGGCAAAGAGGGAAATTTTCCATAGTAGTTCTTTCTCTATCGTATGGTAACTCTTCGATTATTGTGAATCTTGGACCGCAGTTGGTGCAACTGGTGAAAGGATAAAGGTAGAAGCGAGTATGAGGGTCAAAGATTTCTTTTATACAATCATTGCATGTTGCTAGGTCTGGCGTTGGGTAAGATAGACCCCCGCTGCTCTCTATCGAGCTTCTCTCAATCTTAAAATCTTTAAAATCGCCTTTGAAAGGCTTAAAGTCTATGTGCAAGTCTGTATAATATGCCAAAGGAGGCTTTTCTTCAACGAGACTCTTAAGAAAATCTTTGATAATTTTTTCATTCCCTTCTACTTCAATCCTAACGCCTGCATCCCCTAGGTTCAGCACATAACCTGTTAAGTTGTATCTAGTGGCAAGTCTATAAACGAAGGGTCTATACCCTAACCCTTGAACAAGACCTGATACACTAATGATTGCTCTTACTTTTTTAGGCATTTTTCATACGTCCAAATCGTTATAAGCTTGATTTAAATAAAATAACATACAACTTTGTGATAAGTTTGTCGTCCAAAGTTTTGACAAAGGATTACAGAAATAAGAAGCTAATATCAAATTTAGCCAAAATTATCAGAGAAGAGGCTTCAAACGATAACTATAGGTTCATGCATGTGTGTGGCACTCATGAAGATACTATTACAAAGCACGGTTTGAGGTCTATTCTTCCTAGCAATATAGATGTAGTGGCTGGTCCTGGCTGTCCTGTCTGTGTTACACATCCTGAGAAGATAGAGTTGGCGTTGAAACTCCTTGAGGAAAGGAAGAACATAATTCTAACAACTTTTGGGGATATGTATAGAGTGCCATCGAAGTATGGAAGAAGCTTTAGTCATGCCAAAGCCCAAGGATTTGATGTTAAGGTTGTTTACAGTATATCAGACGCAATAAAAATGGCAAAAGACAATAATGATAAAGAAGTAGTACATTTCGCAGTAGGTTTTGAGACTACAGCACCATCTACAGCATCTACTCTTTTACAAGACCCACCTGAGAACTTTTCAATAGTATCTGCTCATCTAATAGTTCCGCCAGTATTGGATTATCTTTTGGCATCAGGCGAAGTTGCAGTTCAAGGCCTTGTATTACCAGGCCATGTCTCAACCATAATAGGCTCTAAAGCCTACGAATTTCTTGTTGATAAATACAAGGTTCCTCAAGTAGTTGCTGGATTTGAGCCTCTAGATGTAATCATTGCTCTGAAGATGTTATTGAGGCAAGTTAAAGAGGGTGAGATCAAAGTTGAGAATGAATATGGCAGAGTGGTAAAGCCAGATGGAAATTTAAAAGCGAAAAGACTGATGAATGAAGTCTTCAAGCAAGAAGACGCTAAATGGAGAGGTTTGGGTAAAGTGCCTAAATCAGGCCTTGGGCTTAAGCCAGAATTCGAAAAGTTCGATGCTTCTGTTAAATTCGATGTAGAGCCACCTGAAATCGCTAGAGATATAGAGATTGGATGTAGATGTAGTGACGTTATAAAAGGATTGGTAAAGCCTGAAGAATGTAAGCTTTTTAGAGAAGTCTGCACTCCTTACGATCCTAGAGGACCGTGCATGGTCAGCATCGAGGGAACCTGTGCCATTGCATACAAGTATGGAAGGTTGAAACTTAAAAACTGATATTTCTTAATAATTTTAGTCAAGGGGTCTTGCACTATTGCATGAACTTGCTTTGGTGGAAGGAATAATTTCACATGTTATAGACTTTGCTCATGAGCGGAAAGGACATGTAGTAAGTTTCAAAGTTGCCGTTGGAGAATTTGCTCAATTCGATAAGAGGTTGATAAGAGAATTGCTAGTAGAACTTGTAAAAGGAACAGAATTAGAAAAGGCTAAGATGATAGTAGAAATTGAGAGGGCAGAGACAAAATGCCTCTACTGTAATTCTAAGTGGGGAGTAAATGAGTTATTAGAACCATTATCTAACGATCAAAAGGAGATGATACACTTCTTGCCTGAATTGTTGAACTCTTTTACTAAATGCCCTAAATGTGGAAAGAGTGATTTTGAGATAGAGAAAGGAAGAAGTGTGAGAGTAGCAGAGGTCGAACTAAATGTCTAATACAAGCTTAGACTTTAGAGAAGGTATAATCAGAAAAAGATTAGATAAGATAAACAGAACAATTCTCGTTACAAGTGGCAAAGGAGGAGTAGGAAAAAGCATGGTGGCAGCAACTATGGCAGCTTCGATGGCAAAGTTTGGTATGAAAGTTGGTCTTTTAGACGCCGATGTTTATGGACCTTCCTCTGCTTTTATATTTAGGGTGAAAGATTTGCCAAGAGAGGATAGGCATGGTCTTTTGCCTCCAGTTTCTAATGGTGTAAAAGTCATGTCTCTAGATTTATTTGCTGCTGGAAAACCCCTTCCAATAAGTGGAAAAGGGGCAAGACAGATCATCAAAGAGATGCTTGCAATAACAGAATGGGGGGATTTGGATTTCTTGATAGTAGATACACCTCCTGGTACTGGTGATGTTTTGATGACTTTGATCAAGACTTTAGGAGACATGTCAAGTTCTATCGTAGTGACTTTGCCAACAGCCCTCTCCACATCTGTTGTTCGAAGGGTTATAGAGCTATTACTATCTTCACAAATTCCTGTACTCGGTGTGCTAGAGAATATGTCACATATAGCCAGTAGCAAGACAAGACCTTTACAAAGTAGTGAGGGAAAGTCACTTGCAGCAGAATTTGGGGTTAAATTTCTAGGAGAGTTGCCCATTGATTATGAAGCATCCAAAGCTGCTGATGCTGGCGATATGCAATCTTTACTGAAGACTAATTTTGCAAGGGCTCTCCTAAGTTCATTAGAAAAATCGAACCTCATAAATGATGTGGAATTAACTTAGTAAGATGTTGTTTTATAAAAATAGAAGGGTGAATACAGTTATTACCAGTTCTTCGTGTCATAGATGTTGAATTCCCAGATGTTGCCCGTTCCAGTTCCATCATCGAATAGGTCATATTTAACATTGTCTTTTACTATGTTGAACGCTATGATGTTGTAACTTGTTTCGAGCACGCTATCAGGACTGAACCGGACGATTCCTATACCGTTATCTCTTACTGACCACCGTATTGTTACTCGATTCTTGGATATGGATTCTTGCTTTCTCATAAAAAATGCCATTTTGAAGAACCGAATTCATTTTCACAATAATATTATCAGAACCTAACACAATCACGATTCCACCAAGGTCATTATTAGTTAATTCTTTCCCCAATACTTCACCATATGATACTCCCTCAAGAAGGATTCCTGCCCCGCCGTTGTTATCAACCGTATTATCGTGTATGAGGACATCTCTGGAATTCTTACAATCTTCAGATAATTTTAATACTACGATACCATCTTCACCGCAATCAGATACTGTATTATTTGTAATCGTTATTTCCTTAAGTTCTGCTTCCTCAGAAGAACTTAATACATATATGCCAGAACCAGAGTTAGTAACTGTATTATTTATCACTTCTATACGCTCAGTATCAAAAGTACTGCCTATTTCAGTGCCAACCCATATTCCAGACCAAAAAGATTCTTCAGCAATGTTGTTTGAGATTACAATATTCTTTCCATGTGCTACATATATGCCAATCCCGTTCTTATAGACAGTGTTATTGCTGATGAACCAATTTTCATGGAATCCTGTACCATCATTTCCTACGTTGATGGCGATC
>JBNAWJ010000058.1:0-9351 GCA_049699795.1 Nitrososphaerales archaeon | reverse complement strand
TAAGCCCTTGGAACAAATTAGTATTTATGACGGGTCCATTGACTGGTACTTTGGCCCCAGGCTGTGGAAGGTTTGTGATAGCTTCTAAATCGCCATTGACAGGGATATGGGGAGAATCGGGATCTGCTGGCTATTGGGGCCCAGAACTCAAGTTTGCAGGCTATGATGGTATAATATTGGATGGAAGGGCAGAAGATCCCACCTACCTTTGGATAAACAACAAGAATGTGGAATTAAAGGACGCCAAGCACTTATGGGGAAAAGATACCATAGAAACTGAAAATAAATTAAAATCAGAGTTAAAGGAGCCTAGATCAAGGATAGTAACAATTGGTCCTGCTGGCGAAAGATTAGCAAAGATAGCTTGCATAGTTACAGATGGAGGAGGAGTAGCAGGAAGGTGCGGACTTGGAGCAGTCATGGGCTCAAAGAACTTGAAGGCTATAGCCGTAAGAGGGATTGAAAGAGTTGGAGTTGCTGATGAAACTACTTTTCGTGATTTGGTAAAAGAAATTTCCTCGATCATAGAGAACAATCCAAGGACAAAGAGCCTGAGAAGCTATGGTTCAGCTGGAAGCATGGAAGGTAATGAGGCGGTTGGAGATGTCCCTATTAAGAACTGGACGATTAATTCTTGGCCTGATGGTGCTAAAAAGTTATCAGGGCAGTACATGGCTAAAACTATTCTAAAGAGACCTGTAACTTGCTTTGCCTGTCCTATAGCTTGTAAAAGAGAGATAGAGATAAAGTCTGGACCTTATGCAGGCGTTAAGGGCAAAGGTCCAGAGTATGAGACTTGTGCCTCTTTTGGAACTTTGTTACTGATTGATGATATAGGAGTTGTAGCTAAAGCCAATGATTTATGCACAAGGTATGGTATCGACACTATCTCATGTGGTAGTGCCATTGCTTTTGCTTACGAGTGTTATGAGAAGGGTTTAATTACAAATGAAGATACCGAAGGAATTAATCTCTCATGGGGAGATCATGAATCTTTCCTCAGGATGATAGACATGATAGGAAAAAGAGAGGGCATAGGTTTCATTCTAGGAGATGGTGTAAAACTTGCATCAGAAAAGATTGGCAAAGGTGCCAATGAATTTGCCATTCATGTCAAGGGATTGGAGATGCCTATGCACGACCCAAGAGCCTACAAAAGTTTAGCGCTAGGATACGCTACTTCTAATCGTGGCGCTTGCCATCTTCAGGCAGCTTCCCATTGGGTTGAGAGAGGAACCACGTTTCCTGAGCTTGGTTTAAAAGAGAAGCCAGACAGGTTTACATCCGAAGGAAAAGCTAAGATGGTAAAAGATATGCAGGACTTTATGGCAGTTATAGATTCACTCATAATCTGTAAATTTGCTTTAACATGTGGCTATACATTGAACCATCTGCTAAGATTAGTAGAAGCTACAATTGGATACAAAATGACAGTAGATGAATTCATGAGAACTGGAGAAAGAATCTTTAACATAAAAAGGCTATTCAACAATAGGCTGGGAATCTCAAGAAAGGATGATACATTGCCAGAGAGAATCGACAAGCCTCTGTCTGTAGGAACCAAGCATCATAGACCAGACCTTGGTCTAATGCTAGATGAATACTATCAATTGAGAGGATGGGATGAAGAAGGAAAGCCTAAGCCTGAAAAACTAACAGAGCTTGAGCTATAGGGGAAGATTATGATAAGGGTACACATAAGATTGTTAGGCGATTTAAGAGAAGCCATAGGAAAGGAGAAATTAGAGATCAATCTACCTAATAATTCAAGCATAAAAGAATTGATAGAGAATAAACTGCTCAGATATGAGGGACTAAAAGATCATTTGATTGATCGTACAACAAAAAGGGTCAGAACAGACATCATAATATTGATAAATGAACGCTCGATAGAGAGTTCCATTGAGTCTGAGAGAGTGAAGGATGGAGATACTGTGACGTTTGCTTCTGTAGTTGCTGGAGGCTAAATCAAAAATTAACAAAGCTTTAATTCAATATGATTCTTATTAAAATTATAAATGGAATTAGAAGATTGGCGCCCTTGGTACAATAGAATTGCATCAACCCTCAAGTTTGACAAGCATGAAGACCAAAGAGCAACCGATATTCTAAGCGATTTAATTCAAAACAACTACATAGAGCCGTACGATATTAAAGTTATTGTTCAAAATAAACCAGTGTTGATACTTGGTGCAGGTCCTTCTTTGGAAGATGATGTAAATAGAATAGAAAAGGCCGGATTGTTTGATAAATCCATTACAATAGTAGCAGATGGTGCCACATCAGCCCTTCTTGAGATAGTGAATAGGGCTCCTAACATAATAGTAACAGACCTTGATGGAAGGTTCGAAGATTTGCTGTCAGCCAATAAAAGAAACTCGCTTATGGTAGTCCATGCTCATGGCGACAACATACCTCAGCTTTTAGATCACGTTCCGAAACTAACAAAAATTTTAGGCACGACCCAAGTAGAACCAAGACCAAGAGTTTACAACTTTGGAGGGTTTACAGACGGCGATAGAGCAGTCTTCCTTGCTGTAGCCATGGGTGCTAAAATGATTTCATTGGCTGGCATGGATCTAGGTAAAATTGTAGGAAAGTATTCCAAGCAATATATTAAATCTCAAAAGAGAAAATTGCTCAAATTGAAGTTTTGTAAAGAATTGCTTGAGTGGTTAGCCTTAAGAACCAAAATTAATCTTTATAACATTACAAGCCACGGGGAGAGGATCAGGGGCTTCATAGATGTAACCCCAGAATATATTGCGCAAATGTCTTAGATTATTTTTATTAGATTAATTCTCTCTAAAGAAATTATCCAGTTATTCCTTAAACACTTTATCGCACCTTACCTCTTACAAGAGATGCGAATATGCCTATGAAACAAAGAATAGCAAAGATGATGAATGCTACTTCAACGCTTATCAAAAAAGGTTGATAATATTCAGGAGTGATCTGAACTCTACCGATGTAGATGGCAAATATGAGCATGGCAATTCCTATGCTGAGCGTCTGTCCAGTCAGCCTCATTGTCCCAAGTATTGCAGAAGCCACTCCGTAAAACTTTTTTTCAACAGAACTCATAACTGCATTCGTGTTAGGAGAAGAGAAAAGGGCAAAGCCAAGACCGAGAAGAATCAAACTAGATACTATGAACTCCAGGGTCGTCTTTTCGTTCAAGAAGGTAAGAAGGAAAAGTCCAATTGTTGTCAAAGCCATTCCCATTGAAGCTACTATTCTTGGCTCAATTCTATCGGATAGCCAACCAGCAAATGGCGAAAAAACAGTTTGTACAATAGGTTGAGATACTAAGATTAAGCCAGCACTTTGAGGAGTAAGCCCCTTAATGTATTGCAAGTAAAGGCTCAAAAGAAAACCCACAGCGAATGTTGCGCTATAATTGATTAAGGCTGCCAGGTTAGAGAAAGCAAATACTCTGCTATTTCTAAAGAGGCTTATGTTCAAAACGGGACTCTCCACCTTCGTTTCCCATTTGACAAATGCCAAAATTCCTAAAGCACCAATTAGAATTAGCCATGCACCTAACATGGCTGGCAAAAGAGAAAGACCATACATTACAGCTACGAGTACAAAGCTATAAATTGTTGAACCTGTAAAGTCGAACTTCTCTCCCTTTGCCTCAGCCCATTCTCCCTTTAATTTCCGGAAAACAAAAAAGATGATAGTTAGGCCTAAGGGTACATTCACAAGGAAAATGCTTCTCCAACCAAGATGCTGTGTTAAAAAACCACCTAAAAACGGTCCTAGAGAAAGACCCAAATAGACTGCAGTAACATTTATTCCTAAAGCTTTTCCCCTCTCACCAATAGGAAATACTGAAGTTAGAATAGCTATGCCAGTGCCAAGGATCATCGCACTCCCAATCCCTTCCAGAAATCGAAGGGATATTAGTGCGACAGAAGAAGGCGAAATTGCTAAAAGAAGACATGAAACTGTATAAATCAATATTCCATATAAAAAAATCCTCTTCCTACCGTATATGTCTGCTATCCTTCCAAAGGGAACAAGAAACATTGCTGTAGCCAAAAGATATGAGGCTGTAACCCAGCTTAACAAAACTGCATCTATGGCAAATTCTATCCCAATTGAGGGAAGAGCGATGTTGACAGAAGAGATCATGAAAGGAGCGAGAAAAGAGGCTAGCGTAGCAACAAGCAGTGCAACTCTTTTATCTGTGGCACTCTTCATAAATCCACCACATTAAATTGGCAGACTTATGAGTCTCTCTACTAATTAGTTTTCGGTGTCTATAAGATTGATTCTATCCTCTAAACAATTATATTTTAGCTTTGATGTTTCCTTTTTGAGTAATTTCGTTGAGCAAGTTTCCTTTAGATTATAGTGATAAGAAGCCTCTTGGCAATACAGATGAATATTTACCAGCAATAGGAATTGGAACATGGAACATCAGGAGCCAGTCCTCCGCTGTAGAAGCCTTAACTTACGCAGTTGAAATAGGCTTGAACATGATCGATACTGCTGAGATGTATCAGAATGGTAAGGCTGAAGAGATCGTTGGCTTAGTTGTTAAGAAGGTTGGAAGAGATAGAATCTTCATAACCACGAAGTTGCTCCCAGAAAGGTTTTCTGATGATAAAATTGCGACAAGAGCCGCTAAGGCTAGCCTCAAAAGATTAGGAATAAGATATGCTGACCTAATATTGGTTCATTGGCCAGCGTCAGGCATCCCAGTTGAGATACAGATCAAGTCCTTGGAGGTCTTGGCCAATAAGGGTTTAACGAGGTATATCGGAGTGAGCAACTTTGAAGGCCGAATTCTAAGAGAAGCATTAACAAGCGTCAAAAAACATGAGATAGTAGTTGATCAGGTAAAGTACAGCGTTTTGGATAAGAGAATTGAAGATGATACTCTACGCATATGCATTGAGAATAAAATAACGGTGCAAGCTTATACACCCTTGGAGAAAAGTAACGTACTAAGGAATGAGGTGATAGTTGATGTTGCCAAAAAATATGGCAAGACTGGCATACAGGTAGCCCTCAACTACCTCATCTCCAAACCAATGGTTACAGCAATACCAAAGAGTGAAAGAAAGGAAAGAATAAAGGAGTTCTCAGGAACCTTAGGCTGGAGGTTAAGCCAAGAAGACCTGAAGACTCTAGAGACTCTTTAGAGTCTAGAAGTCATTTCTGTTTGAAAGCCTTCTCAATATCCAATGAGATCATTTTAACTCTATCATATTTCCGTGACCAGTGATGATTATGTCAGCAATTCTTGTTATTTTCCTCATACTCTCCATCGCCAAGTCAGGACTCACATTAATTCTTGGAGGCACCCATTTTCTGTAGTTTTCTTCTGTTGGTATAGCATCTCCACATGCCACTATGATTTTATCAGATTTTATTACCACAGAAATACTCCCAAGAGTGTGCCCAGGAGTTTCGATTATTTTCATCCCTCTTGTTAACTCTACTTCACCATTTATCCGCTCTATTGGAAGAGATCGAAGATAATCAATGAAAGGTTTAGGATAATTTTTCAAACAACAATTTAATTCAGCCTCATGAGCCATAACTTTCCTGAATAAGTGATCGTTCCCTGCATGATCAGGGTGTAGATGTGTATTGATCACACAATCAACATCTTTTGGAGTAAGTCCAAAATTTTAAAGGCTTTTTATCAACTCCATCTCATTTTTTGATCCAGTATCAATTAGAATGATTCTATCATTTTTAACTAGGATAACGTTGCTACTGGCACTTATAACAGAACCGTTATGATTCCTTATGAGCCACCCTCTCATTATTATCTTAGCGCCCAACTTTCCACCCATGTGTTGCTCGCCATCTTTTACAGGATAAAGTAAAATGCAAAGTGTTATATCTTGATTTATTATTAAATCATAAGGTCAAACATAAGAAAATAATATACAACCATGATAGGATAGTATTAAATGAGGGAAATTTAATGGCAAGAGTAGTAGGAATAGACCCTGGTACAAAAAGCTTCGATTTCTGTGGCTTAGATGATGGTAAGATATTCATGGACACTGCCATTCCGTCTGAAGACATTCTAAGAGAGCCTGAATTGGTTATAAAGCTTCTTAAATCAGCAATGCCATTGGACGCTATAGTTGGACCTTCTGGCTACGGCTTACCTCTCACTCATATTAGCGAAATAGATGAAAAAAAGCTCTTTTTGATGGTTCTAATCAGACCTGATTCAAAAGAAAAAGAAAATCTAGGCTTAAGAAAAGTTTTGAATGCACTAAAGAGGGAGAATTTCAATACTTACTTCATCCCTGGAGTTATACATATGCCTACAGTACCAAGCCATAGGAAGGCAAATAAGATCGATATGGGCACTGCCGACAAACTCTGCTGTGCTGTCTTAGGAGTCTTTGATCAATCGAGGCATTATAGTATAGATTACGATGAGGTTTCTTTCATACTTGTAGAGATGGGCTATGGGTTCAACGCTATAATAGGTGTTGAGAAAGGTTGGATAGTAGATGGCATAGGAGGAACATTGGGTGGTATTGGATTTTTATCTCTTGGAGCCATGGATGGTGAAATTGCCTATTTATTGAACAAAATTGATAAGAGTACTCTTCGCCAAGGCGGTGTAGCATACATAGCTGGAGATGGGAGAATTACTCCAGAAGAGTTTGGGAAGAGAGTCCATCATAAGGATTATGATTTGGCATGGGAGGCTTTTATGGAAGGCATAGAGAAGGGAGTTGCCCAGATGAGAATATCCGTTAAATGGCCTAGGGAGATTTTGCTTTCAGGAAGGCTTTGCAAAGTGAAGACAATTCATGATGAACTTTCTAAAAGATTGTCTGCCTTAGGGAAAGTTAGAAGGATAGATGGGTTCGCTAAAGTGGCAAAAGAGGCGGCCCAAGGAGCAGCATTAATAGCAGACGGATTGGCGGGTGGTCAAAACAAAAAGCTCGTCGACTTCATGAAGATAAAAGATGCAAAAGGTACTGTCCTTGATCATATCTATCTTAAAGCAATAGGAGAAATAAAGCACAAGTATATGGTCTAATAATTAATCTTTCTGCCTTAATATTTGATCTATATAATCTATAGGAGATTCCATCCTCTTCAGCTTATCCTTTGTATTCCATATAACTGGTTCTCGAATGAACCCATCTACAAGGCTCTTTAACTCTTCATAACTATTCGCATCATAGACTGGTAGACCCTTATCCTTAAGATAGTTCAGCACGCTTAAAGCCATACTGCTGATGCCTTTGTATACATGATCGTAGGAACGCCTAAAAGGCATGCTTCCTTACCAACTGTGCTACCGCAAAGAGTAACTACACAATATGAGTTTGCTATGAGTTTAATCATATCATCAAAACCCTCGTATCTCTTTGCATAGTATAAATTGTTAAACTCTTTGGCCAATAAATTGAATTCGTTAAACTCGTAGTCTACATAGGATGCTCTCTCTTCAGGCTCTCTCACCAATACATACTTAGGCTTCCAGTTTAGCTTCATTTTCCTGGTCCATGCTACCGTAATGTCTCCATCATAACTTTGAACAGTTGCCGATGGCTCTATGGGCCAGAGCCCCTTGCTCCATATGGGCATAATATGATAATTACACAAAGGCAAGAGAAGCTTTGCCACATGAATGCTCCAGGGTGTATCATCGCTGGTGATTATAGGTCTAAGACCGAGTCCATAGGCTACCCTTGCGCCTTCTACACTTGAATGTGTATAGAAGGCATAGCCCTTAAGCTTCTTAACATATTCTGCCAATTCTTTCATCCTTTGGATGGATGCCATGAGCTTGCCGTAAGGGTCCTTTCCTCCATGCTTACCAATGATGTCAAAGTTCAGGTCCAGAAACTTTGCCATTTTTTCTGTGCCTGCTCCTTCTCTTACTGTGACTTTCACTTCTATATCTAACCTGTCTATCAAAGCCTTCGCCAGTCTTACTGATGCTGGGTCTGTGCAATCGATCCATAGCCTATCTATAATGTGATACCACCTCTTCGATGCCTTTTTTCAGGTCTAGATACTTTGGCTCAAATCCATAAGACCTTAGCCTATTAATGCTAGGGTAGACCTTAAACGCTACATCCTTCTCCCTACATGGTAAGTACTCCACACTACAACTCAGTACAGAGCTCACAGCCTCTGCAAGGTCCTTATAGCTTCTTGGCACTCCACTACCAACATTATAAACTCTGCAAGGGTCCAAATTCTTTAGCCCTAGCTCATAGGCTCTGCACAGATCTAGGACATGCGTGAAGTCCGTCTTTTGCTCACCATGACAGAAGACCCTAATGTGTTTTTTTGACAAGGCGCTCTCCACAAAAGTCTTCACTATACCAGACGTTACGCCTTTGCCATAAACCTCGAAACCTCTGAATATGATACATGGTAAGCCCAAAATGCAGTATCGGAGTGCAAGGTACTCTGTTGCTGCCTTGGAAGCAGCATAACCACTAATAGGTTTAAGTTTGGCTTCTTCATCTAAAGGTTCATCCTTAGTAGGCAAGCCATACACAGTAGAGCTACTCATATACACGAATCTCTTTACACCTACCCTCAAAGAAGCCTCAAGAACGTTCAAGTTCATCGTTAGGTTATCTCTTATGAGCTTAAACTCTTCATCTTTCATTATTACGGCAAGATGTATCACATAGTCTGGCTTAAAGTCCTCAAACGATTTATACGTACTATCAAAATCTGTAAGATCACATGTTAACACATTTTCTTTTGCTATCTTATCTATGCCCAGAGTTTCATAACCTTTCTCACGAAAGTAATTCAGAGCATGGGAGCCTATGAAACCACTAGCACCTGTAATGATCAGTCTAGGCATATCAAGCATCTGCCCATCGTCAATAAAAGATTTATGATGTAAAATCCAATTATTAGAATATGCAATAGAATTCATCAAATTAACCTATGCTTAAGAAGGCTTTTTTGCCACTATTACGATTTCTGAGCATAGCTTTTGTAGAAAGATGCTGGATTCTGCCAACCTATCTAGGTCCTTCGTTCCTATGGACAAATTATCGAAAAAGGCTTTCGACTATAGGAGGGTTAGAACCGAGTTTCTTAAGGAAGAGGAGTTCAGAGCATTAGAAAGCATTTATGCTGAACCTGCCGATGTTAAGACAATTTCCAAAGAAGCTGAGATGGATTACGGGAGATGTGAGAGATTTCTGAAGAAAATGACTAAATTAAGATCCGTTCAAGCATGTAGCGATAGTCTAAACCTTAAGCCACCTGAAAGAGTTAAGGTTGACCCAAAACTTTATAAGAAGTTCCCTATTCCTTTCCTATCTGCCCCTGCATCAGTCGATATCTTCATAACAAGTAGATGCAACCTACTGTAAA
>JBNAWJ010000057.1:0-9972 GCA_049699795.1 Nitrososphaerales archaeon | reverse complement strand
GGCGAAAATCGGAACATAGCGTACGAAAAGTCGGAATTAAGCCACAAAGCAAAATATTAATCATAGGTAGAAAGCTGGTACAAAAAGAATTTCAGTTTCATCGATTTTTATTTTGCTCCAAAAATCTTTTGTAATTATCAGAGCTTTTTTAATTTTGTAAGTTTTGATGAAGCTTCTTAATCCCTTTGAGACCTTAGGTTTTTTGAGACTTTGGTACTTAACCTCTATCGGAATTATTTCATCTTTTATTCTAAGGATAAAATCAACTTCAGCTTTGGCTATAGTCCTCCAATAATTTATCATCGCTTCAGGGAAAGTGTTCTTTAAGCTTAAAAAAACAAGGTTTTCAACCAATGCTCCACTATCGGTTCTCTTTTCAAGAGGATTAAAATTGTCGATTATGTAGTTCCTTAAACCCAGATCGAAGAAATACAATTTTGGAACCTTTTTCAATTCTGTTACCGGGTTTCTATAGAATGGCTGAATCAAGTTTATTATGTAGGTTTCTGAAAGTATTGAAATCATTCTTTTTAGTTCTTTATAATAAGTCTGAGTTGAAGAGCAGATTTCATTGTAATTTATCAGATTCCCAACTAGTACTGCTAAAGCCCTAACAACATGTCTATATTTAAAAGCATCAGTAACCTTAAGGAATTCTACAACATCTTTTGAGATATAGGTATCATAAATATTCTTTAATATAGCTCTTTTAGTGTCGAAATCCTCTGTTTTTATTACAGCCGGATAACCACCAAAAATTATATATTGATCAAAAAATGGGGCAAACTCTTTAAGGAAAATATCTTTCTCAACTTCAACTTTATTACTTAATAAAAACTCTTTAATTATCTTGTTTTTCTCTTCATAGATTTTTGCCAGCCTTGGATCTTTTGCAGCTAAGAGTTCATGAAAACTGAATGGGAATAGCTCGAAGAAAAATACTCGCCCAACCAAAAATTTTGCCATAGCTCCTGAAAGTTCTAAAGATGAGCTACCAGTGACGATGAACTTAACATTTTCAAAAGTATCATAAAGAAGCTTAAGCTTCTTTCCAGGGTCTTTTACGTAATGGTATTCGTCCATTAAAAAGCAATATTTGCCTTCCTTTGTCAGGAAGCTTCTAATATATTCCTTAGAGTTCGCTTCAAAAGCCTCGAGTATATCAGGGTCTTCAAAATTCAAAAAAACTATGTTTATCCCTTTCTTCTTTAAATCATCTTCCAAAATTCTTAGCAGAGTTGTCTTGCCACTTTGTCTTGGGCCTTTGATGGCATAGGCTTCTCTTCTTTCTATCCATCTTAGCAAGCTTGCCTCGATATCTCTTGGAAAAATTAACTTCTTTTCCATATTAATATTAGTAATTTTTAATACATTTAAATTTTACTAAGATAACAGAGGGTTGGTGGATTGAATCAGGCTATAGTAGGATTGAAAGCTTATTCCCCTATCAGTTGTCTTACTTCTCGGACTCTCTGCAGGTTAAGCGATATCTGCATCCCATAACTCGTAGGATGCTGAACTATCCAGCCGTCTTTAATCAGTTGTTTCACAGCTTTCTTTGCATTACCTTTCATATGTTTAGGTAAACCTCTAACTACACTTTCTATTGAGGTGTGGCTAGCGCCTATCTTTCCTCCTCTGTAGAGGCGTTCAAGGATTGTAAGTTCAAGTTCATTCGTTGCACTTCCCCTTATTATGTCAAGTATGACATTTTATAAACATTTCCTGAAGGACACGATAACATATACCTAAAATAGTTTAAATATAGCGTTTTGGAAGTTAATAGTGGTGTAATCTATGGAAAAGGAGACAGAGGAAGTGAACCCGCCCACAATCCAAAGGATATTCGGAGACTCAACTATGGCAAGGATCCTAGACTTTTTGACTTTGCATCGGAGGTTGGACTACTCCAAAACCGACATAGCAAAGAACGCAAGTGTAGGGTGGAAGACTCTCTTCAGACTCTGGCCTACGCTAGAAAAGTACGGGTTAGTGAAGATGACAAGAAGAATAGGAAGAGCGCAGCTCTACAGACTCAACATAGAGAATACCATTGCGAAGACGCTGACACAGCTAGCCCTCCAGATTGCAGACCATGACAACGAACCTGTAATAAAAGAGCAGTTAGCCAAGGAAATTACCGAAGTCAAAGCATAACTACTTCTTTAATAGATATGAAGGTGAAAGACTAGTTTTAATCATACTGTAATAGGATTAAAAGCTACAATGGGATACATCATTAATCATTCTTTTTTCCTTCTATCCCGAAATAGTTAAAATACAAATTCTCATGATACTAATATGACAATTGCTTGAGGGTTATAGTAAAGCTAGAAGCCTTAGAAGATTGTGCCTACGAATATGAGTATCATCATCACCTTCAAGGATTGATTTATGATCTGATCAAGGATAGTGAATATTTCTATCTTCATGATAAGAAGGGATACAAGTTCTTCTGCTTTTCAAACATCTTTCCAGCCATGGACCTTAAGAAGGGAGATAAGAGAACCTTGATAGTATCATCGCCAGATGATCTATTTATCAAAAGACTAAGAGAGGTCTTTCTTAAGAATAAAAAGGTCAAAGTAGGAAGGATGAATTTTGTAATTGATAATGTTAGCCTTCTTAAATCTAGGCTAGATGGTAGAGATCAGAATCTCATAACTGGCACTCCAATAGTTGTAAGGATGCAGAAGGATAGATGCAAAGAATATGGCATTACTTTGGACAAAGATTATGATTATGTCTATTGGAGGAAAGAGTATCCATTGACAGCGTTCATTAAGCAGATTGAAGACAATTTGATCAAGAAATACATCGAATTTTATAATGAAACTCCTAATAGCGATGTATTTCCATTGATACAGATGCTAACGTTTAGGAAGCAAATAAGCACTAGGTTACACTTTGAAGAAGGTACTCAAATCGTAATTGGGACTACATGGGAGTTTCACTTTAGATGTTTGAGTGATGATCAGATTAGATTTTTAGAGTTTGGTATGGATGCTGGTTTTGGGGAGATGAATAGTAGGGGATTTGGGTTTATGAATATCAAAGATAAATGATTTTATATTAGAGTTAGTATTTTGAAGGATAAATGATTGAATATTGGCTTCAAAATGGAAAAGAAGTTTTGCATTCACTTAGGATGGAAGCGCCAACCTTAAATGAAGA
This sequence comes from Nitrososphaerales archaeon, assembly GCA_049699795.1. Classification (GTDB taxonomy): domain Archaea; phylum Thermoproteota; class Nitrososphaeria; order Nitrososphaerales; family JACAEJ01; genus JAVZMU01. The sequence goes on along the minus strand of JBNAWJ010000057.1, from coordinate 6,798 downwards.
TTTAATCAAAAGATTACTTGAGCCAATATTTCAAAATGATGGAAAGCATACTCGTTTTTCATCTTCAATGTTCTCACAAATGTTATCGAAAAACTTGGATGATCTTTGTTCTAAAATAGTCAAATCATTAAAGAAGATCGAAGGGGAAAGAACTTGCTCCTTCTGTGGAGCTGAGCAAGCCAGTAAACTAAAGGGCATGACTTACCCTTTTGTCATAAGCAAGGATAAATTTCCCAACCTCTATCCACATGGGAGAGTCGAGAGTCTTAACATATGTAGGAGTTGCGCTATAGAGTCTATTGCTGCTTACCATAATATCATTTTCAACGCACAGGATCAAGATTACTGCAGTGCAATATTATTCTTTTCTACAGACCCTATCAGTCTAAACTTGATTCTCCACAACTATTTTCAAGTTAATCCCGTTGTAAAAAACTACTTCAGAAATTGGGATTTTGGTAATGAGATAATATATTATCCTTATGAATTCTTAGCCAAAACTCTTTATGATTTATCGACAAATCTCACAAAAATGTACGAAATAAGTAACATAGAGTTTGGAGCTTTTGTATTAGGGTTTGTGCCAACAAAGAAAAAGATATACAGCTATGTGGGGGTAGCCAGAGGATTATCGCCTATTATAACAATCTTTTACAACTTCAGGTTGAGATTAAATAGAATTAGAAACGCTTTTGATCAATTATTTGGCAGTATGAGGAAAGCTAGAACTGGTAGAAAACAGGTTTCTCCTGATGAATTCTTGGCTAGAGATAGATTCTTTCGACAGCTTTTGGTGCAAAAATCGATAGACTGGTTAGCACTTGAAGAAATATTATTCTATAATATTGATAAGGAACCTCCCAAAAGCATAGCTTTTATTAACCCATTCTTGCAAATAGCACTAAGTGAGTTGGATTTGCCCGAAAAGGAGCTATATGATAAAGTATCAGGCCTAGGATACCATCTTGGCAAAGCTCTTCTAGAACTTGAGGATGCTAAAAGGTGTAAAAGCTACGTGTACGAACTAAGACGTACTAGGAAGCTCCACGAATTTTTAGATATAATCAACCGCTTCCAACTTTCTGTAGAGAAAGGGATTGACGATAGGCCATTAAGAGAGAACGAATCTCTATTCCCTATGCTAAAAGTTATATATATGATAGGTATGTGTAATGCCATATTCTCTGGTAAAGGGGAAGAAGATAAATGAGGGCAAAGTTCTTAGAACTAGCTTTTCTTACTAAAGTGGAAAAGTCTAATCTTAATGCTAGTGGTACAGAAGGTAATGTCACAATTTTAAAGAAGACAGAAGAAATTGATGGAGGTGTTAGGCCTTTCATATCAGGTGCTTCTATAAAATATGCCATAAAAGACTACCTAAAAGAAATAGGCTTGCCGCTCTCCCCGATAAAGCGTAAAACGAAGACAGCTCAGATCACCACTGAATGTGATCCTGAAAAGTACATAGACGATGATTTATTTGGTTATATGGACACAGAAAAGGGCGTTAGGAGAATAGCACCGGTAAAGACTAATGGTATGATTTCAATTTTTGAAAGAAAAGGAGATTTAAACAGAGGTGTAAGGTTCGATCCGGAAGGCAAAGAGCACAGCATGTACGATCTAGAGGTAGCCACCACGGTTTTTAGAAGCAATTGGGCTATAGAGCTGGATAGAATAGGGCATTACAATGACGAGCAAGAGTTCAAAGAGGGAAAGGTTGGAGATTTTATAAACGCTAAAGAGAAGGAGAAAAGAGTTAAGGCTCTACTCGGAGCTATTTTCAATCTCTGGTCAAGAGTCAAGCAAACTAATAACCTTACTCAGCTACAACCAGAAGTTATGATAGTAGTGATGAGGGATGATAAATCCCTTACTATAGGTGATAAGCTCAGGGTAGATCAGCAACTAAAGCTTGATTGTAATGCACTTGGTGAGGCATTAAGATACCATAACGATAGGGTTAAGGAAGCATATTTAGGCTTTTTTGCCTCTTTCATAAAAAACGTGGATGAGATTAACAAGATGCTTGCAAACGCTCTTAATAAAAGACTCAGGATTATGGAACTTGTAGAGTTAAAACGACTCCTGTTAAGCGAGGCATTTAATTTCTATGCCTAACGAACTATATGGATTTAGTTTTGACATCTTTTCAGATTACGCCCATTTCAGGCACGTCTTCACGCAATCTTTTTTCGAGACTCTTTTGGCCCCTTCTAAGACTGTAGCAACTGGTCTTCTTGCTGCTACCTTAGGATTGGGGGAAAAGGAGGCCATCGGTCTGAACGATGAATTAAGCATAGGTGTAGAAGTCCTTAAGATAGGAGGTTTTGCTAGCGAAATAACCACAGCCCTTAACCTGAAGTCTGGCAGTATTGAGAGGACACCAACTCTTAGGAATCTATTAATAAGTCCGAAATATCGTCTTTACGTAGCATGTAAGGATAAAACTTTGTTAGATAAATTACATAAAGCTGTTAATGAGCCTGCTTATCCACTCTATCTTGGCATAAGTGAATGCTTAGCCGAAGTCGCTAATATTAGTCCTCCTAAGAAATTGAGACCCGTAAAGGAAACAGATTTTCAATGCTTAGTGCCTAGTAACGGGAAGGAATATAATTATAAGTTGACTCAACCTAGATTAAGAGTAGTTCTTCCTAGAGTCTTTAAGACCGTAAGCTCCTATATTTATACACCCAAGGGAAGAAAACCATTAAATTACATAGATCTAATAATGTTTTACAATTGTATGCTTAAATTTAAAGAGCCTATAAAAGCATTTAAGTTTGAAGGTAAAAATGTGTGTCTCTTTTGATGGAATATAAACTCTTGGCAAAAAGAGACCCAGACCAGAGTCTTAGAGATCATTCGATGGAAGTGCTTGACAAAGCCAAACAGATTATAAATAGTCTATCCAATATTCCTAGTAAGGAACTAATTCTTGCTTCTCTTTTAGCTTCGGCTTTCCATGACCTTGGAAAAGCTGATTATAGGTTCCAGAATGCTATAAAACAAGCGAAAAGACCTAAAGTCTGGCATCCATTTCTTAGTTTAGCTATTGCAGAAGGATTGATCTCAGAAGTTTTGAGACCTCCTATTAGTAATTTGACTCTTTTGGCTATAGCATCACACCATAGCCCTCTAACTTTTAAGCTTTACGATGATGAAGTTCAAGGTATTCCAAAGATAAATCACATTGATGAGTTAAGGGTCATACTCATAGAACTATGCAAAGAATTGAATTTAGATATAATATGTAATAAGTTAAGTAGCTCTAACTTAAACGATATAATACATAACGCAGTCGAAGTGCTACATAATGCCAAGTTACTTCCAACTAAGCCTGAAGAAAGGAGAAGGTTAAGAGAAGGTTTTATCTTTATTCAAGGGGTTCTTATGCAAGCAGACTGGCTAGCCAGCTCCAAATCATCATTGACTAAATTGCGCTTTCCTGAGAAATTAGTAAGAACGCCTTCCAATCAGGAATTAAATCATTACCAAGAACTTGCAACTACTTTGGAAGGTAATGCCTTCATAACACTTCCTACAGGATGTGGTAAGACGGAGACCTCGCTCTTCTGGGCTAGAGCAAATAATGGTTCAAGACTCTTTTACGTGCTACCCACAATGACTACTATAAATGCGATGCACCAAAGGCTAAAGAGTCTTTGGCAAAGTTTAGATGCCGAGGATGAAGTTGGTTTCTACCATAGTAGGGCTGAATTTTACCTTGCTATGAAGTTCGGCGAACCTGAAGAGCATATCTTCGATGAATTGAAGGAATATAAGTACTTCTTTAGCCCAGTGAATGTAACAACTCCTGATCAATTGATTTTAAGCTTAATGAACTATAAGAAATACACGCTAAAATCTTTTCCATTAAGAGATTCTTTGCTAGTTTTTGATGAAATACATGCTTATGATGAAGAGACCCTTGGGATGATCAAGGGTTTAGTTAAACATCTCATAGATAATTATAGGTGTAAAATCTGCATGATGAGTGCAACATTTCCTTCGGCTTTAAAGACAGAGTTTTCTTTCCTTTCAGCAAAGGAGTTATTAACAAAAGATAAGATTCTGCAAGCTTACTCTAATAGAAGAAGAACGTCTTTTGAATTTATCGAAGATAGTTTAATGAATGAGATAGATTCAATCATTAAGGCTGCTACATCGGGCAAAAAAATCCTGGTAGTCTTAAACACTGTGAAGAAAGCTCAAGAGATGTATAGAGCACTTAAGCCTATTGGAGCTTATCTTCTACATAGTCGATACACTTTTGAACATAGGATGCAAAAAGAGGCAACTTTGCTTGATAAAGATAGGTTACCTCCTATCTTAATATCAACTCAGATAATTGAGGTGTCTCTAGACATTGATTACGATTCGATGTACACAGAGGCCTGTTACCCAGATTCGTTAGTTCAAAGATTGGGAAGGGTCAATAGAAGGAATCGTTTTGATGTCTCCAAAGTTTTTGTGTTTAGCCCCGAGAGCCATTGGCCTTACACTGAAAAACTGATGGACCTTTCCATAGATATGCTAAAACAATACAGTAACAAAATATCTTCCGAGTTAGATTACCTAAAGCTTTCTGAGTCTTTTTATGCCCAAGCTTTTGACCATGGAAGGGTAGAAGATGGTGCTCAGAGGTATGAAAGAATATGGGAGTGTTGTAGATATATATATTCAGTAGATCTATCTGATATGGAAGTTCAGAAGCTATTAAAGACTAGATCAGGATTCATATCAATACCAGCTTACCCCGCTTGCTATGAATCTAATATTAATGAATTGAATCTGAAAATTAGGGAAAGTAAGGATTTGAATGAAAGAAGGAAATTGCGGTTTGAAAAGATAAAACATCTTGTCGAAGTCCCCCTAATGCCTTCAACCGCTAGTAAGATAAGGAAGAACGATGGTGATTGGTTTATTGATATGGAATATGATGGTGAATACGGTCTGAGGATAGACGCTGATGTCATCATTTAAAGAAAAAATAAAAGAAGAAGGGAGGCAAGAGAAGAGTTGGCTATACGAGTTATCAGATTCCCTTAATTTCACTGGCACCCAAGTCAACTACTACTTTGTCTGCAAGAGAAAATTATGGCTCTTCTCACATCATATGGAATTGGAAGAGGATTCAGATTTAGTTCTATTAGGCAAATTGTTACATGAAAGAAGTTACAAGAGAGAGTTGAAGGAAGTCCAGATTGGCAGAATAAAAATAGACTTCATAGAAGGCAAAGGAGAGATACATGAAATAAAGAGATCAAGGAAGATAGAAAAGGCGCACGTCTATCAATTATTGTATTACCAGTATTATCTTAAGAATTATGCTGGCTTGAATGTAAAAGGCATGTTAAATTATCCTTTATTAAAGAAAAGAGTTGAAGTCAACCTTGATGAAGAAAAGGAAGCTGAATTAAGGAATGTATTGAACGACATAGATAAGATAACCCATCAAGAAAAGCCTCCAGAAGCTGCATGGATAGGCTATTGTAAGACTTGTGCCTACAGAGGCCTATGCTGGGGATGACATGAAGGATTATTATATAGTTACAGGGGGAAGATTAAGACGCAGTGGGAATACTATTTATGTAGAGAGAAGTGATGGTGAGAAAAGGGCTATACCTATCAACGATGTAAAATCTATCCATATTTTGGGAGAGATGGATTTTAACACAAAATTAATGGTATTTCTTAATCAGCATGGCATACCTGTCCATTTTTACAACTATTATGGATATTATTCAGGCTCCTTCTATCCAAGGGAGAAGTTGGTATCAGGCTTCCTATTAGTAAAGCAAGTTGAGCATTACCTTGATAATGCAAAAAGGGTTGAAATCGCTAAAGAAATTGTAAGGACTGCTTTACACAATATAAACTATAATCTAAATTATTACAAAAGGATGGGCAAGGATGTTACAAATTTCATAGAAACTATCGAAAAGGAAGCTTCACAGATAGATTCTGCCAATGATGTTGATCAGATCATGGGCATTGAAGGAAGATCAAGAGATGCTTATTATTCATCCTTTGATTGCATTTTAAGAGAAGGCTTTGAGTTCGACAAGAGGACTAGAAACCCTCCTCAGAATATGATAAACTGTTTGATATCCTTTGGCAATTCTTTACTTTACAGTACAACATTGACAGAGATATATCACACGCAACTAAGCCCTACAATAAGCTATTTGCATGAACCTGGCGAAAGAAGGTATTCCTTATCGCTAGATATAAGCGAAGTCTTCAAACCCATAATTGTAGATAGGATAATCTTCAATCTTGTCAATAATAGAATAATCAAACCCGAGCATTTTGTAGAAGAGTTGAATAGTTGCTATCTTAACGATAATGGAAGGAAGGTATTCATATCTGAGTATGATAAGAAGCTTAATACTACTATAAAGCATAGCAGGTTGAAGAGGCATGTATCTTATTCATATCTGATAAGGTTAGAGTGCTTCAAATTGATCAGGCATCTTTTGGGAGAGAGCAAATACGTAGGGTTAAAGAGTCGATGAATCTTGGTTTATGTGATAATAGTTTATGATATAGCTGTAGAAAGACTCAATGCAGTTAGGCACGTGATGAAGCAATATCTCAATTGGGTGCAGAATTCAGCCTTTGAAGGAGAGATAACAGAGGGCAAACTTGAGGAGCTAAGATTGAAGGTTTATGATATAATAGATAAAGATTCAGACTCTATAGTTGTGTATAAAACATCGAACCCATCATGGGTTAGCAAATCTGTGTGGGGGATAGAGAAAGGAGAGGTTAGCCCAATCGTTTAAATGC
>JBNAWJ010000056.1:0-10033 GCA_049699795.1 Nitrososphaerales archaeon | reverse complement strand
ATTCATAAGGCTTTAATCTTCACATTAAGAGTTTGGGCATGTGTCAATCCTTTGATTCTTTTGGTATTAACTACAAAATTCTCAAGTCTAATTAATGCTATGGAGAAGCTTAAGATTTCAAAAATATTTACAATGATGATCTCAATAACTTATAGGTTCATATTTCTATCAATAAATGAAGCTTATAGAATGGCATTGGCAAAAGAGTCAAGAACTATTAAAGGAGAGAGCAGATTAAAGACAATGAAGTCTTTGGCGAGCATGATTAGCACTCTCTTCATAAGATCTTATGAGAGAGGTGAGAGGGTCTATCTCGCTATGATAGCCAGAGGTTACAAAGGAAGCACCAGAAATCTTAACAAGACGAGTATAAATGGTAAAGACATGATCTTTGTTTTCATTATTATAGCCATTTGTAGCGTAACATTATCTGCAGAGTATTTTCTAGGGGTTGTATAGAATGGCAGACATAGCCATAGATGTTAGAGATTTGAAGTATGTATATCCTGATGGGTGTGTAGCATTAGATAACGTGAGCATAAAAGTTTTGATGGGCGAGAGAGTGGCCATTCTTGGCCCTAATGGTGCAGGCAAGTCTACACTGCTAATGCTCATCAGTGGGTTGCTCAAGCCATCTAAAGGTTCTGTTCATGTTTTAGGCATGTCCGTCAGTGAAAATTCGTATAAAATAAGATCGAGCCTTGGACTTGTATTCCAGGATCCTGATGATCAACTTTTTTGTCCAACTTTATGGGAAGATGTAACATTTGGATTGTTGAATATGGGTTTAGATGAAGACGAAGTAGTAAAAAGAGGTAAAGAGGCTTTGAGGAGTGTTGGTTTAGATGGCTATGAAGAAAGAGCACCACATCATTTAAGCGCTGGTGAAAAGAAGAAGGCAGCCATAGCTACAGTCCTGGCCATGGGACCTAAAATCCTAATTCTTGATGAGCCAACAGCTAATCTAGATCCAAAGGGCAAGACAGAACTTGTAAAGATTATCAACAATCTGCATAAAAACCAAAAGATTACTCTTGTTGTTGCAACGCATGATGTCGATTTTATTCCTCTAGTTGCTGATAGAGCATACATTTTAAACAAGCGATTAATAGCTGAAGGCAATTTAGAAGATTTATTTTCTAATTCTGATATGATAAGAGAAGCAGGATTAGAGCCCCCCAGTGTAACTCGCCTTTTTGAACTTCTAAACCAATCAATAGGCTTTAATGATATTAAATCCCTTCCATTAACGATTGAACAAGCTCTATATGAGATAAAGCGATGCTTTCTAAAAAATAGTCTTCAAGCGTAAGATTACTACAATTTTTGTGGTAGATAATAATTTATTGGTAACCCTTAAATATCTGAATCTTTAGCAAGATTTTGGTCATGCTATCAAAGATGAATAATCAGCCTCTTACTTTAAGGGATGCTATTCTTAACCTTAGGCAAGGAAGGTTTGTGCTTATACATGATTTTAGTAGCAGAGAGAACGAAACAGATATGGTTTTAGCTGCTCAGCATATTACCCCAGATCATATTAGAATCATGAGAAAGGATGCAGGGGGATTGATATGTGTAGCCATAAGTTTCGATATAGCGAATAAGCTAGGATTACCTTACATGCTAGAGGTCCTTGAGTTTGCTAGCAAAAGTTATCCCAATCTATCAGAGTTGATAAACTCTCAGGCATCTTATGGTAAATCAGCCTTTTCAATATCTGTCAACCATAGAGATACTTTTACAGGAATTACAGACATAGATAGGGCTCTAACCATAAAAGAATTAGCAAAGCTTTGTGATCTTGCTGTAAAGAATTTTGATGACGTTCAGTATAGATTTGCTTCGAATTTTAGGGCACCTGGTCATGTTCAGTTGTTGATAGCATCTGATGGTTTAATTTCTAAAAGAGCAGGGCATACAGAGTTATCGGTTTATCTTGCTCAATTGGCAGGATTGACCCCTGTTACAGTAATATGTGAAATGCTGGATGATGAGACCCATAAATCCTTGCCAAGCCTATCAGCAAAAAATTATGCCGAGATGCACAATATCCCTTTTGTGGAAGGTCATGAAATAGTAAGTTACTATAAGGATCAAATAAGGGGTTAACATGATGAATGCAAGGATAGGAATTGCTGACACTACCTTTGCAAGAGTAGACATGGCAAAATTTGCTATAGATGTTCTGAAAAGGTATCATGGCAATATCGAAATCATAAGATACACGGTTCCTGGGATAAAGGATCTGCCTGTAGCAGTGAAGAAGCTTTTTGAAGAAAAAAGTTGTGATATTGCAATGGCTCTAGGTATGCCTGGACCAAATCCTTTGGATAAGCAGAGCGCTCAAGTTGCATCTTCAGGTCTGGTTACAGTTCAACTTATGACCAATAAGCATGTGATAGAGGTATTTGTTCATGAAGATGAGGCTAAGAGTGATAACGAATTGTATAGAATAGCGAAGGATAGGGCTGAGAAGCATGCCCAAAACTTACTTAAACTACTCTTTAAGCCAGAAGAACTCATGAAGGATGCTGGCATGGGAAAGCGCCAAGGCTTTCCTGATGTTGGTCCAATAAGAATATAGGAGGTGAAAAAGTATGGTAAAATTAGCACTCGTTGTCTCTGAGTTCAACTTTGACATATCCTACCTTATGCTTGAAAGAGCGAAAGAACATGCAGCGTTCTTAGGGGCTCAGATAACATACGTTTGTAAGGCTCCTGGATCTTTTGATATGCCCTTATTGATCCAATCTTTATTGGATAAGAAGGATGTTGATGCTGTTGTAACTCTTGGTGCTATAGTTGAGGGAGATACAAAGCATGATGAGATCATAGCTCAGCATGTAGCAAGAAAGATTGCTGATTTGTCAGTCCAATATAGAAAACCAGTATCTTTAGGTGTATCAGGACCAGGTATGACAAGGCTTCAGGGAATAGAAAGAATAGACGAGTATGCGAAGAGGGCTGTTGAGTCTGCTGTAAAGATGGTGAAAAGATCAAAAACATTAGAGGAAATCAAAGTGACTCAATATCCTGCAGTGGTGGAGTAGCCATGAGTGGAAAATTAAAGATGACTTTGATCAGAATAGACAATTATGGTCCATGGACCCTAGAACTTGGCAATGATAGAGAGTATAAATTACAAATACTACAAGCCCAGCTTTATGCCCATTTGCAAAGATTATTTGCTGAGAAAGGAGGAGCTTTGTTTTACAATAGATTTGATGAGATGGTAGCAATAAGTAACGGAATTTCCTTGGAAGATCATCTAAGAATTCAGGATGAAGTATTGAAGAATTATCCATTCACTATAAGTATGGGCATTGGTCTGGCTGAGAAGCCTTACGATGCTTTGGAAATGGCTACAAAAGCTTTACAGAAATGTAGTGCAAGAGATATAAAGAAAATAGTAGGCAAGTTTGATGAACCCCATGAGAAGAGTGTGAAGATTGTTCATATAGATGTAAACAATGTAACAGGAAATCTTATTGAGAGATTATCAGCCTATGAGACAGCCTTGATGATCAACAGGTTAAATCTAAAGCTAGGCGAACTCTTTTTGAATCATAAAGCCCTTACATTCTTCTGCGGAGGAGATAACTTCATGGTAGTGGCGAATGGTGTCTCAGACAAGGAAATCAAGAATATTCTTGATGAAGCAAGCAAGGATTTTAATCTCACTTTAAAGGCTGGAATAGGAATAGCAAGAACTGCTCGTAAAGCTATAGAGCTTGCAACTAAAGGATTGGATTCTATTAGAAATGGTAAAGCGAATGGTCCTGTTCATGAAATCTCTGATTTGTCATGAAAAAGGCAATAGTAGAAGGAGTAAATGCAATAGTAAAAGACAGTCTTGATTTAATAGAGAAAGCCTTCATAAGAATTGATGATGGTTATTTTACAGAAGTTAGAGAGAATCTTTCAAACTCGTCAGGATACCTAAGGTATAAGGCAAATGGTATGCTAATGATCCCTGGTTTGATAAATGCTCACACACACATAGGAGACTCTTTTTTCAAGGATTATGGAATAGGTAAATCTCTTAATGATCTTTTTCGCCCAACGACTGGTTTAAAGCACAGGCTATTATCATCAGCGCCTGAAAACTTGATCATAAAATCTATGAGGAATTCAGTATTCGATATGATAAGATGTGGAATCACAACCTTTGCTGACTTTCGAGAGGGAGGAAAGAGAGGAATCATGATCATCAAGAAAGCGATGAGAGGATTGAAGATGAAAGCTGTAATTCTAGGAAGACCTGACTATTATTTTGATGAGGATAATGTTGTAAAAAATTACGCCATGCCAGAAGATAAAATTAGAGAGGTAAAGGAGATACTAGAAATTTGTGATGGAATAGGATTAAGCGGTCCAAATGAATACACAGATAAGGCCATGAGTGAAATATCGAAATTAACAAAGAGTAAGAAGAAGATTTGCGCAATTCATGCATGTGAGGGAAAATACTCTATGGATTTCTCTTTAAAGAATTTTCATAAGAGTGAAGTTGAAAGGGCTTTAAAAAACCTCGATCCAGACTTTATCGTTCATTTAACTCAAGCAAGAGAAGAGGATATAGAATTAATCTCAAAGAAAAATATACCAATAATATGCTGCCCAAGAGCCAACTCTATTCTAGGCTTAGGAATACCTCCAATAACTAAGATGATGAGAAAAGGAATAACCATTGCTCTTGGAACTGATAACGTTATGCTAAATTCACCAGACCTATTTCGTGAGATGGACTATACATCAAGAATTTTGAGAGCATTAGAGAGAGACCCATTAGCAGTATCATCAAAGGATATTTTTAAGATGGCAACTATAAACTCTGCAAAAGCTCTGAAGTTAGACAAAGAGATAGGCTCAATAGAAGAAGGAAAGAAAGCCAATGCTGTCTTCATAAATATGAGAACAAAAAACCTTGAATCTACGAAAGACCCTATCAATGCCATAGTGCACAGAGTAAGACCTGATGACATTCAAGCAGTCATGATAAATGGCGAGATAGTTTATGGCTCTTTACCAAAGTACAAGTAATAGTAAACTTTTGATATTATTGATCCAAGTCAAATGTTACGTTAAGGCTTTGGGAATCTTAATCAGGTTGCTGGCTTAATAATTAAATGATTAAGTTAATATTCATTATTAACGTTAACGAAATTGGCGCGCTAGTGGGTGCAACCTGTGAGCTATCGTGAAGTTGATCTACTTAGGAATAGATCCTTAAGGATGCTGAGCTCTGCTAGGAGAAGCCTACTTGATAGAGATTACGACATTGCTGCTTTTATGGCTGATCAAGCTATCCAGCTCTACCTGAAGTCCGTGATACTTGAATTGACTGGCGAGGTTCCCCGTGTCCATGCTGTTAGGCAACTGATGTATGCACTTAAAGAGTTGCTAGGGAAATCAAACCTTTTTGACGATTTTGTGAAGGAGAACAGGAGCCTCTTAATCAGACTTGAAGAATCCTATATAAGCTCACGATATCTACCAAGAGAGTATGAAAGGGAAGAAGCTGAGGAGCTCATTAACTTTTCTGAGAAGGTGATCGAGTTTGTTAAGTCTGTTAAAAACAAGAATTGAAATTAATAAGCTTGCACAAGAGTGGTATTTTTGGTCTAATGCTATAGCTAAAGCTGCGAGGGATGTTATTGGTTCATGTAAAGTCTTAGTGTTTGGAAGCGTTGTGGAGGGGCATGCCACAGGCAGGAGTGATGTTGATATTTTGATCGTTGCTGATCAACTTCCTAAAAGCTTCAGGGAAAGGGGGAACCTTAAGGCAGAAATTGAAGTGAAGGCTTGCTTACCACTTTATCATCCTTTTGAAATACACTTAGTAACAAAAGAGGAAGTTAGAGATAACCCGATTTACCTAAAAGCTTTCAATAAAGGGTTAGCTGTTTCTGAATAGTTTTAGGCATTTATAGTTGTAATTTTTATGTTAAAAGCATTAATCTGTTCAATATAATTGAACTAACATCTTACCAGTTTTCTGACAAATCCATATATCTTCTGTCATCTATTCTAAATATGAGAGCAGAAGTTCACTATATCATATGTAAATTAATATCAAATTCATCATGATTTCTTCGAACATGCTAATCTTTAAACATTCTTTAATGTGAGAATAAGGTAAGGGTAGCATATCCTAGCCTTATCTTAGCATTTCTTAGCTCCCAGCTCTAAGCAATTGATAATATTATCAATTGCTTTAATATGAACGGTGAGATATTTTAATATACCTTACAATATTTATTCTTAAGGTTTGTTTATCAGGCTTACCTGCTCCAAAGGAACAATAGTAATTGAAGGCGAGATTCCAACGCCATATGGGCAGTGGGATTCTCGAATAAGGGCTTATAGGGCTCCTGGCTATTGCTACAGAGACATCATCAAGTACCTTGAACGAAGCGGAATACCTTTCGAAGATCATGTTTTAAATCCTCCTCCAACCCCTCCAATAAGTGGGAGCATTGAGCTCTACCCTTTTCAAAATGAGGCTTTTGAACGCTGGATGGAGAACGGAGGTTGGGGTGTCATATGCATAGCTACTGCTGGAGGAAAAACATTCATAGGGCTCAAGGCAATAGAAGTTTTAAAGCAGTCGACGCTAATATTAGTGCCGACGCTTGCGCTTGTTGATCAATGGGTTGAACGCTTAAAAGAGAAGTTCAGTATCGAGGCAGGGGTTCTGGGTGGGGGCGAGCACGATATAAAATGGGTGACAGTCTCAACATATGATTCAGCCTACATACATGCAGAAGAGTTTAGTGACAAGTTCGGTCTTCTTATTGCTGATGAGGCTCATCACCTTTTTGCACCAGGCTACAGCCAGATAGCTGAGATGCTTGTTGCACCTTACAGGATGGGTTTGACAAGCACGCTTCATAGGGCTGACATGCGCCACTTGGATGCGCCAAGGCTCATAGGTGGAGTTGTCTACGAAGCTTCACATAAGCAGCTTGCAGGAACATACGTGGCACCATTTGAGTACAAAAAGGTCTTTGTAGATCTGACACCTGAAGAGAAAGCTGAATATGAAAAGCTATGGAGCATATATAAGAGCTATATTATAAAGCATAATCTTCAAATGAGAAGTGAAGAGGATTTTCGAAGGCTTATCATGCTTTCAGCCTTCGACCATGAGGCTAGAGAAGCCATTCTTGCTAGAAATAGGGCGCTTAAAATAGCGTTGAACTCAGAGGGGAAGATGCGCTTCCTAATAAATATGCTGAGAGGTTCGAAGGAAAAAACCATTATCTTCACGCTTCACAATAGCCTCGTATATGCTATAAGTAAGCGCTTCCTTATACCAGCCATAACTTATCAGACGCCTGAAAGCGAGAGGAGGCTTATACTCTCAAAGTTCAGGGCAGGAGAGTATCGAGCCATAGTCACAAGCCAAGTTTTGGATGAAGGCGTAGATGTGCCTGACGCAAGTAGGGGCATAATATTGAGCGGTACAGGAAGCCCCCGTCAGCAGATACAGCGCCTTGGGAGGATCCTGAGGAAAAGTGATGGAAAAGTTGCACTCTTAGTCGAGGTAGTCTCGAGAGAAACAAAGGAAGCTGAGATAAGCCTTAGAAGGCGAAAGAAGCCTAAAAATTCAGTCAAGGAGCAAAGCTAATGCTTCCTATAGAGCTTCTAATAGTCCAACGCTGGAAGGATAATATAAGGCCAAGGTACTCGAAGCTTGATGAAAGAGATGTCTCAGCAGCTAGTGCTGTAATAAAAGCCTATGCTGAGAGTGCTAAATTAAAGAGAGGGGAGATCAGGGAGAAGGTTTCAGATCTTGAGGAAACTTACGGAGATTATAGATTCATAAGAGGTTTAGCGACGATTGTCGAACGTTCCTGCACCTTCTCATCAAAAGCTTCTATCGACCCTTTAACAGCGAGGCATATGCTCTTTGCTGAAGCATCCAAGAGAGGCTACCCTACAAGTTATGAAGAGAGAATCAGCATAGTTGAGCATGTTGCTTCATCCCTCAAGGTTTCAACTGAGCAGCTTGAAGACTCTATGTATGCTGACCTTGAATCTGAGATGGTCCTTGAATACGCACCAAGCATAAGCCCAATCGAGCTTCTTAAGAGTTATAACATGAGTTTAACTCAGACGCTTCTCTTCCACTCGACAGAAATGACGTTCATAGTTTCAAAGAACTGGCAGAGAATCTTCAGGGCAATAAAGTACTATGGATTAATGTATACAGTAGAGCGAAAGAACGGTAACTTCACAGTTAGGATTGATGGTCCTACTTCTCTTTTCAAGCTGACAAGGCGTTACGGTACAGCCATGGCTAAAGTTATTCCTGAGATAGTGAAGGGGAAGCCATGGAGGATTGAAGCAAAAATCTTAAGGATGAACAGGCTTCTTAACTTCGTTTTGGAAAGCACTAAGCATGGTTGGCTCCTCCCAGAGCTAGCCGTTGAAGAAGTTTATGATAGTACTGTTGAGGCTGAGTTCGCAAATCAGTT
Source organism: Nitrososphaerales archaeon (assembly GCA_049699795.1). Lineage (GTDB taxonomy): Archaea > Thermoproteota > Nitrososphaeria > Nitrososphaerales > JACAEJ01 > JAVZMU01. Next base: position 1,547 of record JBNAWJ010000056.1, on the reverse strand, counting down.
CAAAAGCCTTGGAACGGTTTGGAAGCTGATAAGGGAGGCTGAGCCTGTCAAAGCTGGAAACTCGATAATGATCCCTGATTTTGTCTTTCAATTTGGAAAAACATGCGTACAAATGGAGATCGTTGGCTTCTGGACGCGTGAATACATTAAACGCAAGCTTGAGAAGCTGGCTGAGGTGAGGGATAAGCCTTTCATAGTCGCTGTGGATGAGGAGCTTGCATGTGAAAAGCTCTCTAAACTCCAAGCCTCAAGCCCAAACATTCATGTGATCTACTATAAGGGAAAAATCCAAGTCAAAGATGTGCTCAGAATTCTTCAGCCACTTGCCGAAGCTGAAGTGAACACTCAAGCAGAGCATGTCGAGCTTTATATAAAGAAGCCTATTGTAACAGTTAAAGAGCTTTCTGAAGAGCTTGGTGTTGCTATTGAAACAGTGCGCCGAGCTGCAAACAAAATTGAAACACATGTGCTTGTAGGAGAGATGATAATTGAAAAAGCGTTGATCGAGGAAGTGAAGCAGACTCTTGAGAATTTTGTAAAAGAAGAGACACCGCTTCCTAAAGTCCTTGAGGTGCTTAGACCTTATAACTTTCCAGATCCTATTACAATAATAACTTATTGTGGCTACACGATAAAATGGCAGGGTTTAATGATTGAGAAAGCCTTGGTTCAAAAGCAAGGTTGTAGCCAGACTTGAACAGGAATGGGCAGTCTATAAGCTTATCCTCTTAGGATTCTATAAAAGCGTTTTGAGCTATTTTGTAAAGCCCTTTTTAATAAGAATTGGAGTTATCTCACAAAAATTGTGACTACCTAAACTTTTTATTCTTTTAAAGCGTTTACAAAATTGAGCATAATGGTCGAGAGAAGTAGAGATTGGATGAGACAAGCTGAAAGAGATCTTCAGAACGCAAAATTTGAAATAAGGTTTCTTCGAGTGGGCTTGTTTCTTAAGCCAACAAGCAGCAGAAAAAGCGTTGAAGGCTATATACCAAAAGCTTGGTGGAGAAGTATTTGGTCATAGCGTTTCAGGTCTTCTTTCCAACTTGCCAGAAAACTATGAAGTTGGAGAAGAATTGAGGAGCAAGGCAATGGAGTTAGACAAAGCTTACATAACAACAAGATATCCAAATGCTATTCCTGAAGGAACACCGTTTGAGATATATACTAAAGAGGAGGTTAATATCATATGCTGAAGAAATCCTCAGGTTCTGTAAGAATATACTATCCAAAATTAAGTAAAGATGAACTCATCTCCATTCTTAAGGAGAGGGTTAAGGATTTATCGAAGGAATTGCCGATAAGATTTGTTGTGCTCTTTGGTTCTTATGCTAAAAACAGATACACAGCTGCTAGTGATGTTGACCTTTTTATTGTTGTTACAAGTGGGGATAAAGGTGAACTATATAAAAAAATTATGAAGGCTTAGGTATAAATAATCTACAACTTCATCTTTATACTGCTGATGAGTACGAGAAGCTAAAAAAGAATAGCCCTTCTTTCGTTAGAGAGATTGATGAGAAAGGTGTCGTGATTTTTAAATAGTT
>JBNAWJ010000055.1:0-10102 GCA_049699795.1 Nitrososphaerales archaeon | reverse complement strand
TCATAGTAGAAGAGTAAAAGGAGCTTACTCATAATTCTTGACAGTATCTATTTGATAGCGTATATGAACTCAGCCTGTGTTTATACTATGGATTCTTAAAAACCATCTTGCAAACTTTCTCAAGGCAATGGCTCTATGCGAGTATCTGTTCTTATCTTCTAAGGACATCTCTGCAAATGTCTTTTTTGATCCCTTTGGTATAAATATAGGATCGAATCCAAAGCCTGATTTGCCCCTTGGTTTTCTTGCAATCTTTCCTTTTACAACGCCTTGATAGGTCTTTACCACTGAAGAGCTGCCAAAGGCAACGACAGACCTGAATTCAGCGTCTCTATCGTCTTTTTTCCTCATGAGTTTAATGATACCATCGATACCTAAAGTCTTATGAACATAGGATGAATAGGGTCCAGGGAATCCGTTCAGTGCATTTATGAACAGTCCGGCATCCTCGACTATCATGGGTAATTTATCGCTTACCAAAGCCTTTTTTAAAGCATAAAGAGCTATCTTTTCTAGATTCTCACTCTGGATTTCCTCAACTTTTCTATTTATCATCCTTAACTCAATGCCATAATTCTTGAGAACATCTCTAGCTTCATCGAATTTGTGCTTATTGCTTGTTGCAAAGTACAATGATTTACTCAACACGGGCATATCTGCCTCTTCTTTCTATCTCTTTTATTTTTCTAACTAAATCTTTTATCATGTTCATGCCAGCGATCTCTGCATAGCCTTCTAGTATCTTGTTGAAGGCTTCATCAGCAACCTCTATATGAGCACTTTGCAATACTCCTCTCATCAAATGAAGATCTACAGCCATGTCCTCAAGTCTTTGGGAAAAGAATGCTAGACCAAAATCTATGAAGACCAGTCTATTTTTGACAACCAAGAAGTTAGAAGTAGTCAAGTCGCCATGAATTATGTTGTTTTTATGAAGCCTTGCTACGCATCTTCCAACTTCTGAACATAAAGCATCAATGTTACTCGTCTTTCTATCTGAAAACATCTCTTTGAGCCTTACACCTTTGATATATTGCATGACTATCTCTGACTTATTCTGATCTATGAAATATACTAAAGGCGTTGAAACTCCTGCCTTTCTTGCATCCAACAAAAAAGATGCTTCATGCAGAGTCCTTTTCTTTCTTATTTCAACGTCTAATTCGGACTGTCTATACGGCTTTGGCTTTCTTATCTTTAGAATAGCTTCTTTTCTAAACCATTCTCCAAGGTAAATGTCTGCTTCAGCTCCTTTTCTTATCAATATCTCCATTTTACATCAACCTTGTCTAGCCTCCAGGACTGTTTTACAAAACTCTTTTTAATATCCACTGAAATGTTTGCCGAATGAGCTAGTAATCCTGTCCAAGCGATTTGAGCGCCACAGTCTCCACTATACTCCTTTGGCACTACGAAGAATCTTGCATCATGTCTATTACTAACCTCCGTCAGCATTTCTTGTAACCTTTTATTTGCTGCTACACCACCAGCCAACAAAACTTCTTTCTTTTCAGTAAAGGCAAGGGCTCTCTCGGTAACCTCTGCCAACATGGCAAAGGCAGTCTCTTGAATAGAAAAGCATAGGCTATCTAAATCCTTACCCTCTTTGAACAATTTTTTTGCGGCTGTCAATATGCCAGAAAAAGAAACATCGTTGCCCTTCACGGTGTATGGCAAAGATATATATTTGGATGATTTTTTTGCCAACTCTTCTATCCTTTGTCCTGACGGAGAACTAAAGCCAATTTCTCTCCCAAATTGATCTAAGAGTTGCCCAACAGTGAGATCAAGAGTCTCCCCAAATACTCTCCATCTGCCAAGAGAGAAGGCTATAATCATAGTGTGACCACCAGAGACCAGTAGTACTACGGGATCTTTTGCTCCGGTCAACATTATAGCTAATTCAATATGACCTATGGCATGGTTTACAGGTACCAAAGGTTTGTCATAATAGAGAGCTAGTGCCCTAGAAACAGTCGCTCCAACCCTTAAGCAAGGTCCCAAACCTGGACCTGCTGAGAAGGCTATGGCGTCAACTTCCTTCATGCTTAGTCCTGCTTGAATTAAAGACTGTTTGACAACTTTTGATGCCACTTCAATATGATGTCTTGACGCCTCTCTTGGATGAATCCCTGATCCAGGAGGGGGAGTATAAATGCTTCTTACATCTGATAGAATCCTTCCATCTGATTTTAAGATTGAGCATGAAAAGGTATGGGCTGTAGATTCACATCCCCAGCAAACAATTCCTTTATCTAATCTATTCTCCAATCTGCATTACAGAACAAGATAGTCAAAGGCTATTATTTAATCATCACGCATACGTAAAAGCGACTGTTCTTTGATCAAAGGATGGCATTGAGCTAATTCTGCTTATTTCTTACTTTCCTAATTTGGCATCTAGAAACCAGGATGAGGGACATTGAACGTGGGGTAACACGTCTGGCTAGATATTCGCTGAACAGCATTGGCTAAGAGAAAAAGGGAGAGGAGTGATTAGTAAGGCAAGGTTTCTAACCACGGGTATAGTTCCCTTAGCCTCCTTATAGCCTTCTTCACTTCCTCTTCCGGGTACTCGTAAGGTGGCAATTTGCCTTGGAGGTAATCGTCGTAGGCTTGCATATCGAAGTGGCCATGACCACACAGCAGGAAGAGTATGACCTTCTCCTCTCCTGTCTCTTTGCATCTTAATGCTTCATCAATGACCCCCTTTATGGCATGGGATGGTTCAGGGGCTGGTATTATGCCCTCTGTTTTAGCGAACAGCCTTGCGGCGTCGAAGGCCTCCGTCTGATCATAGGCTCGCGTCTCCAACTGCTTCTCCTGACTCAAGATGCTTAGGGTAGGGGCTATACCATGGTACCGTAACCCTCCAGCATGGATCGGGGCTGGTATGAAATCATGGCCTAAGGTATGCATCTTGACTAGAGGTGTAAGCCTTGCCGTGTCGCCGTGGTCGTACATGTATTCCCCTTTAGTAATAGATGGGCAAGCCGTGGGTTCGATAGCTATAAACCTGGCATCTTTCGGGGCTTTTCTTGAAACTTTGTCGTAGTAGAAGGGCCAGAAGAGACCTGAGAAGCTGCTGCCTCCACCTATGCACCCGATGATTACATCAGGGTAGTCTTCCACTAGTTCGAGCTGCTTCATGGCCTCTTGACCTATCACGGTTTGATGCAAGAGAACATGATTGAAGACGCTGCCTATACCATAGTTCGTCTCTTCATGGGTAAGGGCATCCTCCACAGCCTCACTTATAGCAATTCCTAGGCTTCCAGGACACTTAGGGTCTTCCGCTAGAATCTTTCTGCCAGCCTCTGTTTTAGTGCTAGGGCTGGCATGCACTTCAGCGCCCCAAAGCTCCATCATAACTCTTCTGTATGGCTTCTGATTGTAACTTGCCCTTACCATGTATACAGTACATCTAAGATCAAAACACATGCAGCCAAAGGCTAGAGCAGAGCCCCACTGCCCGGCTCCAGTTTCCGTAGCTATGCGTTCTTTACCTTCCTTCATGTTGTAGTAGGCTTGTGCAACGGCAGTGTTAGGTTTGTGGCTTCCTGGGGGGCTGACACCCTCATACTTATAATAGATCTTTGCTGGAGTCCTCAAAGCCTTCTCTAGTCCAACAGCTCTGAAAAGAGGAGTCGGTCTCCATAGACGGTAGACATTTCGAACCTCTTCAGGGATGTTTATCCATCTTTCCGTACTCATCTCTTGAGCGAGGATCTCTTTAGGAAATATCTGGGGTACGATCCCCGGTCCTGGCGCCCTCTTCGCCGGATCTATTATTGGAGGTAGCGGTTTAGGCAGGTCGGGCAGTATGCAGTACCATTGCTTAGGTATATCTTCCTCATTTAAAAGTACTTTCCTAGAGACCATATAAATTCACTTTACGCCACTTTATGACGTTGATGTCCATTTATATACTTTCCTAAGGACATAAATCGAACCCCATTTTTATGAGACCACTTTTGCTCTATGTTCCATGCATGATAGCTAGTCTGATATTCCCAGGATACTTTTTTGCACGATTTTCCAAGAATTTGTAGTTAAGAAGCTTTCTTCCATGTTCTGAACCATTCTCTCAAACTTATGTATAGGTACCGAAAATGAGAGCGTGTTCTCTGAAACAAAGGGGCGAACTGTGATATCAAATAAACCTATGACCGCTCTTGGATGAGTAGAGTCTTTCTCAAGGAATGGATATTGTACAATTGAAGAACATCCCGAGCCAAAAGGTGTAAAAACAATGTTCGGTTCAGCCTCGTCAAAGCCAGCCAGTATGAAGAGACCTGAAAGGACATCAGGGCATGCAAAAAATTACTACATCAGGTTCATCAGACTCATCCAACAAATCCCATCTCTTGAAAACGATGAACTTTGCAGAGCCTTAAACGACGGTACAAGTTTTATCAATCTTCTTTGAGCATCCATGAGCAAACATCTTAGAGTATCGCAGCCATCTATGTTTGGACTTTAACCCACAAGTATTTCTAGGAGAATTGATTATAGACGTAAGAAGCAAATGAAGTTTTCCTCGATTGAAATTACTTGGATGATTCATGCAACAGAGGAAGGAGAAAAAGTTGTAAAGAAGCTAGTCGAGCTCTTTCATTTAAGTAATGATGATGTGACATCTTTTAACTTAGAAGGCCATTTTGGCAATCCTATTCTTCTTTATAAGGCTAGATTGATTGGTGCTGAGGCAAGTAATTTTGTTCATGTATTGTTCTCTTCTCTAAATGATATGGACAAAAAGATTCTGGAGCGTGAATTGTCAAAGCATTTAGATGAACATGGCGCTTTTTACATTCGTATAGACAAGCAATTGTTATGTGAAGGTAAAATCGAACTTTCAGAGAAAGACGCTATAAAAATAAGGCTCAAGCCTAAGAACGGATTAAAATTTAGTGAAAAGTTATCATACTACAGGGGGTTGTTAAAATAGGCGCCATAGATCTTCACGTAAATGTAACCGATGAATTTAAGAGAACCATAAGAATAGCTAAGTTCTTAGGTTTCTCTGTTCTTGGCTTAGATTTAGAAGATAATTGGGATTCAAAGGAAAAAGTTACAAATGTGTGTAAAGAGGAAAAAGTGCAGTGTATCCTCAGGGCTAATATAAATGAATTCAAAAGATCGAAGGCTCTAAAAAGAGATCATTTAATATACACAGCAAGAAATGTAGATGAAGCCAGATCATATAATGTTCCCTTCTATTTGCTAGAGGCTGGTAAGGACATGAATGAAACTCTTAAAGTGATAGAATTCTGTGCAAGGCAATCAAGCATAAATCTTGCAATTGAGTTCGATTTTGCTCCTTTGCGTTTACACAACGAATTTTCTTTTGCCAGTTACATGAAATGTTTGAAAAAGTTGGTAAATGTTTGCAAAAGAAGGCAAATTGTTACTATATTCTCAAGCGGAGCAAAAAATCCCAATGAGTTAGTATCCCCAAGGATACTCTACAGCTTTTACAAGATTTTAGGTGGAAATCTAACGAAAAGAGAAATTTTACGTGAGATTCCTAATAGAGAAGTAGTCGAGAAGATTAATTTAGGTCCAAAGATAATTGGTAGATCAGGATGAAATATGAGAGAAAGAGATACATATTAGTTCATTATGGGATGCAAAATGACCATAAGGAACTTGAGACAGAAATTAGGACCAGAGTAAAAGACCTCTTTGGTGCCATAGGTCTACAATCCATCAATTTGAAACTCGTTAAAACGGGACCTAATTTCCTCATCATTCGTTGTAGCCATAAGCATGTCGATGAAGCACTCTTTGCATTAAGTTCAATGAAGTTTAAGGATTCCGCTTTCCTCCCACTAAGAGTTTCAGGAACGATAAAGAAACTCAAAAGAGTTATGGCTAATTTCGTTCAATACAGAAACCTCTAAATCATAGACTGCAATATATATAACGGGATGAAGTGCTCGCTGCCCCAGACTGAGCCTATGATTAGCTCACATAGGCGTTGAAGACCTCGCGACGACACTGACCATAACCAATTTAATATCGCTTTTTAATCCTCTTAGGGGTGTTAATGAGAGCATGACACAAGCTTAAGCCTCTTCTATGATTTAAATCTCTCTTACCTCTTGGATTAATTGACTGATCATGAGTTTTAATTTTTCTTCTTTCCCCTTATTAAAGGTAAGAATTAAATCAGCAAGCTCAACAAAGATCTTCGCTAAATCTTTCTCTGTAACTTGAGCCATGATGCTAATGAATATGATTTGTCTCTTAAGGACTTGATCCGCGACCTTAACGAATGAAGAGAGCATGGCCATGCCTTTGTTTGTAGTTATGTATCTTTTTACATTCGCATCAGGGCTTATTACTTCAGAGATCATTCCCTTCGAAGAAAGCTCATTCAATATGAAATATATGGAGCCTGGGCTTGGCCTCCATTCATTATTGGTGTAAAGATTGATCTGATCTGAGATATCAACGCCACTCACAGGCATCTTAGATGCAGCTTTTAGAATGAAGACCTTAAGCAACCCTCTTGGCGCGCTTAAGAATTCAGCGGTTTTCAACATACTTAATTTGATCTTCAAAAGAGGTTAATAATTCTTATCAAGGCAATCAATGAACATATATGTACACAAAAGTCTTAAATAGTACATTGATCAAGCGTTAGTAATGGAGGAAGAAAAGTTGGGTGATTTAGTTTGGCTACGAGCGATGCAATAGCTCATCTAATCTTAAACTGAACTTTAAACCCTTCCCATATATTCCCCCGATTCAAATCTTCAAAAAGATTCATAAGAAATTTGAGACTGCTTATATACTAGAATCAGTCATAGGTCCAAAGAAATTAGCCCAGTACTCTTTTATAGGATTCGAGCCCAAAATTATCTTAAAGGCGAAGGGTAAAGAGTTAGAGATAAAGGATTGTAAAGAAAGTTTCATAAAAAGGAAGAATGTAGAGGACCCCTTATGCATTATAAAAGAAATGCAAAGAGGTTTTATTCATGATCAAAGATGGTCAAGGCTGATTGGAGGGGCTGTTGGCTATGTATCCTATGATGCTATTGAATACTGGGAAAGAATCGAATCGAGTAAGAACGATTTAGACTTTCCTTATATGGAATTTGGCATCTTTGATGATGGCATAGCGTTTGATCACATAAATCATCAAGCCTTTTACTATTTCCAAGAAGAAGATCGTAGCAAAGAGATAAAATCTGCTCTTGAAGAGCCTGAAAATATTGATGATCTATATTATTCTCAGCCTAAAGTGAATATAGAAATCGATTCTTTCCGTGAGAAAGTATTAAAGGTAAAAGATTACATATTTTCTGGGGATATATTTCAAGCAGTTTTATCTAAGAGATACGAATTCAAGATAAAAGGAGACCTTATTCACTTCTATGAGTCTCTAAGAAGAATAAACCCTTCTCCTTACATGTACTTCATGAAGATGAGCGATAGACAGATAGTCGGATCTAGCCCAGAGATGCTCGTAAGAGTGGATGATGGCATTGTTGAGACATTCCCTATCGCTGGCACAAGGCCTAAGCTCAAAGATAAAACTATGAATGATATTGTGCAAAAAGAGCTTCTCATAGATCCGAAAGAGTGTGCAGAGCATGTAATGCTGGTGGATTTAGCAAGAAACGATATAGGTAAGGTGTGCGAGTTTGGTAGTGTTCATGTTCCAGAGTTCATGAGAGTTCATCAGTATAGCCATGTGCAACATATAGTCTCAAGAGTATTGGGTAAGTTAAGAGAAGGCAAAGATGCTTTCGATGTGTTTAGAGGAGTATTCCCTGCTGGAACAGTTACTGGAGCTCCCAAGATAAGAGCCATGGAGATAATAGATGAATTAGAACCTTCAAGAAGAGGTCCTTATGCAGGGGCTATAGGATACTTTTCTAACAATGGAAATGCAGATTTTGCCATAACAATAAGAACTTTAGTAGCGAATAAAGATAGGGCGTACATTCAGGTAGGCGCAGGAATAGTTGCTGATTCTAATCCATTGAAAGAGTGGCTAGAGACAGAGTACAAGGCAGAGGCTTTGATGAAAGCTTTAGAGTCGTCCGGGAGGGTTTTGGGTGAAGATCCTCATAATAGATAATTATGATTCCCTCGTCTACAACTTAGTCCAGTATGTAGGCGAACTAGGGGCTGATCCCATAGTTTATAGGAATGATAAGATAAACCTTGAGAAGGTTAATGAGCTAAAGCCCGATGGTATAATACTATCACCTGGTCCTGGTACTCCTGAAGATATAAAGTACTTTGGTGTTTGTTCGTCAATCATAAAGCAATTTGGCTGTAATATTCCTATATTGGGTATATGCTTAGGACATCAAGGAATAATACATTCTTTTGGAGGAAGAATAGTTCGTGCGAATAAAATAATGCATGGTAAGACGAGCATGATAAAGCATGATGGGAACGGGGTATTTCAAGGAATAAAAAATCCTTTTAAGGCTACACGTTATCATTCACTCGTTGGCGACAAATTAACTCTTCCTTCTTGCCTCAAAGTTACCGCTGAATCTCTAGATGATCATGAGATTATGGGGATAAGACACATTTCATATCCTATAGAAGGTTTACAGTTCCACCCTGAATCCATCCTTACAGAAAATGGAAAGAAGATAATAGAAAATTTCTTAAAAAGTGAGAAAGAATGATAATAGAAGGAATTCAGAAGGTTGTAGATGGTAAGGATCTTAGTTATTTGGAAGCCCAAGAGATAATGAGAGAGTTAATGTCAGGTAGCTTAACTAATGCTCAGATAGCCTCTCTCTTAACAGCTTTGAGGATGAAGGGAGAGAGCATTGACGAAATTTCAGCCTTTGCGAAAGTTATGAGAGATTTCAGTCTCAAAATTAATCCTCATGTAAGTAAGCGCATTATAGATATAGTCGGTACAGGTGGAGATAGAATCAAATCCTTCAATGTTAGTACGACAGCATCCTTCATAGCTGCTGGTGCTGGTGCAATAGTTGCAAAGCATGGTAATCGATCATTTACAAGTAAGTGTGGTAGTGCAGATGTTCTAGAGAAATTGGGCTATAACCTGAATGCAGAACCTAGCTTAATTGAGAGATCTATTGAGGAGATAGGAATAGGTTTCATGTTCGCACCAAAGTTTCATCCAGCCATGAAATATGCTTTAGAACCGAGAAAAGAGATTGGTATAAGAACAGTCTTTAATATTTTAGGTCCTATAACTAACCCAGCAAATGCAAGTGGATACTTGTTAGGTGTTTATGATAGGAGATTGACAAAGCTTATGGCTTGTGTTTTAAAGAGGCTTGGAAAAGAAGAGGCAATGGTCGTTCATGGTTTAGATGGATTAGATGAAATCTCAACTATAGGGAAGACTGAGATAGTATTTTTGATGGGAGATGAGATAAACGTAATGGAGGTATCGCCTAAAGATTTTGGAGTTAGACTGGCAAAGCAAAATGAAATTAAGTGCTCCAATCCAGAAGAAAGTGCTGAGATTGTATTCAAAATTCTGAATGGACTTTGTGCTAAAGGTGATTCAAAAATGGACATGGCTTTGGTAAATGCAGCTGGTGGAATCATTGTTTGTGGACTTGCCGATAGATTTGATAAGGCGATGGAGTTAGCTTACGAATCTATAAAGAGTGGTGCTGCTTATAAAAAGCTCAAAATGATGATAAAATTCTGTGAAGGAAGTATGGAAAAGCTAGAGGAGTTAGAAGCTAAATTTGGTTGATTTTTTAGATTTTATAATTCAAGATGTAAAAAGAACTATCGAAGAAGGATACTATAATGTTCAATCTAATGAAAGAAGTGCTAAAAGAAGCTTAAAGGATTCTATTATCAAATGTAAAAAGGTTCCTATAATAGCTGAGATAAAGCCAGCTTCTCTAAAAAATGGTATATTGAAAAAAGAAATGAATGTGAAAGAGACGGCAATTGCTATAAAGAGAGGGGGTGCAATAGGAATATCTGTGCTGACTGAACCAAAGCACTTTAAGGGTTCTTTAAAGATTCTATCTATGGTTAGGGAAGTTGTGGATTTACCTATTTTAATGAAGGATTTGCTTTGTGGCTTAATTCTTTATTGTTTGAGCGTCCTCTCTGTTTTAGTCTTTCT
>JBNAWJ010000054.1:1407-10242 GCA_049699795.1 Nitrososphaerales archaeon | reverse complement strand
TACATGCCTGAGTGAACTTTTTCTGCTTGAAGGGCCCAATAAAAGCTTCTTTGTGCTATCTTCTCTCCTTCAAGTTCTGCTACAGCCTTATACGCTGGGTACATATCATTTACTTCGAAGTTTTCACCATCTATAGCTACTTGTAAGTTCTCTGATGACCCTTTTATGTTGCCTAAAGCATCGAGGTGATTAGTGGCATGAACTTTTTCTGCATAAGCTATTGCCCTAAAGAGCTTGGCTACGTTAGGGTAACCTTCTTCCTCAGCCTTGTCAGCAAAGATCAGATACTTCATATGGGCTTGACTTTCACCACTAAAGGCGCTTTTAAGATTTCCTTCAGTCATCCTCCTCATTTCATCGCCTCCAAATCAGATAAACTTATAAAATAGTAATTATTTATAAAATTTTCGTCCGAAAAAAGGATTAAAAAAACATGATATAATCATAAATCTTGGGGGATAGGTATGGTTGATAATTTAGATTTGAAAATTCTAGAACTTCTTCAGAGCGACGGAAGTCTTTCTTTTACAGAGATTGCTAGAAGGCTAAAATTCAATGAATCAACGATAAGAAAAAGGGTAATATCGCTTCAAGAGAAAGGTGTAATAAGAAGGTTCTCTGCCATCTTAAACCCATCTAAGATAGGTTTGAATATAGTTGCCATTGTTGGGATAGATGTTGAACCATCCATGCTATTAAATGTAGCTCAAAAATTATGTGAGATTGAAGAGATAAAATATATTGCATTATCTGCTGGAGACCACATGATTATGACCAAAATGTGGGCAAAGGACGGGAAAGAGTTTTCAAGGCTTATTTCGGAGAAGATAGGGGTTATAGAAGGTGTGAAAAGAATTTGTCCTTCGATTATAATCGAAGAGCTAAAAGATTAATTGGAGAGAAGTGGTGAGAATGAGAGATAAATCAACTCACAAGTAGTTTGGAGTTAATTTAAGAGTGGTTTGGGATACAGTAAGACATAATATCCCTGATTTAAGACCTTCATTTTACGCAATATTATTAGAGTCAAACGCTCCTGCCAAAAATTTCCAATAATATTTATTTCACTGTATCTGTTAGAAAATTATTAAAAGGATATAACGCTCAGTCTAGAAGGATAAATATGGAAAATGAAAGAGAGTTCATAGTCACTCCTTGGGAAGTTAAAGGAGAAGTTGATTATGAAAAATTAATAAGAGAATTTGGCACTGTAGCAATAACTGATGATCTTCTTGAAAGAATTAGAAAGCATACTAATGAGTTGCATCCTTTTTTAAGAAGGAAGATATTCTTCTCTCACAGAGATTTTGACTGGATTTTGGATAAATATGAGAATAATGAGAAATTCTTCTTATACACTGGTAGAGGTCCATCTGGCAGTACTCATTTAGGACATTTAATACCATGGATCTTCACAAAATATCTACAAGACAAGTTTGATGCTGAGCTATACTTTCAGATGACAGACGATGAAAAATTTCTTCATAACCATGAGATGACTCTTGATGAAACCATCAAATATGCTTATGATAACGCTTTGGACGTTATAGCTTTAGGCTTTTATCCAAAAAAGACCTTTATCTTTCTAGACACTGAATACATGAAAACTCTCTATAAGATAGCAACTCAATTTGCAAAGCATGTGACCTTCTCGACAGTAAAGGCTGCCTTTGGCTTTAATTCAAGCACAAACATTGGTATGATCTTCTTCCCTTCTATACAAGCTGCACCTTGCTTCTTTCCATCAGTTCTAAAAGGTAAGAACGTTCCATGCTTGATACCCGCTGCCATAGATCAATCAGTCTATTGGAGAGTTGCTAGAGATGTTGCTCCAAAGCTGGGCTTTTACAAACCTGCTGAGATTCACTCAAAGTTCTTCCCAAGCCTTACAAGAAGTGGTAAGATGAGCGCAAGCGAACCAGAGACTGCAATATTTACAACAGATTCATTAGAGCAAGCTGAGAGAAAGGTAAAAAATGCCTTCACTGGAGGACTACCAACAGTAAAGGAGCAGAGAGAGAAAGGCGGGAATCCAGACATATGCCCTGTATACTTTTACGAATATTTCTTGTTCGACTGGGATGATAAATCGTTATCTGAAACTTACAGCAATTGTAAAAATGGTTGCTTACTTTGTGGTGAACATAAGCAAAAATTGGCAAATAAAGTCAAAGCTTTTCTTTCTGATCATCAAAGGAAAAGAGAAAAAGCGAAGAGAATAATAGACAAATTCATCCTAAGGGATTAGACCGCTGTATAACAATCCTTAAAAAACTGTCTTAATCAGATTGAGTTGAAATTGAAGCCCTTACATGCTTTGGAGAGAAAACTCCTTTTATCACTGATAAGGAATGGCGGAGGCTTGCTTGAGGATGTAGCCTCTAGAGTTAATATGAGTATGGATCAGGCAAGAAGGGCTGTAGAATGGCTAAGATCAAAAGAAATGATAAAAATTGAAGAAAAGGTTCATCATAAAATCGAAATTTTAGGAGAAGGTAAGAGGGCAATAGAGCAAGGTCTTCCAGAGAGGCGCTTAATAGAAATTTTGAAGAAATTTGGTGGAGAGGCTAAGCTTGATGAACTTAGCAAAGCCTTTAGCTCAACCCCCCAAGAGTTCTCTGCTGCTTTTGGTTATGCTAGATCGAAGGGCTGGATAAGCACATCAAGTGTTGAAGACAAGGTAATCGTGAAGCTTTTAAAATCTGATCAAAGCACATTAGAAGAATCTTTACTAAAAGAAATCAGTGAGAAAGGATTATTTTTTGAAGAATTATCGGATGAAGATAAAAAAGTTGTAAATGGGTTGATGAAAAGGCCCAACTATCTTATGAAGAAGCCTTTCAAGATCGTGAATATTTCTCTTACAGAGCTTGGTAGGAAGACTGCTGAGGCTATAAAGGAAGTTAAAGAAATAGACTATCTAACTCCTGACTTGATAATAAGTGGAAAGTGGAAACAGCATAGGCTTCGCTCTCTCGATGTTGAAGCAGTAGCACCAACCATTTACCCTGGCAAAAAGCACCCTGTACAACATTTTATAGACGAAGTTAGAGAAGCCTTTATCTCGTTAGGCTTTGAGGAAATACTGGGCCCAATTATTCAGCCAGCCTTCTGGAATTTTGATGCCTTATTTGTGCCACAGGATCATCCTGCTAGAGACATGCAAGACACTTTTTATGTATCTAAAGTGAAAGAGCCTAGTATAGCAAGCTCAAGCTTGATAGAAAAAGTATCAAGAACTCATACTAATGGCTGGAATACAGGCTCTAAAGGATGGGGATACGATTGGGTTTTGGGTGAAGCAAAGAGGCTTGTTTTAAGAACTCACACAACTGCTGTGACTGTTAAATACCTTGCTGATCATAAAGTGTCTGAAGCAAAAGTATTCTCTGTAGATAAAGTATTCAGAAACGAGAAGCTTGATCCAAAGCATCTTGCTGAGCTCCATCAGATAGAGGGAATAATGGTTGGCAAAAGGGTTACTCTACGTGATCTTATGGGAATTTTAAGTGAGTTCTATAAAATACTTGGTCTGAAGAAGGTAAAGTTCTGGCCTACCTATTTTCCATACACAGAACCATCTTTACAATCCATAGTGCATGTGGAGGGCTTTGGTTGGATGGAATTATGTGGCATGGGTATATTCAGGCCTGAGGTGACTTTACCATTAGGTGTAAAGAACCCAGTACTAGCATGGGGAGGAGGTTTAGAGCGTATAATAATGGCTAGATTAAGAATAGATGACATAAGAGAACTTTATGAAAATAACTTAGGCTGGCTTAGGAAGGTACCTCTATGCCTATAATAACATTATATTATAATAAATTAAAGAGTTTGATAAAGGGAGAATTATCTACAAAGGATTTAATAGATAAAATCCCATACCTTGGCGTTACCCTTGAAGAGGCTACAGATGATTACGTAAAGATAGAATACAATCCAAACAGGCCTGACTTCTCAACCGTCTATGGAATAGCCAGATCTTTGAATGGTATACTAGGCTTTGAAAGAGGTGCACCAAATTATGTAATAAATGAAGGAGAAGTTGAAATGATCGTTGATGAATCAACACAGCATGTTAGACCATTCGTCGTCAGCCTTGTTGCTAGAGGGATAACCCTTAATGATGAACTGATCCAAGAGATAATCTCCATGCAAGAAGACCTACACGAAGGTATAGGAAGGCGTAGAAGAAAGATGTCCATTGGAATTCATAACTTAGATGTATTAAAGCCTCCTATAAAATACACAACAGTTCCTCCAGAATTCAAATTTGTTCCATT
The DNA here is from genome assembly GCA_049699795.1 of Nitrososphaerales archaeon. Lineage (GTDB taxonomy): Archaea > Thermoproteota > Nitrososphaeria > Nitrososphaerales > JACAEJ01 > JAVZMU01. Next base: position 5,959 of record JBNAWJ010000054.1, on the reverse strand, counting down.
AGGAGGGAAAGAAGAGATGAGCATGAGAGAAATCTTAGAAAAGACAGATGTTGGAAGAGAATATGGGCATATAGTGTCTAGTTTTGCCAATTATCCTTTGATAACGGATAGTTTAGATCAAGTGTTGTCATTCCCTCCAATAATAAATGGAGAATTGACTAGATTAACTCCAGAAACTAAGAATTTGCTCATTGAGATAACAGCCACTGACTTAAAAGCGGATGAAGATTCTCTAGCCATAATAGCTGCAGCTTTGAGTGATATTGGCGCTAAGATTGAATCTGTGAAAATAAGGCTTGGTAATTCAGTCAAAATTACTCCCGATATGAGTCCTCAAAAGATGGAAGTTGATAGAAAATTGGCAAATGATCTCCTAGGATTAAGGCTCAATGATGAAGAAATCCTTGAAAGTTTGGAGAGAAGCAGAATAAGCGTAGCATCAAAAGATGGAAAGCTAATAGCATTAATACCAAGATATCGAGTTGATATACTACATCAAGTAGATTTAGTTGAAGAGATAGCTTATGGTTATGGGTTTGAAAAGCTTACTTCAACTTTACCAGAATTCAAAAAGGCTGGAAAGTATCATGATGATCTAAAATTAATAGGCTTGGCTAGAGATGCTATGATAGGCTTAGGCTGTATAGAGGTCATGAATTATCACCTGATAAGTGAAAAAGCCCTTTATGAATTTACAAGAAGAAAGCCCAAAACCATAGTCAAAGTTGAGAATCCAAGATCAATAGAGTATAAATTTCTTAGAGATCATATATTTCCCTCGTTGCTTATAGTATTATCAAAGAACTTACATGAGGAGTATCCACAAAGAATATTCGAAATATCAAAAGTATACTCTAAGGATTTAAGAACCCCTAGTGGCATCAGAGAGGATTATCATCTTGCTACAGCAGTATCCCATTCTACAGCCAACTACACAGAAGTTAAATCTATCCTTTGCTCTCTTCTCCTACAGACTTTTAATCTCAGTATAAATACTATTCCTACTCACCATCCATCCTTTACATCGGGAAGGGTTGCAGAGATAATTTCAGCAAAGAATAAGCTTGGGATAATTGGAGAGATACATCCCTTAGTTTTAGAGAACTTTAAGCTAAGAAACCCAGTATCCATATTTGAAGTGAATTTGAGTAAAGTCGTTGATATAGTAAAACAAAAAGCTTAACCTATAGAATCTAATTAACATTTTATGGCTCCTGTCCAAAAGCTCGCTGACGGCCCTAGCAGATAAAAGATGAAGTATGGGGTTTACCCAGGCGTGCGACAGACAGGAGCTACCAAAATTCATATCCCTTCCTTAAGGAGTGAGATTTGTTTATATTGTGCAAAATAGAATAGATTCTGATGAGTTCTTATTATGATGTATCTAGGTATCTTGATATGACATTAGAAAAGGTCTCTATGAGCAAAGAGCCAGAGCTAAGGCCAACGATATCCTTCCAAATAATGCTTCATAATAAATCAGACAGATTGGTAGAATCTGACAGCATCAAGTATGCTATTTACTTTAATCTGCCAAAGGAAGATAATAACTTAGAATTCAAGGTTGTAGCTCGTGGCTCTATTCTTACAAAGTTCCTTATAGATGCTGGATCGAGCCTTCCCATTACTCTAGAGGTTGAAATCCCTCACATAAGAGTACTTTATCTGAGCAAGATCATCCAATCATCGATAGAAGGCAAGTTAGAAATCTATGCATTTTTTGACCAAATTCCAGTACCTTATCAACCTCCCTTTTCTAGAGATTACATTCTTACTCATGAGTACTTGCCAGACTTTCCTATCAGCGGAATGGTGTGTAAGTTTATCGAATTTAGAATCCCTATAGAAGAATGGAAATTATTCGCAAAAAGAGGGAGAATCTTTTCTTTAGCCTTAAGTAGAAATAAGACAATACTTATATTCACAATGAACCCTATTATTCATTGCTATCATCAAGGTAAATGGTATGATAGACTTTAAATCGAATCAAGATACCCTTCAAGAATTGATGCTATTCACGCGAAGATTAAATGATGAATGTAAAAACGGTGCTTTAGTCGTGGTCGAGGGGCGGCGTGATGCAAAGGCCCTTGAATCGATAGGATTTAAGGGAGATCTGTTCTTGCTATGCCATAATGAAAGCTTAGTAAAATTGGCCACTAAAGCTGAAAAGTACAAAAAGATAATTCTTCTTCTGGATTTGGATAAAAAAGGAAGAGCGTTAACAAAAAGGGCTGCCATGATACTTCAAGAGAAGAGTAGAAAGATAGACATATTCTTCAGAAGAGAATTGGCAAAAGCGAGTAAGGGAAAGATAAAGCATATAGAAGAGTTAAGTAGATTTGGCGACTATCTTCAAAATTTGACCTATCTCAATTCTTGATTAATAAAATAAGAAATCCAAACTATTTAAAAAGCAAATCTTTTATTACAAAACAATTGGATAGATGGTTCATTATATGTGATTAAGATGAAGTTCTCATTCATAAATCCTGGAGCGAGCGAATCTTGGACTCATGTTATTACTGCTCCAGCATCTTGGCCCCCTTTAGGATTGTTATATATTGCCACTTTTTTGAAGAAAAATGGTTTCGATGTTTCTGTTCTTGACGCTACAAGTCAAACTTCTCTTCAAGATGTATTATCATGGGTTAAGAAAGAGGACCCAGACTTTCTAGGCTTTTCAACATTATCTAGCTCAGGAAGATCAGCAGCAATCATAGCTGAGAAGGTTAAGGAAATCAACCCAAACATCAAAATCGCTTTTGGCAACTATCATGCTACCTTTAATGCTGAGAGAATTTTAAGGAAATATCCTTTCGTAGATTTGATCGTCAGAGATGAAGGAGAGTTTACATGCCTAGAAATAGCAAATTGCTTGGAAAAGGGAAAAAACATCAAAGATGTTAGAGGCATAGTCTTTAGAGAAGGAGATAGAATAGTCTTCACACCAGATAGGCCACTTATCAAAGAATTGGACAAAATTCCTTTCCCTGATAGAAGTTTGCTAAAGAAAGAATACAGATCAACCCTCGCTGGATTAACCGTTGCTACGAAAAAGTTCACTTCTATGGTCTCTTCTCGTGGTTGCCCTTTCAATTGCACTTATTGCGCTTGTTCTCTATTTGCACGTCGCAGATGGAGGCCTAGGTCTCCAGAAAACATCTTGGAAGAGTTAGAAATGCTTTACCATCAAGGGTTTAGGCAAATAATATTCGTCGATGACAACTTTGCCTTGAACCAAAAAAGAGTGATAGAATTATGCAATTTAATGAAGAAAAATAAGATTGATATGGATTGGGTCTGTGATGCCAGGGTTGACTGCATATCCATGGATGCTTTAAGGGCTATGGCCAAGGCTGGATGTAGAATCATCTACTATGGCATGGAAAGCGCAAATCAGAGAATCCTTGATTTCTACAAAAAGGGAATAGTACCATCACAATCCATAGCAGCCACCAAAGCTACAAGAAAGGCTGGCATTGATATCATCGTTGGTTCTTTCATAGTTGGGGCTCCAGATGAGACTCGAGAAGAAATTCAGAATACGCTCAACTTTGCTCAAAAGTTGGATATCGATGTACCGATCTTTCATCCTTTAGAGATTCATCCTGGGACTCCTTTATGGGCAGATTTGGCATTGAAGGGATTATTGAATGAGGATGAGCACTGGGAGAAAGGAGTCTACGCTCCAGAAATATCTCCTGAAGCCGTTCCTTTGAAAGAAATTTACAATATGATCTACTATGCATCTAAGAAGTTCTTGCTTCGATTAAGATACATTACCTTGAGCTTTTTGAGATTGTTGAAAAGCCGCTATAAACTTGGAATTGTGCATAACAATATAAGCAAATTTCTGAAGCGTGAGTTCAGCCTTTCAGAAGCAATTGAAATTCCAGAAGGCTATAGGAGAAAGAAGGTTAGTCAATAAAACTTTAAGAGAAATTATGAGAAAGAAAGCTTTATGGCTTAATTGTTTTACCTTTATGCTCTCATGAGTATACGTCTTCTTTAGCATAAATGGATGTTATGAGAGGAAAAATTTAAGCCACAAAGCAAGAAAGAACTTTTAAATTCATGTAAGTTTAAAAAATAGCGTAAAAAGTATTATGAGCGAACAGAAAGCAAAGAAGATCATAGAAGATGCAACTCTATACTTCGATGAAATGGCTAGGGCTCTAGAGAAGTCTATTATCGAAGAATATTGTAGTAAATGTCCAAAATCTAAGGGAAAAGAAGGTTGTGAGCTTCTCCCACGTGAAACTGTTTTCGCACTATTCGATGGTATCTGGAACGGACTAATATCTTGGGCTTCGAATAGCTCATTATCTTTAGAAGAATGGTGGCCGGCTTTGGTGTGTTTTGTCTGTCAACTCACAGAGAAAAAGCCTATCATAAGGTCATCGAGCAAAGAGTGCATGAAACCTACTGTAGAGGAAGGTGATCTAGTACTCATCAAAAGGTCCATCGATCCCCTTGCTATAAATGTTGGCGATATAGCTGTATTGAGAGCAAGTCCGGGAGACTGTCACATCAGAAGGATAGTTGAGAT
>JBNAWJ010000054.1:0-1397 GCA_049699795.1 Nitrososphaerales archaeon | reverse complement strand
TATGTTAGAACGAAAGGCGACTTTGAACCAGCCCCTGATGAGGAACTCACCTCAGCTGAAAGGATTTGTGGCATAGTCGTCCAGATCATTAAGAGAGACACAGAATTATGGAAAAATTTGATGGGAAGATGATTTAAAAATGCCTCAAGGGAATCAGAATCTAAGGGAAGCTAATGAAATACCAAGCGCAATCATGAGATACTTAGCAACCTGCCAAAGAGCCCTTGGCGATTTGTTAAATTCAATCCTAGGAATCATCAAAGAAAATTGTGCTGACTGTGATATGAAGAAGGATTGTCCACCATTTTTCATTTACGCTGAAGCTTATAGAGTCATGCTCATGTTCCTCATAGAGTTCATTGCAAGACATGGCGTTAATGAAGAATTAGCAAAAGATGAAAAGGCCTTAGCGTTAATTAAGTGTGAAATGTGCAGACAAGTCACTGAGACGAATTCTTTCTTATTTGCCATGGAAAAGTGCATGGAGCCTTTGATCAACGAGGGTGACTTGCTGATCATAAAGCGAAAGCTACAGCCAGAGGAGTTAAGAGAGGGAGATATAATCGTTTACCCAAGTTTCAGATGGTTACAAGGCGGAAAAGTTCCTATATGTGTTGTTCATAAGATTACAAAAATCGAAGGAAATCGCTTCTTTCTGACAGATACCAGCGGTCATAAAGAGAGTGTCGAGAAACACCTTGTCTGTGGGAAGGTTGTTAAGACGATAGAAAAAGGAAGCAGTCTTTGGAAAGAGTTCTCACAAGCAATTTCGATGTAATAATTGAGTTCTTTGGCATTTACAGCATTAGACAAAGACCGACCTGATAAAGTCTCCAATAAAATTCGCTATAATTACAACTATAACTGCAATTAACAGATGCTCTGCGATAACTTTCCAAGCTCTTGCCTTCTGCTCTCTTGCGAGATAGAAACTAAAGACTCCTAAAAGGGATAGCCCCCAAACAACGCTTACTATAACTGCAGTTGTCAGTGGAAGTAACAAGACAGGAACAATAAATGTAGTTGCGAAGATAAATTTAGTCAGAAAAGTGGAGACCGTTGATTCCCATATCTCCTTTAACGTATGCTTGCACTCTGATTCTTCAGATATATGAATTCCCAGTGCATCTGAAAATGCATCTGCTATAGCTATTACTAATATTCCACCAATAACAGCAAGTTCTGAGCGGGTGCCAGAAGTCAGGCCTACCATCAATCCTAGAGTTGTAATTATCGCTGAAGTCAAACCGAAACTAAATCCAGTTTTTACTGAGTGTTTCACTATAGTTCTATGCCTACAATCACAATATTGGAGGGGATATATATTTTTGCTTTCTCCTATGGGACGTGGCAACTTAAGGTTTATCATTTCGCTTTTATTCAACTCTATCTTATGT
>JBNAWJ010000053.1:0-10284 GCA_049699795.1 Nitrososphaerales archaeon | reverse complement strand
GAGGTTTTCTACAGAGCCTCTTTTGGGTAATCTTTGTATATATCAAAAAGTTCGATTATTCTCCCTTTGCTGTAATGCTCAACTTCACTTCTTTAACTTCTTTCTTTAACCTATCTATCAAAAGAGGCAGAATCTTGAATAAATCTCCTACAATGCCATAAGTAGCTATCTGGAAGATAGGTGCTTTAGGGTCTTTGTTAATTGCTATTATTATCTCAGAGTTTTTCATACCAACTGTATGGTATGTAGCTCCTGATATGCCTATAGCAATATAGAGTTTTGGAGAAACTGTCTTACCGCTCTGCCCCACTTGCTGACTAGAAGGCAACCATCCCCTATCCACTGCTGGACGAGTACAGGCTACAGACGCTCCTAACAAATCTGCCAATTCGTAGATTAACTTTAAGTTTTCCTTTGAGCATAGACCTTTACCCACAGCGACTATTACATTAGCCTCTTCGACATTCCCATAAGGGTTCTTATTTGCCTCTACTCTTCCAAGAATCTTAGTGCGTATATCTTCAGGATTAATCTTAATCTCTTCACGAACAATTTTCGCCCTTCTATCCCAATTAGGTTCCAATTTTTTGAATACGTTAGGCTTGGCTGTAGCCATCTGAGGTCTAGTTTTGCAAATTATCTTCGCCATGAGCTTACCAAAAGGCTTTACATTAATGAGATGGCCATCGCTATTTATATCAAAATCTACACAATCAGAAGTTATGCCAGTATTAAGACGGGCTGCAAGCCTAGGAGCAAGTTCTCGCCCATTCAAAGTCCCCCCTATGAACAATACAGATGGTTTATGCTTAATAGAAAGTTCAGCCAGAACTTTTGTGTAGGCATCCACTGTAAACTGCTCTAATAATTCATGCTCAACAAGAATTACTTTATCAGCCCCATAGACTTCTAAATCTTTTACTAATCCATTGACATTGTATCCTAATAAGACTGCAACAAGTTCCTCGCCAAGCTTATCAGCAATCTTCCTACCTGCGCCTAATAGTTCAAGACCAACATTCTTTAGCCTACCATCGATTTGCTCTGTGAATACCCATACACCTTTATGATTTGGAATTTCTTCAGATTTTTCTAACATATTGACTAACTCCTTGAACTGATTAGCTTCTTGTTCAAAAGAACTTGGACTATTTTCTCCACTACTTCTTTTGAATCGCCTTGGAATATCATTTCGGGTTTGCGAGAAGGTGGTTCAAAGACTTCATCTACAAAAGTAGGAGAACCTCTCAATCCATAATTGCTTAAACTCCCGCCCAAATCTTTTGCAGTTACTACTTTGACCTCTTTTCTTTTTGAAGATATTATTCCTTTGAGGGTTGGAAGGCGTGGCTCATTTAAGCCTATAGCTGTAGTCATTAAAGCTGGCAAAGGCGCTTCTACGATTTCAATACCTTCATCGGCTTCCTTATGAGCAATAATTCTTCTTTTCTCTATATCAAGATCAACCTTTTTCACATAGCAGATTTGAGGTATGTTCAATAACTCTGCTAGATGAGGACCTATGTGCCCTGTCTCCGAATCTGTTGAGATTTTTCCACAAATAATCAAATCATATCTCATCTTTTTTATCTGCATACACAAAGCATAAGCTGTGGCTATTGTGTCTGCACCAGCGAGGGCTTTATCACTGATTATGATTCCTCTATCAGCTCCCATGGCTAAACATCTTAAAATAGCCTCTCTCGCCTGCATTGGACCCATAGTTATGACTGTTACTTCCCCACCATATTTCTCACGAAGTCTTATGCCCTCTTCAACCCCTATCTCGTCCCAAGGGTTTAGCATGCTCGGCATGCTTTCACGTATAAGGGTATGATTGATAGGGTCTATCTTAATGTCTTGAACAGCAGGGACTTGCTTTATGCACACTATGATCTTTAGACCAGCTTTAGACACCACATTTCACTCCATGATTGCCCTTTAACCTCAATAACTTGGCAATGGTTTATAAAAGTTTGACTATTCTGGGGATCATTGCACATAAAAAGGCAAAGAATTACAATTTTGAGCAAACATAGCTTATTCATCCATAGCGATAGATTATACCATGACCTAAAGGTGGATAAGTGATGCGAATCTTTTTGTAAGGGCAGACTATCTCACAGGTCCCGCACTCGACACAACCTTCGAATGATATTATCAAATCATCGTTTTCCCAACTATAAGTGCCTGTAGGGCAGCAGTATATGCAAGGCTTGTCGATACATGTGATGCACTTTTCCTTATCAACTATTATGTGATTTTCCTTATAGACCTTATAGGTATTAAGCGATAGTTTTTCATCAATGCTCATAGTTACCATATTTTTGAATTTACAAAGATAAAAAGATATAGTGAAATTGCATTAATCCTTCTTCAATTCTTTATGAAAACAGGTCTCATTTCCAGTGTGGCAGGCTGGACCTTTCTGATCGACTAACAATAGTATAGCATCATTATCACAATCTATCATTATGTCTATTACTCTTTGAGTATTTCCTGAAGTTTCTCCCTTCATCCATAATTTATTTCTCGATCTGCTCCAATAATGAGCATAGCCCGTTTCTAAAGTCTTAATCAAGGATTCTTCATTCATATAGGCCAGCATTAGAATCTTCTTAGTCTTATGGTCTTGAGCCACTGCTGGTATAAGACCTGTTGCTTTATCGAACTTTAATTGTTTTATCTCGATTTTATTCATGGTCTTATATCGATCCCTCTCTCTATAAGAAATCTCTTGATGACAGGTATGGGGAATTTATCGTAATGAAAGACAGAGGCTGCCAAAGCTGCATCTGCCTTGCCTATGGTAAAAGCTTCTAAGAAATGCTCAGGCTTGCCAGCGCCTCCACTGGCTATAACTGGTATATTCACTCTTTCAGATACAGCTCTAGTGAGTTCTAGATCATAACCTATCTCAGTTCCATCTCTATCCATGGATGTGAGCAGGATTTCACCAGCACCTAAATTAGCAACTTTTTCAGCCCATTCAATTGCATCTATGCCAGTTGGTTTTCTCCCGCCATAAGTGTATACCTCAAACCAGCATTCTCCTTCCGATGTTCTTGTTATAAAATGGCCTTCTCTATCGTATCGGCGCTTTGCATCAATGGCTACTACTACACATTGAGTACCGAAGACCTTTGCAAGCCTTGAGACTAATTCAGGCTTTTCAACAGCAGCAGTATTTATCGAGACTTTATCTGCTCCGCTACATAATACCAACCTTGCATCTTCTTCGCTTCTTATTCCTCCTCCAACAGTAAAAGGTATGTTGAGATTGGCTGCAACATCTCTAACCACTTTTTCCAATATCTTTCTTTTCTCTGGGGATGCAGTTATATCTAAAAATACTAATTCATCAGCCCTTGCTTCACAGTATCTTTGAGCAAGTTCGACAGGGTCGCCAGCATCCCTCAAGTTTATGAAGTTGGTGCCTTTTACTACCCTCCCATGATCCACATCTAAGCATGGTACTATTCTTTTGGACAATGGCATTATTATCTCTCCTTATCTATGTTTATAGCATCTTTTAAGGTGAACTTATTCTCATATAATGCTTTCCCTATCACAACACCATAAACTCCCATTTCCTTTAGCATGGATAGATGCTCGAGTTTGCTAATACCTCCAGCAGCCATTATTTTCGCCTCTTTTATCTTACACATCTCTCTCAATATCTTAAAATCAGGACTGGTCAAAGTTCCATCTCTCTTTATAGATGTGATCAAGAAGATCCTTACTCCGAGATCGAGGAAATTCATAATTGCATCACGAATATCAAAATTCGAGGATACTTTCCAACCTCTTAACATGACTTCTCTCCCATAATGGTCAAGAGATACTACTATTCTCTCATTGCCATATTCTTCTAAAAGCTTTGTTAAAGCTTTTCTATTCTCAAAAGCCATGGTTCCAACTATTATCCTTTTTACGCCTATGCTGAACAACTTTTGGGCTATGTCTAAGCTTCTTATACCGCCACCAACTTGAAAATTCACATTAAGACTCTTTACCATCTCTTCCACTATTGACATATTGTCACTAGAACCTAACGCTGCATCCAAATCTACAATATGAATCATCTTCGCTCCATTTTCTATCCAGATCTTAGCCACGCCCAAAGGATCGCCTAGGTATGAATAGGATTTTGATAGTCTTGGGTCTCCTCTTACTAACCTTACAACTTGCCCATCTTTTAAATCGATGGCTGGTATTACTTCCAATTCAGATTACCTTTTAACCAACTTCACAAAATTCTCTAGAATAATCTGACCTGCTTCGCCAGACTTTTCAGGATGGAACTGTGTGCCATAAAGGTTCCCATTAGCGACCATGGATGGAAAGTTTAATCCATAATCCGTTTCAGTAACTATTACATCTTTTCTTGAAGGTAAAGTATGATACGAGTGCACAAAGTAGACATAAGAATTATCGGCTAAGCCTTCTATGATCTCATTATTCTTAACTATTCTTAGATTGTTCCAGCCCATATGAGGGATTTTAACTTGCTTCGGCAACTTTACTACTCTGCCTGGCATCAAATCCAAGCCTTCCCCCTTTCCTTCTTCACTCTTTTTGAAGAAGATCTGCATGCCTAAGCATATACCCAATATAGGTACGCCTGAATCAGCTATACTCAAAATCTTTTTCTTGAGTGATCCTATATTCTCCATTGCTTCTGTAAAGCTTCCAACGCCTGGCAAGATTAAGCCATCTATATCATTTTGTAAATCATTTATCGTTGCTATTGTGGGGTTGGCTCCCATTCTTTGTAATGCACATTTTAAGCTGTAAAGGTTTCCTACACCATAGTCCAAGATCTTGATATTCATTCATATGGCACCTTTCGCACTTGGAATGCCTTTTCTCCTTGAGTCTATGGACACTGCCTGCCTGAGAGATAAAGCCAAAGCCTTGAAGGCTGCCTCTATCTTATGATGATCGTTCAATCCATATTGAACTTGCAAATGCAGGTTTGCTTCTAAAGATGAAGATAAAGATTTCAGAAAATGGTATATATCCTCAGTTTTCATATCCTCCACTGCCTTGCCTTCTAACTTCAGATCGATCACGCTGTAAGGTCTTTTCACAAGGTCTATAGCGGCTATTGCAAGAGAGCAGTCCATAGGTACTATGCTCGATCCGAAGCGGTTAATCCCTTCACGATTCCCTAAAGCATTCTTTAAAGCTTCTCCCAATCCTATGGCTATGTCCTCTATTAAGTGATGCCTCAAATCTCCTTTTGCAATGATGTTGATATCGATCAAGCTATGGGTGGATAGTGTTTTTATCATATGGTCCAGAAATTTTAATCCAGTCTTTGCGCTACTTTTACCTTCCCCGTTCAGGTTTACCTTTATATTGACTTCTGTCTCGCTTGTCTTTCTCTCAAATTGAGCCTCACGCAAATCCTCTTCCCTCCTTTATACATTTAAGAACGAATGGTAATTCTCTTACTGATGGTATGATCAAATCTGCTCCTTTTTTAATGAAATCTATCTTTTGTTCATCCTTCATGATAGAGTGAGCATAAACTCCTCCAAATAAATAGCATGCTTTAGTTTTATTGGCAAGCTCTACCATCATAAGATCCTCCATAGAATCGCCAAGATACAAAGCGAAATTAAAGGGCATAAGACCTTTTGCACAATTTATCAAAGAGTAAGGATTTGGCTTGCTCAAATCAATGATCTCTCCTTTCTGCCTTGCCCTTCTCTCAGCTTCATCTATATCCTCAAGGAATACTTTGGCCTCTGGCCTAAATTCGTCTAGTAATTCCTTCATAGCGTACTTTGTGGCAGCAAAAGGCCTTCCTGATGCTATTCCAAAGTTTGATCTGCCAATCAAAGATGAAATCTCTTTTAGAATTTCTCTATCGATCATGATATTTTCGTTCTCTATCAATCCCTTGCCTTTATGAAATTTACAATCTACACCATAAATTTCTTTAAAGAGATCACATCCCAAGAATTTCTCCTCAAAGATAGTTGTTATAAGGCTCTCTCCAACATTTCCATATCGAGAGAGAATATCCTTACCATAGCGTAAAATTTCAAGATCATCTTTTAGTGTTAAAGAATTTAAGAAAATATCCCTCTCGAAGAATCTGAGGCCGGATGAACTTACTCTTTCTGCTAAATCGATTAATCTCTTTGAAGATTCTTCTGAGATTTCAAAATCAATGTTCTTGATCTTCTCTTTCAGACAATTTTCGATTATAGTTAATCTGTCTAAAGGTCCATCAGCGAATTTGAAAAGCTCCGAATCAATGGTTTTTTTCAATCCTTCTTTTGCCTCCTTTGGCATAACGGTAAGAGCGAGCAAAGATATAGTGTAGGATACTGCCCAGTCATTGTTGAATCTTCCACCTTTCTTCAGTTGGTAGATCAAATTATCCAATAACTTTTCTTCAATTCTTGATCCTGTTAGCCTATTGAATATGTAGTTGACAGTTTCTTTTACAGCCATCAAATAAGATTTCTTTGCATCTATGAGCACTCCATCACAGTCAAAAATTACTGCATCAACCTTTGCCAGCTTTTCGATGCTATCCTTTTTTACGAGAGCATCATCATCCTTTAATTGGACGATGTTATAATTTTCTTTCCACATACCTATTCACTTATCGATGTAAGAGCTTCTATGAAACGATCGTTCATATATGGCAAGCCTACAGTTACTCTCAAGCATCCCTCCAAGTTCAGTACTTTGCCTATCCTTCTTACCAATACGCCTTTATTAAAAAGCTCATTGAAGACTTTCTCATAAGGCTTAATCACTTGAAAGAGAATGAAGTTGGCATCGGACTTGAAAGCCCTTACGCCTTTTATACTGTTAAGCCTTTTCATCAATTTTTCTCTTTCTTCCTTCAATCCATCTATGCTCTTCTTGAACCTATCAACCATCTCAAGGACTTTTAAAGCCATTCTTAAACCAATACAATTTAAAGAGTAAGGTAATTGGGCATATTCGAAGATGGCAGTCGAGATTTCACTATCAGATAGAGCATATCCTATCCTTACACCAGCAAGACCAAAAGCCTTTGAGAAGGTCCTAGTTACAATTAGGTTCTCATACTTCTTCACTAACTTTGTCAATGAATTCTTTGCGAATTCAACATAAGCCTCATCCACTAAAACTAAGCCAGGAAAGCTTTCGATGACAGCTTTCACATCTTCCAATTCGAATTGATTGCCAGTTGGATTATTTGGGGAGCAGATAAAGCATATGCCTTTATTACCTTTTGATGATTCTAAAATGTCCTCAACATTTAAAGAGAAATCCTCTTTCAATGGTATCTCAAAGTATTTAACTCCTAGATGATTTACGGACCATTTATACATAGAATAAGTAGGCTTGATCGAGAAGGCAACGCTATCTTTTCCTAAGAAAGTCCTGATGATAAGGTCTATGATTTGATCACTTCCATTGCCCAATATTACACAATCAGAAGGCAGACCAACATACTTTCCTATAGCCTTCTTTAGTTCTACCTCTCCTTCCTTTGAATAAAGCCTTAAATCGACCTCGTTAATTACATTATTTAGAAGAGAGCAAAGGAAATCTTTGGACAAGAAAAGGTTCTCGTTCTGATTTAATTTGATTACCTTCTCAGCCTCAATTCCAGCTTCTAATGCTACATCTAAAACTGACTCTGGCTTCACATATCTATTAAAGGACTTGATCTCTCTTAATTTGCTTTGAAGCCATTCTTCTGAATTCTTGTCCATATTATCACTTTAGATAAGATTTTGAAGAGATATCTTTGACTCTCTCCTCTACAGCTATAGCGTGATTTATCAAACCTTCTTTACGGGCTAACGTACTTATAGGCTTCACCATTTTAAGCAAACCCTCCTTTGAGCATTTCACCACGCTAACTCTCTTCACAAAGTCCATTACAGAAAGGTTAGAGTAGACTTTTGCATAGCCTCCTGTAGGCAATATGTGATTAGTACCGATACAATAATCTCCAGCAGGTACAGGACTATAAGGACCTAAGAAGATCATCCCAGACGATCTTATCTGCTTAGCAATTTTATCAGATTGCTTTGTTACTATCTCTAAATGTTCAGGAGCAAAGTCATTCACAAATTCTACTGCCTCATCCATTTCATCACAAATTACAATAAAGCCATTTTGAGTAAGAGCCTTTTTAATTATCTCTGCCCTTTCTAGATTTACCATAATCTTCTCTAACTCTGATATCACTTTACTTGCTAATTCTTTTGATGTAGTGACCAATCCGCAAATGCTATCTGGGGAGTGCTCAGCTTGTGAAATCATATCAAGGGCAATGAAGTATGGATTTGCTGAATCATCGGCAATTATCAGTATTTCGCTAGGACCTGCCGGCATATCTATGGCTACATCTTTTGATACCAATATCTTAGCAGTAGTTACATATCTATTTCCAGGTCCTACTATCTTTTTAACAGACTTTACACTTTCAGTACCATAGGCTAAAGCTGCTATGGCATGAGCCCCTCCTATTTTGTATATTTCATCTACGCCACAAATATCTGCAGCCACAAGAAGAGTTGGATTGAGATTACCATCTCTCATAGGTGGTGAACAAACAGCTATACGTGGTACTTTTGCAACCTTTGCTGGAACTACTGCCATGAGAAGGCTACTCGGATAAGGCGAATAGCCTCCCGGAACATAGCAACCTACACTCTCAATAGGCAATGCTAGGTTGATTACCTGAACACCCTTTTCTTCATCATGCCATTTAAATTTCAACTTTTTGAGGATAGTGTTTTGAAAACCTTCAATTCTTCTTTTTGCGAACTTTAAGGCAAAGATTTCATCTTCATTGATACTCTCATAGGCTCTATCAATTTCTTCTCTCTCGACTATAAATTTATCAACATCAACCTTCACTCCATCATATTTTTTGATAAAATTGGCTAAGGCTTTATCGCCATTCTTCCTGACTTCATTCATTATCTCTTTGACATAGTTCTCTAGTTCATTGAACCATTTAAGTGAATAATAAGATCTTTCTTCAAGAAGTTGACGGGGCACATCTGAAGCTTTCCACGATCTTATTATAGCTAATCACCTTTCTTCTTGTCAAAAATCTCATCAAGAGATAGAACTTGTCTTGGTTCATAGACTACAAGACCTTGGGCTAACTTCCTTAACTTCGGCAAAAGCTCGATGAAGATCTTCCTCTCTATGACTGTATTCACAGAGTACCAACCCTTCTCTGAAAGGGGAGATATCGTAGGTCTTTTTAGAGCTGGTAATTGCTTTAAAAGTTTCTGAAGATTAGCTTCACTTACATTGACGAATATGTGCAATCTTTTTCTTCCATCGACCACTCCTTTGAGCAATGTGAATATATCGTAGATCTTTTCTCTTTTCTCTGGGTCTTTCAAAGCATTCTTGTTTACAATCAAATAGGCTGTAGACTCACATATAGTTTCGATAATCTTTAGATTGTTTTGCTCAAGGGTTGTGCCAGTCTCTGTAACATCGACTATAGCATCTGCGTTTTCTGGTGGCTTTGCTTCTGTTGCTCCAAAAGATAGGAATACACTCACGCTAGGGTTATTGCCTATTCTCCACCATGGTGTTATGACCAAAGGATCAAGATCGCCATAGTGGTTTTTATATGCTGGATTAGACTTGAGGTATGAGACAGTGGTGTTAAGGTATTCTGTTGAAATTCTTAATTCTTTCTTCTCCTTCCAAAATTTCTCAATGAGCTGAGAAAGCGAATTTATCGCCCATGGCTTAGGAACTGCTAATACAAGCTTAATTGTACCGTACTCTAAATTCAGAAGAACTTCTACATCAGAATTTGTCTCTTTTATCCAATCCAATCCAGTTATTCCTATATCCTGAAGACCTTCTGCTACATAGATAGGTATCTCTTGTGGTCTTAATATTCTAGGCTCTATCCCAGAATCATTTATAGATGGGCGATATGTGCGCTCCTGCCCTGATAACTTGTATCCAGCTTTGCCAAGAATCTCAAAAGTAGCATTTTCAAGAGAGCCTTTAGGAAGGGCAAACTTCACTTTAGTCAATTCTTATCATCTCCTCAAATTTGAATTCTTGAAGGACCTTTTTATAAAGAGTGCTAATTGTAGGATTATTCCTAATAGGAGAGCGCTTCAGGGTATAGAGATAGTCTCTTGTGAACTGAATCCCCCACTTCTATCACTTAGAACCATGGGGTGTTATCTTTCTATATAAAGATATTGTAAGACGATTTGGACGTGGCAACTTAAGGTTTATCATTTCGCTTTTATTCAACTCTATCTTATG
>JBNAWJ010000052.1:0-10318 GCA_049699795.1 Nitrososphaerales archaeon | reverse complement strand
TCCTCACCAAGACACATCGGAGCCCACACCCCACCAAAACCCTAAAGCAACCACCAACAGCAAAAATTAACAAAATAGAGAAGATAAATTATGCGACAACCTCTCTCATTACCATAAGGTTTAACTACCTAAAAGATAATTATAGAAAAGGGGTTTTGAAGGTGTATTTAGAAGAATATATTCCTTTATGTGAGAGATGTGGTCAACCAGTTGATAATTGTGAGTGTATTTGTCCGTATTGCGGTGAAACTTGTTGTTGTGATTGTTGTATAGGCATGGATAAGGCTACCGGCGGGTAAGGATTTGGCGGAATCGGATTTTAATTGGATGACAGGCGGTCCTCAAGGAAGTGGTGTAGACACTGCTGCAAACATCTTTGGAAGAGCATGTGGCTATGGTGGGTTGTATGTTTATGGAAGGCGTGAATATCATTCCAACATTAAGGGATTGCACAGTTATTTTCATTTAAGAGTATCAAACCATGAAGTTTCAGCAAATTTAAATGATGTGGACTTATTAGCAGCTTTTGATGCTGAAACTGTCGCTCGTCATATAGAGGAAGTCGTTCCTGGAGGCGGAATAATTGTTGATGAGGATCAGTTGGAGATAAAGACTTTAACGATACCGACTTTGCCACCAGAATTTAAATCAACCTTCCAAAATTATTTGGAGAGAAAAGGGTTAGGTGATAGATTATTAGATTTACTTAACGATGCTAAGAAGCGAGGCACTCATATTTTTCAAATTCCATACATGGATTTACTTAAGCAGATTGCAAGCAATTTAGGCATAGATAAGCTAAGCAAGGTTATGAGAACAATAAATGTTTTAACCGTAGGTATCTCTTTCGGATTATTAGATTATGACATAGAGCTTGTGGAGAAGGCTATAAGAACATTTTTCCAAGAAAAGCCTAAAATTATTGAGATGAATATTGTTGCACTAAAAATTGCTTATGAATATGCTAAAAACAGTTTACCAAACGGCTTTAAACATAAACTTCAAAAATTGCCGGTGAAAGAAGAGAGAATTTTCCTATCTGGAAACCAAGCAGTAGCAGTTGGAAAGGTCCTAGGAGGGTGCAGAATTCAAACCTATTATCCCATAACGCCTGCTTCAGATGAGAGCGAGTATATTGAAGCTCATGAAGTTTTACGAACGGAAATTCCTGGCGTGGATGCAGGGGTTGTAGTAATACAAACTGAGGATGAGATTGCAGCGATAAATATGGCTTCTGGTGCAACTTTAACAGGCACAAGAGCATCTACATCCACTTCTGGACCTGGTTTCTCTCTTATGGTGGAAGGATTATCTTGGGCTGGAAACAATGAAGTACCAGTTGTAATTACATACTATCAGAGAGGGGCTCCTTCTACTGGTTTACCCACAAGGCATGGTCAAGATGATTTAAGATTCGCTATTCATGCTGGTCACGGTGAGTTTCCAAGGATAGTGCTTGCTTCAGGCGATATTAAAGAATGCTTCTATGATGCTATAACAGCCTTTAACTATGCTGAAAAATTTCAGCTTCCAGTAATTCATCTAATAGATAAGGCATTAGCCAATAGCTCTCAAACTTTTACCATGTTCGAAACTAAGAAAGTTAAGATTCAAAGGGGCAATATTTTGAGTGAAGATAAGCTTAAGGATATTGAGTATAGAAGGTTTTTATTCACAGAAAGTGGTATTTCTCCTAGAGTTTTCTTAGGAACAAAAGGCGGTATTCATTGGTACACGGGTGATGAGCACAACGATTTTGGGCACATAAGTGAAGAGTCAACTAATAGGACTAAGATGATGGAAAAAAGAATGAAAAAGCTTGAAGCCATTGATAGAGATGTACCTAGGAATGAGAAAATCAATTTTTTCGGGGATGAAAATGCTAAAGAAATTATAGTTAGTTGGGGTTCTCCAAAAGGCGCAATTATTGAATCTTTAAATAAGCTAGTTAATGAAGGTTTTAGTCTCACATTCCTTCAGGTTCGAATGGTGCACCCTCTCCCAAGCAAGTATATATCTGAATTTCTCAAAAAAGCTGAAAAAATAATAGATATTGAGATGAACTATTCAGGGCAACTCGGTGGAATCATAAGGGAAGAAACAGGCATTCCCATGGATTTTCAGATTCTAAAATATAATGGTCGACCTATGACAACAACAGAGGTTTACAACGCTTTAAAGCTTGTGCTTTTGGATCAAGCTCCTAAAAGGCAGGTATTGACATATGGCTCTTAAGTGGATGGATTTAAAAACAGATGTTTTTGTAGATTGGTGCCCAGGATGTGGAAACTTTGGAATATTGGTAGCTTTACAAATGGCTCTTGCTGAGCTCGGATTGGAACCTCACCAAGTAGTTTTAGTTTCTGGAATAGGCTGTTCTGGGAAGTTACCTCATTTTGTAAAAGTTTATGGAGTTCACACGCTTCATGGTAGAACTTTGCCCTTTGCACAAGGAATCAAAATCGCAAACCCTGATTTAGAGGTAATTGCTATTGGAGGAGATGGTGATGGACTTGGAATAGGCGTAGGACATCTTGTTAACGCTGGAAGAAGAAACATAGATATGACTTATTTGATACATAACAATGGGGTTTACGGACTTACAAAAGGACAGGTCTCACCAACCCTACAGAGAGGCCTAAAAGTCAAAGCTGTTCCAAAGCCCAATATAAACGATGCGATAAACCCTATAATGCTGGCAATAGCAGCAGGCTACACTTTTGTTGCAAGAGCATACTCCTATGATACAAAACACCTTAAAGAAACAATAAAACATGCAATTCAGCATAAGGGATTAGCCCTTGTTGATGTACTGCAACCATGCCCCACTTACAACGATATAAACACAAAAGAATGGTACTCTGGAGAGGATCGTATAGACCATAAAACTGGAAAGCCCATCCCTAGACTTTACAAGTTAGAGGAGATAGGCTATGATCCAGTTGTGCACGATTTGTCTAAAGAATTCAGTAAAAAGGTTGCAGCGATGGAAAAGGCAAAAGAGTGGGGCGATAAAATCCCAATAGGAATTTTCTACAAAAATGAGCTTGTACCTACATTTCACGAGCGAATAACTAAAAGAATACCGTTTTATCTTACAAATCCGCCAGCAAAACAGATGATTCATGATGATGGTTCACCAATAACTTACATCAAAGATTTTTTCAAGGAATTAAAAATAACTTGAAAGCAAATTTATATTTCTGTACTTCTAAATATAGGCTAAGCTTCAAGAGAGTGGAAAAATGGTTAAGGTCGAAATAAACGAGGAGATATTTTGGGTAGGCGTGATTGATTGGAATATTAGAGATTTTCATGGCTACTTGACCAGACATGGAACAACCTATAATGCTTACTTAATAAGAGATGAAAAAACAGCTCTAGTCGACACCGTTAAATATCCTTATTATAACGAATTGGTAAGAAACATAAACGAAATTTTAAGCCTTGAGAAGCTCGATTATATTATCATAAACCATGTTGAGATGGATCATTCAAGCGCATTGCCAAATGTAATCAAAGAGGCTAAAAATGCCCGAATAATAGCATCACAGAGGGGCAAAGAAGGCTTAACCAAATATTACGGCGAAAACTTAAATGTCGAAACTGTTAAAACCGGCGACCAGTTGAAGCTTGGAAAAAGAACTTTGAAGTTCTTTGAAGTGCCTATGCTCCATTGGCCAGACAGTATGTTCACCTACGTTTTTGAAGATGGAATCTTGATGCCTAACGATGCTTTCGGCCAGCATCTTGCAACTTCAGGGCGCTTTGACGACGAAGTTGAAGAAGCAGTACTTATGGAGGAAGCGGCAAAATATTATGCCAATATTCTAATGCCTTTTTCATCGCTTATCACAAGAAAAATCCAAGAGATAAGTGACATGGGAATTCCAATTAAAGTTATTGCTCCTAGTCATGGAATTATTTGGCGTTCCAACCCTATGAAAATTGTTGATGCTTATATGAAATGGAGTAAAGGTACTTCTAAAGATAAGGTAGTTATAGTTTACGACAGTATGTGGGGGAGTACAACAACTATGGCTAGAGCTATAGCTGAAGGAATTGCAAGTCAAGGAGTGAAAGTTAAATTCTTTAAATTGAGAGAGTCTGATATCACGGAAATTGTGACTGAAATTTTGGAAGCCAAGGCTGTTGTTGTAGGTTCTCCAACCCTTAACAATTCCATGTTCCCATCAGTAAGCTCCTTCCTAACCTACATAGCAGGATTAAGACCAAAAGGAAAACTTTGGGCATTCTTTAGTTCCTATGGCTGGGGAGGAGGAGCAGTAAAGCAGATGGTAGATGTAGCCAAAAAAGCTAACTTTGAAGTTTATGAATCATCTTTAGAAATCAAGTATTTACCCACAAACAATGAGCTCAAGGAATGCTTTAACTTTGGTAAAAACATAGCCCAAAAAATAAAATCCCCTTAAAAGATGATAGAAATTTAAGTCACTCAAGTTTTTATTGTATATTTACTCATCATTATGCCTTACTAAGCTGTCCAACTCCAGAATGTTATTTGAATGAGAAAAAGCCTTAGCAGATACTCAGATCTTCACATTTGAATCTAAAGTGACGGGCCCGCAGGGATTTGAACCCCGGATTTCAGGCTCTCTTCAGAGCACCGAAGGCTTACGTGATAAACTCTGCGTCTTATCCATACTAGACCACGGGCCCAACTGAAATTTAAGAAACTTTGATTTAAACTATGTTAACTATGATTCACAGAATTTGTCGATAGATTCTTCAAAAGGTGGTAGTAATAACCCTTTTTCAGTTATAATTGCGGTTATCAGCTCGGGTGGAGTCATGTCAAAGGCTGGATTTAGCACGTTGATTCCTTTTGGCGCTATTCTTTTTCTATTGATCATAACCACCTCATTTAAGCTTCTTTCCTCAATTATTACATCCTCAAAATTAGTATCAAAATCGAAGGTTGATCTAGGTGCAGCAACATAGAATGGTATATTGTGCCTTTGAGCTAGAACTGCTATCTGATAAGTCCCAATCTTGTTGAATGTATGACCAAGTCTTGTTATTCTATCTGCACCAACTATTACTTTATTCACCAACCCCTTTTGCATTACATAACCTACCATAGAATCTGCTATCAAAGTAACAGAAATTCCGTCGTTTTTGAGTTCAAAGCATGTCAGCCTTGCTCCTTGAAGTGCGGGTCTGGTCTCTGTAGCTATTACGCTTATACATTTTCTCTGCTCTATTGCTGCCCTCACTACTCCTAGAGCAGTACCATAGCCTACCGTTGCCAGTGCTCCCGCATTCTGCTGACCAGTGAAAACTAGATCATTTACAGTGGGTTAGCACTGTGTCTCCATCTTCAAGAATCTCAGCGCCATTCTTTCCTATGGCACGGTTTGTCTCTATATCCTCTTCTGCAATTAGAAGAACTTCAGTTTTAATTGCCTTAACGATCTCCTTTATTGTTCCTTCAGTTAATTGCGCTCTATTCATAACTCTTTGAATAGCCCAGAATAAGTTAATGCCTGTTGGGCGCGTAGCCTTTAGATCCTTTGCTACAAATTCAAGTTCTCTAATCAAGTCCTCTTTTGTCTTAGCCTTAGATTTATGGGCTACTAATGCAAGGGCCATAGCCGCTATCGCTCCAATGGCAGGAGCTCCTCTTATGCTCATGTTCTTGATGGCATCTACTACTTGATGATGATCGATGCATTTTATGAAAACTAGTTTGTTGGGCAATTTCCTTTGGTCTATCAATTTAATCGCTTCGTCTTCCCAGCTTACAGTTCTTTGAGTGAAACCATTCCAAATCATATCTATCTAATCTTTTTCTCTCAAAGATTCTAATATTCCTTTCCTCAAGATATCTTTAGTATCTAAGTTTTATGCAGAGATTAGACGGGATTGTCAAAATAACGAGTTTAAGCTTAGACAAAAAATAGACCAAATTCTATCTCAAAGATTCATTAGTGATTTTTGCTATTTTTGTTCGCCTTATCTTGACAACCCCAGATTAGACTCATATTTCAGAATATAAGGTGTACGGAATACGAAAGGTTTTACTTTAATAAGGACATGAACATATGATCTGTGATGGATGAGGAAATTCCTTGCGTGTTGACAGGGCGTTTGACAAAAAAGGGTGTCATCATAGATGATAAAAAAGCCCAAGAGGAGTTGAAGAAAAGAGGTTATGGAGAAGAGCTAGATGATAAGCTCTTATTGAAGGATTATGAAGCCATTTTCTTACTGTATGGTGGCAAGTTAAGGGTGTTAAAAGATAACAAAGAAATGTCTGTTAACGAGCTTGTAGACTTCTCTATATCTAAAGATGCTAGCATATGGACTCGCTTTCTAATCTATAGAGATTTAAGGAGTCGTGGATATGTAGTTCGTGAAGGATTTGGATTTGGTGTTGATTTTAGGGTATATGATAGAGGTGAATACGGCTCCAAATCGGCAAAGTATGTTATCTGCGGCCTAAACGAAGGCACAAAGACGCCCATTAAAGAGCTAAGTGAAATCGTCAGTCAAATAGGGAGAATGGGTAAAGAAGCAGTTTTGGCGGTTATAGAAAGGCGGGGAGAAGTCATATATTACAAGATTCAGAGTTGGAAGCCTCATAAGGATTAGTTTTAATTAACTCCATTACTGAAGGTTCTTAGCCAATGATCTAAATGGCGAAGATAGTAGCAGTTGTAGGAAAAAGCGGCTCTGGAAAGACTTCCACCATAGAGTACTTAACATCTAATCTGAGCAGAGAAGGATTCAGCATAGGTTCCATCAAGCACGTTCACGAACCAGATTTTACTATTGATAAAAAGGGCAAGGACACGTGGAAGTACGCCCAAGCTGGAGCGAAAAAAATTGCGATCATAGCTCCAACAGAAGTTGTCATAATAAAGAAGAAAGAAGATCAACGAATAGAGCTGGAAGAAACAATTAAAAGGCTAGAAGAAGGGCTAGATGTAATATTCTTGGAGGGCTTTCATTCTCTAATTGCCAAGAGAAGAGATGTTTTTAAGATAATAGCAGCAGAGAATAAGGAAGACTTGAGAAGGACTTTGGAAGGAACGATTCACCCAATAATAGCCATTACTGGCAGAGTTGCAAAGCTTAAGCCAAAGATCTCTAATTTAGAGATTCCTCTAATAGACATGTATAGAGAAGGAAGAAAGCTAGTTCAATTGGTCAAAGATCAATTAACAAAATGATTCCTCAAAGATTTGATCTTTTATTGTTTATAAGATCAGGAAAATACTTCATGACTTGTTTTTCCATCTCTTTGTCTGAGATAGCTGTCATTCTACCTTTAGAGTATTGCTTTTCGACCCACTCATATATCTTCTTTACCTTTTCATTGTCCTTGCCTATCCTTTTGTCTCCATTTAATCTAAAGTATTGATTGATCCAGAAGGCTATGCCGGCAACACCAGAGTAAGGTGTAATAGCTATCTTAGGAGATTTACCCAATATCTTTTCTGTGTCAAAGGGCAAGTATATCTCTGGGTCTTTGAGTATACCATCAGCATGAACCCCTGCCCTTGTGATGGTGAAGTTCTTCCCCACCAAAGGATAGTACGAGGGAATCTCAAAGCCAATGCTCTCGTAAAAGTCTGCTATCTCACTTATGACTCTTGTATCCATGCCATTATTTGTACCCTTTATTTGAATATACTCTATAACCATGGCTTCAAGAGGCGTATTTCCAGCCCTCTCGCCAATTGACAATAAGGTACAATTGTTGAAAGTGCAACCATAAAGCCAAGCAGTAATAGCGTTGATTACTCCTTTATGAAAATCGTTATGGCCATGAAACTCTAGCCTATCATGAGGCAATCCCACTTCATGGGTGAGTCCATACACCATCTTTGGTATGCTTCTTGGTAACGCTGCCTCAGGGTAAGGTAAACCAACGCCTAAAGTATCACTTAGACGCACCTTGACGGGTAGATTATACTTCTCCTCAAGAAGAATTAGGCGCTTTACAAAGGGTACGACTGTGCCATAGAAATCAGCTCTTGTAACATCCTCTAAGTGGCAACGTACGGCTATGCCTAGTTTGAGGGTTTCCTCACATATCTCAAGATACTTCTCTATGACTTGGCTTCTGCTTAGACCGAACTTATGGAGAATATGGTAATCTGAAATGGAGGCAAGTATGCCTGTCTCCTCCAATTTCATCTCTTTTATAAGTTGCAAGTCTTCCTTCTTAGCCCTCATCCATCCTGTAACCTTTGGATATTCGTAACCCCTCTCTTTGATCTCTTTTATGGCTTCTCTATCCCTCTTCGTATAGGGAAAGAATTCGCTCCATCTTATGATGCCTTTTGGACCGCCAAGTCTATGCAAAAAGTCGAAAAGAGTTAACATCTGATTTACCGTATAAGGTTCTCTAGCTTGTTGTCCGTCTCTGAAAGTAGTATCGGTTATGTAGATTTCGGCAGGTAAATCCATGGGAACAGTTTTGAAGTCCCAAACCATCCTTGGTATATCACCAGAAGGGAAGACATCCTTGTATAGCTGTATCTTATCTTCTATCCCTGAGTCTGACGAGGATTCAAGCATTTATGTTCTTGACTCAAAGGTAAGAAATAAACTATCTTAAATATTTTTTCATATAAAATTACGTTATCATTTGAAAAATATTTGATTCTTTTTGCTTTCTTTTTCATATTTTGGCTTTTTTCGAACTGTTTTCAATATTCTTTTCAATAAAAAACTTGCTTTAGCCTTTCACAACTCCTATTGGTATAAGCCTTGCCACTTTGGTTGCTATCCCTGTCTTATGGGAGACCTCCGCTACAGAGTCTACATCTTTATAGGCTTCAGGAGCTTCCTCAGCAATTCCTTTCCAACTGGCAGCTTCGATAATTATTCCCCGATTCTCAAGCCTCCTCTTAATCTCGCTTGCAGGGTAGGCTCTTACAGACGCAGCCCTTGACAACATCCTTCCAGCACCATGAGCTGTAGAGCCAAAGCTCAAATCCATGGCCTTGGGAGTACCAACGAGGAGCCAACTTGCAGTCCCCATCGAACCTGGGATGAGCACTGGTTGACCTACATCTCTGTAAGCATCGGGTATGGCTGAACTTCCAGGAGGGAAAGCTCTTGTTGCGCCTTTTCTGTGCACAACTACTTTCTTTTTAGCTCCATTTATAGAATGTTCTTCTAGCTTTGCTATGTTATGAGCTACATCATATATAAGCCTCATGTTAAGGTCTTTTTCTGATGCTTTGAATACTTTTTCGAAAGCCTTTCTAGTCCAATGAGTTATCATCTGGCGATTTGACCATGCATAGTTTAGAGCTGCAGCCATGGCTTTCTTATAATCCTCAGCTTCTTTCGAATTGTTTGGAGCACAGGCAAGCTCTCTATCGGGAAGATAGATATTATACTTGCTTACAGCGACCTCCATAACCCTCAAGTAATCACTGCATACTTGATGTCCTAGACCTCTTGAGCCTGTATGAATAAGGACGACAACTTGACCACTTTGTGTTATGCCAAATTTATTGGCGGCAGCTTCATTGAATATTTTATCAACTAATTCTACTTCAAGGAAATGATTCCCAGAACCTAGGCTACCTAGCTGCGGTGCTCCCCTTGACTTTGCTGTGGATGAAACTTTGCTTGGATCTGCTCCTTTCATAGTGCCATTCTCCTCACAAAACTCAGCGTCCTCTTCCCACCCATAGCCATTTTGAATCGCCCATCTCACACCATAACTAAGCACTTGATCCAACTGGTTAGTGCTCAACTTGATCTGACCTTTGCTTCCTAAACCTGAAGGAATGGCTCTAAACAGTTCTCTTAACAGTTCTCTGAGCTTTGGCCTAACTTCTTTTTCGGTTAGATCAGTCCGAACAAGACGAACCCCACAATTTATGTCGTAACCAACACCACCTGGAGATATAACTCCTGTATCAAAATCAGTAGCAGCAACGCCTCCTATAGGGAAGCCATACCCTTCATGGCCATCTGGTAGCACTATTACATGTTTGTAGACTCCTGGCAAGTAACTCACGTTTACGGCTTGGTCTATAGTTCTATCTGTAAGCATCTTACTGAGTAGATTTTCATCAGCATAGATAGTTACTGGTACCTTCATCCCTTCCTTTGCGTTAGTCTCTATCCTATACTCCACTTCGCTTATCTTATTTAATGGGTATCGAGATGTAATGGTCATGGTTTTTATCCACCTAAGAAAAGGAAATCTCAATTATTTTAAACCCTCTTGAGATTATAAGTGTTTCTATGCAAGATTCTGTTGAAATACTAAATTTTAAGGCTCATCTCCCTAAGCTATCGGAGAGGATGAGGACAAACCATTTGC
>JBNAWJ010000051.1:0-11034 GCA_049699795.1 Nitrososphaerales archaeon | reverse complement strand
CTATCGGCTTAAACACCAATTTAACAATCACCAACAGCAAGATTGGAACCTACTTATAAAAACTTATGTTGTCTTTGTGTTGGTTTTCCAAGATAGAATGGAGTTTTCAAGTTTTGAAATCATCTTTTTTATTGATAAAAATTTAAACGCAGATTGATAGATGATCTATCCCATGAACTCAAAGACCTCAGTCTCTAAGTTGAACATTACAATAGAGGTTTATGGAAAAGGAAGGGCTGAAGGAGAAGTCTTTCGCCATCTCGCTCCAATTACCTTAAACGCTTTGTTAAGGAATATGCCTTCACAGGGACGAGCCATCAGGTTCAAGGATCAATTTGTTTACATCACTTTAGGAATAGTTGCTGGTGTAGAAAAGGCAAGAAAGAGTTTTCAAAAGGGAGAGATAGGATTTTTATCATCGAACGGGGCTTTGTGCTTCTTCCTTGAGAATTGTGAGGTGGCCATGCCCGTAAATCCCTTAGGCAAAGTCACTTTCGGACTAGATATCCTTAGTAAGGTAGGAGCAGGAGACGTCATAACCGTTGATATTGGTTAGGTTCCTACTATTCTTAATCAAAATGAGTCTAAAATCCTCAGTTCAACATCCTTTTAATAAAATGGTCAATATCAACCAGCTGATACGAGCGCATAAACGTAATGCCCACTATAACCTCCGAACTTCTTCAGAATTCCCTTGGCCTCTAAAGACTTCAAAAGTGCAGATGCTGTCGATGCCCTTATATTAAGAGTCTTCGCAGTATTGTAAACTGTAATGGCCTTTAAAGGCCCAAATACTTTAATGGCTTGCTTCTCATCCATCTTCGGTATGGCTATGTCCCTTTTTACTTTTTGAAGAGCCTTCGACTCTTTTTCTTGCTTTTTTGCAACTGTAGCTTGAGCCTTTTCGGCTTGTGAAATGGATTTTTTCTTAGTGCCACCCATAATTATCATGAAATCATAAAGAATACTTACAAATAAACCTATTTTAGAAGTGAACTTATGCCATAATGTATTCCTTAATGTTCAAGAGTTTAAGGAACCTTCCCTTTTAATAACACTCAAGCGAGTTGGAACTTCGTCACAAATGGCACTCTAACAATAACAGCAAATGAGACAACGATATTTTTTATTTATACCAGTCTAAGCTCTCTTCTATGTAATTTATAAAAGAAGAGAAGAAATCCTTTATTTCATCACTCATACTAGTCTTAGAAATCAAATTCTTGGCAAATTCTGCATATCTTTTTGACTCTTCCTTGGCAGATTTAAGCGCTTCAGTCTTCCTTATAACTTGCCTTATAGATTCAATTTCAGTATTTGTTATGTATCTTTTGCGCATAACATTATCCAGCAATTTTAGCTCATCCTTGCTCGCTCTCTCATGCAGAAGTATTATGTGAAGTGGCTTTTTCCCAAGGACGAGGTCTCCTCCAGGCTTTTTTCCATACTGCTCTTTTGTTGCAAAAGTGTCTATTATATCATCCTGAATATCAAATGGATAGCCAATGTTGGTGGCAGCATCTCTGAGCAATTCTACATCACGCACAGGAGCATTCCCAAGTATAGCACCAATAAGAATAGTTGCTCTGAATAGTGATGCTGCCCTTTTGTAGGCCATTTTGGACCACTCGGCAAAGTCAGGATGAGTAGATTCAAAAAGCAAATCTAGTATCTGGCTCTCATTGACTTCACAATAACCTTCTATGAGCAAGCTCAAGGCTTTATCTATTTTATCGATAGAGAAACCAGACCTCGATATGCATTGTAATGCTAAAGCGAAGATCAAATCGCCAGCAAAGATAGTTATTCTTTCTCCAAACCTCCTATCATAATCTGTAAAGAGATTATGGAAAGATTTTCCACCTCTTCTAAACTTATCCTTATCAACAAGATCGTCATGGACTAAAATGCAATGCCTGTAAAGCTCAATGCCAATGCACACATCCAGTATGTTTTCATCTATTTTTCCTGTATATCCCTTGTAAGATAATAGAGCACTGCAAGAAGCGAGCCTCTTTCCCTTTCTAAGAGAGTATTCACGAATATTATCATATAATTCACCTATGAATGGATGATAATTCTTTGCATTTTGGGTCAGATTAGAGAAATAACTCTCAAGTTTTCCTTCGATCAGTGAACCATAATGATCTAATAACTTCTCCCATTCCATACTTTATCGTTTCTTTTTCAATAAAGAACTTTATGAACCTGCCGTTATGCTCCGTACTAATATTTACAATTCTTATCAAATTGAATCGTTAAACGGTTTTAATTACTAGATACTGCAATTATGAAATAGAGTAAGGGGTAAAGATATTGTCGTCTTCAGAACTTGTGGGAATAGACGATCTAATGAAAGAACCTTACTTGAATGTGTTATGCTACCCTGAGCCAGATCTCAACGTAGCTATTAAAAGAATCAACGAGCTCAAGCTTCTTAAAGTCAACAGTATTCTATTCGAAGGGAAGACGAAAATAGGCAGGTTAGAAGTGGTTGGAAAAGGATGTGTAAGCGTAGTTGTCAAAGCTTTAACCGATTTTGGTATTTCAGTTTTGAAGATAAGGAGAACGGATGCGAACAGAATTTCCATGAAAAGAGAGGCTGAAATGCACCTAATGGCTAACTCCATTGGTGTAGGTCCAAAGTTTTTTGAGTCTACAGAAAATTTCATCCTCATGGAGTTCATTGAAGGCTATAGCATTTTAGAATGGCTAAAGAGACTGGAAGAGTATAGTGTTAATGGAATTAGAAAAATCCTTAGAGAGCTCTTGGATCAGTGCTTTAGTTTGGACAAATTAGGTTTAGACCATGGCGAATTAAGTGATCCAAAAAAGCATGTAATAGTGTCTAAGAAACCAGTTGTAATAGACTTTGAAAGCGCTAGCATAAGTCGAAAGGTTTCAAATTTGACAAAAATAATACAATACTTGTTCATAGGAGGACCTATGGCTAAGAAATTAAGGCAATTATTGGGCATAGAAGATGAGAAGATCATCATAGATTCAATAAAGAACTACAAGAAGGAAATGGATTGGATCAGCTATCTGAAGCTTCTATCGACGCTGAATTTAATCCCACGAAGTATGGATTAGTTCACTCTACTTGGACCTTCTCTTTCTTAGCAACTTCTGCTCTTTCTTTTACTTTTTCTCTAACTTCCTTTAACCTTTCTATTCTCTTATCCAAAACGCTCTTAAATGCACTTAAGAACTCTATTTTTGCGTTTATGAGATGCTCTGCAGGCTCGGCATAATTTTTAGATAACGCTTTTATGAAAAATTCATCCATAGTTTCTGAGAAGGGTAATGCCATCAATCTCATTATTCCTTTAACGATATCATTAATTGCACTTTCACTTTCGCTCATATTCATCAACAAAACTGATTTGTAGTTCATCATTTAAAAGCTTAGCCCTAGACAATTTCATTCTAAGGGCAGCTGTTGGAAGTGGTATGACTTTGACTGCATCTCCAACTTCTGTATTCACTCTGACTAAGAGCTCATCCCCTATTCTTTCAACTTCGTTTATCTTTTCTTTGCTCGTAAAGGGAACTTTCACTATTAGAGTTAGCTCATTTTCTTCGCTGATAATCTTGAAGGGAGAGCCCTTAAAGTATATCTTGGTAGGATCCTCGTTAATGAATAGTTCATCCCCACTTCTCTTGAGCATCTCAATACCCCTTAACTCTGAATCGAAGAGCATCAACTTCTTTATTGGCAAGGGATAGAAGCTCGCCTCAGCCTCTGATAAGCATTTTTTCTGAAGCTCTATCCAATTGCTAAAGTATGAATCGTTAACTTTTTCTGGTATGATCTTGTTGATAATAGCTAAGTCTACATTTATCCCGTAGAGGCTTGAGAGCATCAAAGTCCTTCTTGTATTTTCAATACTGAAGGCATCAGGGTTTGCTATTACCCTCAAACTTGTGATATCAATATCTTTAAGTATATCTGCTAACCTTCCAAGCCTCTTTATCAACTCTACCTCGGATTTGAAGACTTCTTTTTTTGGCGCAGGCACCCCTATGAAGGGTTCTATAACTCTTGCTATGCCTGCTATCGAACCGACCATGCTTATCAGTTTTCTACTTATGCTTCCAAAAAGTTTAGGGAAGTATAGGTATTTGAGCGCTTCTCCAGATGGGACTGTATCAAGGATTATAACGTCAAACTGCTTCTCTCTTGCTAACTCTTCTATCTTAAGAAGAGCGAATAGATGCGTCATTCCTGGCAACGAAGCAATCTCATAGGCTAGAGTCTCCTCTATTCCTTTGGCAGAAAGAAGAGAGGTTAGCCACTCTTGAATTACAGCATAGTTCTTTTCCATCTCTTTAATTGGGTCTATTTGTATCGCCCATAAGTTTTCAGATACCTTTGTTGGTGAATCCGTTATTCTGTTCTCCAAAGCATCTCCTAATGTGTGGGCAGGGTCAGACGATACTATGAGAGTTTTATATCCTATGCTTGAAGTCTTCAAACCTGTAGCGCAGGCTATTACAGACTTTCCTGTTCCTCCTTTACCTGTGTAAAGTATCACCCTTGGGTTGTCAGAATTTTTCTTATCAGACATTCCTAACATTTGACTGTATTTTGGCTTTTTATGCTTTGTTAATGATTGATAGTTAGTGCTCCGGGCGGGATTTGAACCCGCGATCAGTGGCTATGGGTAAAACTCCCCGCCCAAGCTCGAAAGGCCACTATGCTTGTCCGGGCTACACCACCGGAGCACAAAAATTAGATTGAGAAGATCGTATTTTACCCTTTTGGTATCATTTGAATATCATTCCTGTTTCTTTAAACCAAAAAAGTAAATCCAACTCATCCATAGGGATGTTTATTCTCTTTGAGAACTCTCTCATCTTATCCTCAATATCAACATAGACTTTTTTAGAAATAGATTTTGGAATCTCGTCGATAATGCCATATTCCTTAAGATTTTTCAATATGTGTCTATCCAGTATCGCAAAATCCTTGCTAAGACCGATGTTTCTTAAAAAATGGCTAGCTTCTTTCATCCCAATTCCTAATATGTTATTTGCCAACCACTCTCTCAATTTGAATAAATTATCAAAGGATTGAATCTTCTCTTTAATCTTTAGATTACTTTCTTCAGTAAAGAATCTTCTTGCATATACAATATACTTGGCTTTATTATCCCCAAATCTTATCTCATCCAAAAATGGTCTCATCTGCTCTTCATTTCCTTTAAACAAAAGACCATTTCTCATCAGCGATGATACGATCTCCCAGCAAGTTGTAGCTTTAGATTGTGGGGTGCATATACAAAAGGCAAGCTCAGCGAATACTCTCTCATCAGATTCGTTCAATATTCTTTTAAATTCTGAAAGTCTCCTTTGAATTTCATCTTTTTTTGTTTGATAGACTTTGATTAATTGATCTAGACCCTTTTCCATGATATTATCTCTATTCTTCAAACTTTTAATTTTTTCACATTTAATAGTAGAAATATAGCGATGACTTGTGTCATAAGAGAATAAGCTATTACAGCTATACTAGAAATTCTATAGTCTATAAAGCTACCATATATTGTACCGCTGGCCAAAAAGCCGAGGCCATAGGCTGTATTAAACAGTCCATAAGCCCTACCTCTTGAAGTTAGAGGTGTCAAATCTGCTACTGCAGCTCTATATATGGACTCCTGCATCCCTAAAACTAAACCAAAGACTATACATGCAGCTACAAGCATTAGAAGCTGATTACTCGTCAAGGCAAGTATGGGTGGAAGTGTAGAGAGGATAAAGGGTATGAGAAGAACTTTAACACCAGCTTTATCATAAAAATAGCCTGAAATAAGCGCTATAGGAGCATCAACGCCTTGAGCTATCAAGAAAAGAGCTGGCACGATCCATTGCTGATGAACAGGTTGTAAAATTTCAGAAGCTTTGAAGAGTATGAGTGAAATGTGGATTAACCCAATTGTATTGAGAGTTACAGCAATGGTATAAATATAAAACGACTTTGTCAAACCTTGCTTTTTTTCAAATTTTGTTTCTGTATATGTCTGGCCCTTGATATTCCTATAAGTGTAGCTTAGCGCTAACAGCAGGATAAAATAAGGTAATATCATGAATTTGAACACATTTGAATAATCATTTTTTGTGTAGAGCATAAGAAATACTACGATTAAAGGGCCGATTATGGCGCCAATCTGATCCAAGAACTCATGTATTCCAAAGGCTTTCCCTGAACCTATGCCCTTACTGACCATGGATAGAACCGTATCCCTTGAAGGAGACCTTACAGCCTTTCCAAACCTCTCTACTAAAACGAGTAGAGCGATTATTTCCCAATTTGATGAAAAAGCCATGAGAGGAACTGCAATAATCAGGCCATATCCTGCAAATATAAAGAACCAGTAAGCCTTTGTAGTGTCTGCAAGAATACCGCTGACAAACCTCATAGCGTAGCCTAAGAACTCTCCTAAGCCAATGACCAAGCCTACAAAAAGCGCTGGTGCTCCAAGAAAATTAAGATAGTCTGGTACAATTCCTCTTGACCCCTCATAGACCAAATCGCCCATGAGGCTTACTATACCGAGAAGGATGATTGCCATATAGGCTGCTCTGACCCCCATTTGCTTTGAAGATTTCATTCCATTTTTCAGAGACATTGTGGCATTATATAGGTTTAAATTGTTTTTATTAAAGGGAGAATTCTCTCATAACTCTCGTTCAGCATCAGAAGCTCAATGTTCTAAGGTTGAGTCTTAGAAAGATTTTTTATTTCTTAACCGTTTGCTCGATGTAATGAGAAGGTATAATTGAAATGAGGATTACTCTTGGAAAGGCTGCAGAGATAATGAAGGTAAGTGTTGGAGAGGTAAGGAAGATGGAGAGTATGGTAAACAGCATGTGCAATTGCACAGCTTGCCCTACTTATAGAGATGTTCTCAAGAAAGGAAAGGATGACTATTACATCGCCTACTGCTTTATAATAAATGGAAAGAGCACGAAGATAACTGATGGGAAGCAATGTATATGCCCTAACTGCCCAGTCTTTGCCAAGTTCACTAAGACCTTCTACTGCACCCGCGGCTCTGAACTTCAGCAGTTAGGAAAAATCTCAACTATGCAAAGTTTCGTTTAACTTAAAATCTAAATACCACTATGTCAGATTCTCTTTAGGGCCCGTAGCTCAGCTTGGTAGAGCAACCGGCTCATAACTTTATGGTAGATACCGGTTGGTCATGGGATCGAAGCCCATCGGGCCCACTAAAGCCTAAGAAGACCTTGCCTTGATGAGAAATGATCTTAAGTTACTTATTGATTTTTATCGGATACTTCTCAAGTTCATCTACCAACAATGGTAAAAAAGTACCAACATCTGATACTATACCTGCTGCTTGTGCAGTACCTCTATCCATAAGCTTTGTAGTAACTGCGGGGTTTATGTCAACGCATACAACTTTCATAGTCGATGGCAGGAGGTTACCAACGGCTATTGAGTGCAGAGTTGAAGCAAGCATTATAACCAATTTTACATCTTTGAGAAGCTCCCTGTACCTTTTCTGAGCTTTTACTACATCTGTTATGACATCAGGTAAAGGTCCATCATCACGAATAGAGCCAGCAAGGGCAAAGGGCACCTCATTCACAATACATTCATACATTATCCCCTTTTTCAACACTCCTCTCTTGACAGCCTCTGATAATGAGTTAGACTTCATGATTTCATTTATGGCTGCAAGATGGTTTCTGTAGCCTTTAAGTGAAGTTGACCCATTCTCCACATTCATACCTAAGGATGTTCCAAAGAGGGCATATTCTACATCATGGACAGCTAAAGCATTTCCAGATAATAGGGCATCCACATAGCCTAGCCTTATCATTTTTGCAAAAGAAGAAGCAGCGCCTGTATGAACTATTGCAGGACCTGCAACTACTGCTATCTTTCCTCCTTTAACCTTTACCTCATACATGTCCCTTGCTATCTGTCTGACTATAGAAACTGATGGCTTCTCAGAAGATGCCTTACTGGCCATAAACTCAAATAGAACGGCTCCCTCTCTCGGCCTTTCAGGGGGCTTGATTTTTATACCTTCTTCACCGACTACAATTAGATCACCCCGCTTTACCTCATTTATGAATTTGCACCTTGCTGAATTTGATTCTTTATCCACAACAATGACTTTGTCCATCATCTGATCGTGAACTTCGATCCATTTGCCATTTATCAAGATGGATGTAGGGTGAGAAGTAGTTGAATAGAAGCCGTCTGGCAAGACTTTATCTGCAGGCGCTGGAACGAGCTTAACCTCATTTACTTCTGGAGAGTAAGCCCCTAGACGATAAAGCTCTTCTAGCAATAAATTAAGGTGATTTTCATTCTTTCCCTTTACTACCAATTTAGCGTAACTATAATCCTTCTTTCTCTTACCTATTCTAAACTCTATTACTTCAAAGTCTCCACCCAAATCCATGATTCTATCGAATATCTTCGTCAATATCATGGAATCTATTAGATGGCCTTCTACCTCTACTTCTTGCTCAAATATGTCCTTTCTAGTTTCGAATTTGGAATGGAAAGGAATCGCCTACCATGACAGTCCCTCTGGTCTTTAATTGCATAGTAAGCCTATTTATTATTTTTTAGAAAAAACGATTTATTAGACTTATTAATATTCAAATAACGGGTTAATGCATGTTGAACACAAAAATTCGGGAAATTCAGAAAAGGGATGGAAGAATTGTTAAATTCGAGGCTGGCAAAATAGCAAATGCTATACATAAGGCTTTCATGGCTGTGAATCGCGAGGATGAAGAAGAAGCAAAAAAACTTTCCGATCAAGTTGTGGCGACTCTTGAAGAGAGATTCGAAGGAAAGATTCCCCACGTTGAAAATGTGCAAGATATAGTGGAGGAGACTCTAATAAGGAATGGCTACGCTGATGTGGCAAAAGCTTATATTCTATATCGGAGGAAGCGCACTGAGATCAGAGAAGCAAAGAAGTTCTTTGGCGTGGCTGATGAGCTGAAGCTTTCAGTCAATGCTGTAAGCGTACTAGAAAGAAGATATCTCCAAAAGAACGAGGAGGGCAAAGTCATTGAGACACCAAGACAGATGTTTGAGAGAGTAGCCAAGACGATAGCTGCCGCTGACCTTTTGTATAACAAAGCAACAGATGTGGAGAGCGTCGAGGAAGAGTTCTTGAGGCTGATGACTAGCCTTGAATTCATCCCTAACTCTCCTACTCTCATGAATGCTGGGACAAGAATCGGGCAACTTTCAGCCTGTTTTGTATTGCCAATAGGAGATTCTATGCAAAGCATATTTGATACACTAAAGTATGCAGCATTGATTCATCAAACGGGGGGAGGGACTGGTTTCTCCTTTTCAAGGTTAAGACCGAAGGGAGATGTAGTAGGCTCTACAAAAGGAATAGCGTCAGGCCCTGTTTCTTTCATGCGTATATATGATACTGCAACAGATGTAATAAAGCAAGGAGGTAGGAGAAGAGGAGCAAATATGGGCATATTAAGAGTAGATCATCCAGACATAATCGAATTCATAACAGCCAAATCAAAGGAAGGTTTTCTCACAAACTTCAACATATCCGTGGCTATAACAGACAGTTTCATGAAGGCTTTGGAAAAAGATGATGAATATGAATTGATAAATCCCCGTACCAAGATGCCTGTAAATAAGCTCAAAGCTAGCAACGTCTTTAACTTGATGGTAACCATGGCTTGGGCTACAGGGGATCCTGGAGCCATATTCATAGACAGAATAAATGAATTCAATCCTACTCCTCAAATTGGAGAGATAGAAAGTACGAATCCGTGTGGAGAGCAGCCATTATTACCTTATGAATCTTGTAATCTTGGTTCTATAAATCTGTCAAACATGGTCAAGGATGATATTTTATGGGACAAGTTAAGATATACAATTCGTGCTTCAGTTCACTTTCTTGATAATGTAATCGATGTTAACAAGTATCCATTACCCCAAACAGAAAGCATCACTAAAGCCAACAGAAAGATAGGCTTAGGAGTGATGGGCTTTGCAGACATGCTCATCCAACTTGGTATACCTTATGATTCTGAGGAAGCTTTGATGACGGCTGAAAAACTCATGAATTTCATCTCCAAAGAAGCCATACAGAAGTCTGTAGAACTGGCTGATGAGAGAGGTTCCTTCCCTAACTTTGATGGAAGCCTATGGCAGAAAAGAGGCTACAAAGCAATTCGTAATTCTACTGTGACTACGATTGCCCCAACAGGCACGATTTCTATAATTGCTGGTTGTTCTAGCGGTATAGAGCCTTTATTCGCAGTATCTTTTGTAAGAAATGTTTTGGAAGGGACAAAACTCTTAGAAGTGAATCCCATATTCGAAGAAATTGCAAAGAAGAGAGGATTCTACAGTGCTGACTTGATGATGGAGATAGCGAAGAAAGGTTCTGTTCAAGAGATTGATGGAGTTCCAGAGGATGTGAAAAGATTATTCGTAACAGCATTGGATATAGAGCCTGAGTGGCATGTAAGGATGCAAGCAGCTTTTCAGAAATACACAGATAACGCAGTTTCAAAAACCATTAACTTGCCACATGATGCTTCAGTAGAGGATGTGAGGGATGCTTATCTTCTTGCCTACAAGCTAGGCTGCAAAGGCATAACTGTGTATAGGTATGGTAGCAAGAAAGAACAAGTCTTGTATTTAGGTTCAGTTCTTGGTATGGAGAAAGGCGAAACTTTAGAGTATGTCAGCGCTGATCCTGAATACTCTGGAGGTTGTCCCACTCCTTATTGCGGAACCATATAAAAGCAAAACTTAAAGCCATGAATGCAATCTTTGCTGAATGGCTAGCCGCCGTAGCTCAGCGTTGCGATACTTAGGTCACGCCATAACATAATTTTATAAAGAAGGTTCTCTTAAAACATTTCGAGGAATATGTGGGGCAAGAAAGAGCTTAAAGACTTTGAAGTCGCCCTTAAGGTTGATGGTTGGAAGAGCGAATATACTTCAATCCAAAAACTCCTTGACCATTTGAAGAGAAAGACGAAAAGCGAAAC